>JALYSZ010000298.1 GCA_030854525.1 Chloroflexota bacterium | reverse complement strand
GCGCGTGCTGGCCGAGGTGCTGCCAGAGAACAAGGCCGAAGAGGTGAAACGCCTCCAGGCCGAGGGCAAGTTCGTGGCGATGGTCGGTGACGGAATCAACGACGCACCGGCGCTCGCGCAAGCCGATCTTGGCATGGCGATCGGTGCTGGCACCGATGTTGCGATCGAGGCCGGCGACATCGTGCTCATGCGCTCGGATCCGCGCGATGTCCTCGCCGCGATCCGTCTCTCGAAGGCGACCGTGCGCAAGATGAAGCAGAATCTCTTCTGGGCCGCGATCTACAACGTCGTAGCGATCCCCATCGCCGCCGGAGTGCTGTACCCGGCGTTCGGCATCTTGCTCCGCCCCGAGTTCGGCGCGCTCGCCATGAGCGCGAGCTCCATCACCGTAGTTACCAACGCCCTGCTGCTACGTCGGTCCCAGCCGCGCCTGGCCACCGAACCGCACCCCGGGTGAGAGCTGTCCGCGGCGCGGCAGCCGTGGCCAACACCTTCTCGGGGCGTGCTCGGTTCGCACAACCGGCTTTGGTGAACGGAGTCGCAGGCGCCGTATGGGTCCCGGGGGACGGCCGCGCGTCGTATTCGGCGTCACGATCACGGGCGGGAAGATCGTCGAAATCAATTTGCTCGCCGACCCCGAGCGTCTCCGCAAGCTCGACCTGAAGATCCTGAACGGCTGAGGACTTGATGCGCGCCCGCTACGTGGCGATGAGTTCCGTTCGAAGCTCGTGGCTCTCGTCCGGGAGCCGCGCCTCGTAGTAGATGCGGAAGGCGCCGTCGCGGAGCGGTAACACCTCGAGGTAGCGGACATCAGCGACCGGCGCATCACCGACGTGAGCGAGCTCGCCGCCGCGAGCGGTGCGTCGCGCCAGACCGGTCCGCTCGAACCAGTTCTCCTCTTTCGTCGCGCGGCCGTCGTAGCTCGCGCGCCCGTCCGGAAGGATCGTCGTGACGCGCGCGCCCCGCGCGTCCCACTTCCCGGCCCGGCCGAATAACACCGTGCCGTGCCACCGCCAGGTGAGACCGTCGGCGCTCGTCGCGTACGCGGTGCTCATGCGGTCTTCCTCGTCTGGCGTGTCGAGCGGATGGCAGCAGATCCACGCTTCCCATCCGCCGCCCGCGCGGCGCACGAGCGGATCCTTCACGCCGGTACGGTCGTCGCCAGGAAAGACCGTGCGCACCTCGGCGACGGCGAACCCTTCGGGGTCCTTTGCCTCGAGCACCCCGATCCACCAGTGTTTGCTGCGCGGAGTCGCGCAGCACACGTAGAGTCGCCACCCCGCATCGGTCCTCACGACCGCCGGCCGCTCCACCGCCTGCGCGTTGAATCGCGTCTGGTCCAGTGTCGCGATCGTCGTGAAGCGCTCACCGTCGGTGGAGCGCGCGACGACGGTCGCGTCGTTCACACCGTGGCCATTACGCACCCGGTACGCGAGGAAGACGGTGCCGTCCGTGTCGAGGGCAGCGCTCGGCGCGCCTGCCCAAAATCCGGGTCCGCGCCCCGGCGCAGCCGCCGCAACAACGGCGCGGCTCGTGCCAGGAAGGGGAAACGGCGCGCCTAGCGTCGTGCCACCAGTCGTGCCAGCTCCGCACCACGCACGAAGCGCATTGCGACGACCACGATCAACACGGTGAGTGCGATGAGGAGCGTCGAGAGCGCGGCGAGCGTCGGATTCTGGTACTGCTCGACGTAAAGGAACATCTGGATGGGCAACGTGATGTTCGCGGGGCGAACCAGGAAGACCGATGCCTCTGTCTCGTCGAACGAGGAGATGAACGCGAAGACCGCGGCCACGATGAGCCCCGCGCGTATTTGGGGGACCGTCACCCTCCAGAACGTCCGCAGCTGCCCCGCGCCAAGGTCCATCGCCGCCTCCTCAAGCGTCCGGTTCACGCCGACCAGGCTCGCTGTCAGCAGCACGATCGTGAAGGGCAGCGACAGCATGGCGTGCACGACGACGAGGCTCGTCAACGACCCGAAGAGCCGCAGGCGGATGAGCAGGATGAACACCGCGATCCCGATCGCCACCTTCGGCATGACCAGAGGCGACATGAAAAATGCGCGCAGCGCGCCCTTTCCGCGGAAGCTTCCGCGGACGAGCGCGAGCGCCGCCAGCATCCCGGCCGGCACCGCGATCAATGTCGACGCAGTGGCGACGATGAGCGAATTGACCATGCCGTCGCGGAACGGGACGTACGAGAGCACGAACTCATACCACTTGAGCGAGAAACCTTCGGGTGGAAAGCGGTTGAACGCCGAGTCGTTGAAAGAGTTGATCACAACGAAGATGAGCGGCGACAGCATGAAGGCCAGCACCACGACGAGCGAGACCCGCAGCGCCCGGTCGATCCAGCCGCCGGGCGAATCGGAACGCGGGCGGGGGGACCCTGTCGGTCGCATCGAGCGCAAAGAGCGCGCCGCGAGGTCGAACATCGCGAGGGCGCCGAGCGCCAGAACCAGCAGGACGATTGCCTCGACCGCGGCAAGCGGCCAGTTCACGTCCACCACGTTGAACCAGATGTGCCGCGAGAGGACCTGGACCTTACCGCCTCCAAGGATCGCCGGAGTCACGAACGCGCTGATCGCCAGCGTGAACACGATTTGCGCCCCGGCGACGACGCCCGGGAGGCTCATCGGCAGGACGACGCGCAGGAACGTTTGGACCCGGTTCGCGCCAAGGTCGTTCGCGGCCTCGCGCTGCGCGTGATCGAACTGCAGGAGGACGCTGAGGATCGGGAAGATCATGAAGGGCAGGAGGATGTGGACGAGCGCGATGATCACGCCGGTGTTGTTGAAGATCATCCGGATCGGTTCGTCGATGAGACCAACCGCGAGGAGTGCCTGGTTGATCACCCCACTGTCGGAGAGCAGCAGCAGCCATCCGTACACGCGGACGACGACGCTCACCAGGAGAGGCGAGAAAATGATGATGTACGCCGCGACAAGGAGCTTCTGGCTGCGCACCTTCGTAAGCGCGTAGGCCGCCGGGTACCCGATGAGCAGCGCGACTGCCGTAACGCCTAGTGCGAGCTGCAGCGTGTTTCCGACAACGCCCCAATAGAAGGGATCGGTAAAGAACTTCTGCCATGCGAGGAAACTCACCTCCTCGGTGAGCTGCCCGCCCCGGAAGGTGTAAGCGCTGTATGAGAAGAGCAGCAGCATCGCGGCGCCGAAGACCCCGGCCGTGATCCCGAAAGCCGGCAGGAGCAGCAGCGGCGAGCGGCGGAGGGGCATGGAGGTCTAGTCCTTCAGGATCACGAGGGCGGCCGGCGGCCAGCTCACCGAAACCGCATCGTCTTTCCGAAAGTGCTCTTCCGACTCGGTCTTCGCCTGAACCACGAGGTTCAAGCCGTCGCCCACCGTGACCTCGTAGCGCGTGAGCGGGCCGAGGAACGTGACGTCGGTGACCGTACCGGGATGGCCGCCGGTGCGTGCACCGGAAGGCGCGGCGATCCTGACCTTCTCCGGCCGCAGCGAGACATTGCGCGACTCGCCCAGGCGCGCATCGGTATCGGCCGCCTCGAAGCGCAGGCCGCGCGCCTCCAACATGACCGAGCCGTCCGATGATCGGCCGCCCACGGTGACCGGGATGATGTTCGTGTCGCCGATGAAGTGCGCGACGAAGCGGGTCGCGGGGCGGGAGTAGATGTATTCAGGCGCGCCGATCTGAGCGATCCGACCGGACTGCATGACCGCGATGCGGTCGGCCATCGCCAACGCCTCGCCTTGATCGTGTGTCACGTAAACGAAGGTCGTGCCCGAGCGGCGCTGCATAGCCTTGAGCTCGCGCTGCATCTGGACACGCAGCTTGAGGTCGAGTGAGCCGAGTGGTTCGTCCAAGAGCAGGACCGCCGGCTCGTTGACGAGCGCGCGGGCAATGGCAACGCGCTGCTGCTGGCCCCCTGAGATTTCGTGTATGCGCCGACGGTCGAGACCAGAGAGCTCGACCAGGTCGAGCGCCTTGCGCACGCGGTCGCTCGTCTCGGCAGCGGGGCGTCCTTTTACCCGGAGCCCGAAGGCGACGTTGTCATACACGTCCATGTGCGGGAAGAGCGCCAACTGTTGGAAGACGAGATTCGTGTCGCGCCGGTATGGAGGCACGTCGTTGACCCGCTGTCCGCGGAGGTAGACATCACCGCTGGTTGGCTGCTCGAAGCCCGCGAGAATCCGAAGCGTGGTCGTCTTGCCGCAGCCCGAGGGCCCCAGCAGGGCGAAGAACTCGCCCTGCCGGATGCCCAGGGTTACGTGATCGACGGCGGCTACGTCGCCAAAGGTGCGGGTGACCTCGCGCAGCTCGACGACGTCACCGTGAGTGCGCTCGTCGCGGGTCACTTGACGAAGGCGACGACCTCCCTGTCCCAGCGGTCCTTCCATTCGGAGTTCTTGGTGGCCAGGGTCGGCCAGTCAAGCTGGATGGCGCCTTCGATGTTCCGCGTCTTGAACGCCTCCTGGGCGGCGAGCGCCGGGTCGACGTCGATGTCCTTCTGCACTGGGATGCTGTGCGTGAGGTTCACGTAGCGGCTGAGCCACTTCTTGTCGTTCATCATTTGGATGATTTTCTCGGAGTGGTACTTCTGCGCCGGCGTCGACCCCTTGACCACCTGGTGGTAGAGCGTGAACGCGATCTGGCCCTCCTTCGGGGCGGCGTAGCCGAAGGGGCCCTTCTCCTCGTTCGCCCAGATGTCTACCGAGCTGTTGAACCAGCCTGAGAGCCAGACTTCGCCGCGGATCATCGGCTGCTTCACCTGGTCATTGCTGAGGAAGAACAGCGCGATCTGTCCGGCCTTCGCCTGCTCCGCGATGAGCTTGAACGACTTGTCGATCGCCGCCGGATCGCTTTCCTTGCCGCCCTGCGCGCGGGTCGTTGTCACCAGACCGGAGAGGTAGTGATTGCCGTTGGAGAGTGCGAGTCGCCTTCGGAACTTCGCGTCCCAGAAGTCCATCCACGAGGTGGGCGCAGTTTTGACCTGGGTGGTGTTGTACATGAGGCCGATGCCGACCATGCCCCACGCGATTCCCTTGTCATCCTTGCGCTTGAAGGTGTCGTACACGTTCTTCGTGCTCGTGACGATCGACGTGTCGAGGCTCTCCCACATGTCGTCGACATCGCCCTTGGCCGTGGAGTCGGCGTTGAAGAAGCCGAAGTTCACGATGGGCTGGTCGGGAGTCACCTTCTTCGCGGCGACCATCTTCGGGTACGTCTCGGCGTTCGTGCCCTCGTACAGCTCGATGGTCACGTTCGGGTTCGCCTTCGTGTACTCCGCGACGACCTCGCGCGGAACGACGCCCTGGTTCGCGCCGACGTACACGAAGAAGCTCAGCTTGACCGGCCCGTCCGCGCCAGCCGGCTTTCCGCTGGTCGCAGCACCGCCCGGCGCGGGCGTGCCACCGCCGCAGGCGGCGAGGAACGCGACCGCCGCTGTAGAAGAGATGCCGAGCGCCGCGGACCGCTGGAGGAACTGCCTCCGGCTCAGCCGGCGCTCGTAAAGGCGCGCGAGCGTGGTGTTTTCGTCTGCCATCGAAACGGCCCCCTCCCTTTGATGGATCCCTATGCCTGCCCGCACGGCCTCGATTCTTCGAGCGCAACGAGCCGCTGCGCTCGATCCCGTTGCCGTTGAGCAGGTGGTCGGCGAACGGCGGCGCCGACGATAGCAGGATGGCCGGCGTTAACTCGCGTTGGTCGCCTAGTATCCCGCGGCGTGCAGTTCACGATCGTCGGCGCCGGGGCCATCGGAGGCATCACCGGCGCGCACCTGATCCGGGCCGGGCACGACGTCACGTTCGTCGACACCGTCGACGAGCATCTCGCGGCGATTCGCGAACGCGGGCTAACTCTCGAGGGACAGTCGGCGTTCACCGCCCGCCCGCGTGCCGCGCTACGCCCTTCGGAGCTGCGGCCGCCCCTCGGGACGGTGATCTGCGCGGTGAAGACATTGCACACGAAGACCGCCCTCGCGCCGGTGACGCCCTTGCTCGCTGATGACGAGTACGTCCTGTCGATGCAGAACGGCCTTGCTTACTACGACCTGGTCGAGGCGGTCGGCGCAGGGCGCACTCTTGTGGCTTGCTTCAACTTCGGGGGCCACTACGAAGGCCCGGGCCGCGTGGTTCACGGAACAAAGGGCGGCTTTCATGTTGGCGAGCTGGACGGACGGATCACGCCGCGCGCCCGCACGCTGGGCGACGCGCTCTCCGCCGTGCAAGAGTGCGAGGTCTCGGACAACGTCCTCGGGTGCCTCTGGAGCAAGATCGCGATGGCGAGCGTGTTCTTCGCCACGGCCCTGGTGGATGCCGATGTGAAGGACATCTTGGCGCGCGAGCGCTACCACGAGCTCATGGCCGATCTCGTGTCCGAGGCAGCCGAAGCCGCCGACGCCATGAATGTACGGCTCATCGAGCTGCACGGCTTCGCTCCGGAAACCCTTCGACGGGCTGGACGCTCGAGCACCGTCGTGCGGAGCGCCTTGGCGGCGATCGCCGATTCCTTCAATCCTCTTCAGCAACGGACCGGGATTTGGATCGACCTCGCTGTGCGAAAGCGCAAGACCGAGGCCGAGCCGCAGCTCGGCCGCCTGGTCGCGGAAGCTGCGCGACACGGCGTCGACATGCCGCTGAACCGAGCCGTCTTCGAGCTCATCACCGAGATGGAGGCCGGCCGGCGCGGCTTCGCCTGGGAGAACCTGGACGAGGTCGAGCGACGCGGGCGCGAGCTCAGCGAAGCTCGCGGCTGAGCGGAACGTGCGGGCGTCCGCAGTGACTGCCTCCGCTTACGTCGAGGATCGCGCCGGTCGTCCAGGGCGAGCGATCGCTGGCGAGGAAAACCACCGCGGGCGCGACGTCCTCGGGCGCGCCGGTGCGTCGGAGCGGCGTACCGCGGAGCTGGAGCCTCACGTACTCCGACTCGTGGCCGTCGCCCTCGCGGAGGACCTCGTCCAGCACGAGCCCGGGCGCTACCGCGTTCACGCGAATCCCATGCGGGCCGAGCTCGATCGCGAGGACGTGGGTCAGAAGGTTCACTGCGGCCTTGCTACCGGTGTAGTGGGCGCCGCCCGCCCGCGCGGACGTTGCGGCGCCGGAGGAGATGTTCACGATCGCTCCCGGGGCGTGTCGCGCAACGAGTCGGCGCGCGACTGCGCGGCAAGACAGCATCGTGCCGCGCGTGTTGACGGCGAAAACACGATCCCACTCTTCGTCGTCCATCTCCAGCACGGGACGGTTCGGGAAGATGCCATGAGCGTTGACCAGGACGTCCACGGGGCCGAGTTCGCGTTCGAGCGCGTCGACCGCGGCCTCGACTTCGGCCGTCCGCGAAATGTCGGCGGCGGCGCTGGCCGACCGGCCGCCCGTGGAGCGCACCGTCGTCGCCATCGCTTCACTGGCGTCCCGCCGCGCGTCGATGATCCCAACCGACGCGCCCGCGCGCGACATCTCCGCGACGATGGCGCGGCCCAGTCGACCGGCGCCTCCGGTCACGATGGCGACACGACCTTCGAGCTCTTTCGTCACACGAGGCGACCTCCATGCGTCACATATGGCCCGCGTACGGCGAGGCGGGCGACCGTAGTATGCGAACTCCCATAGGACGTCGCCGATGAAACGCGCGCGGTACGACGGGTACCGCTCCTTCCAGTACCTCGAGGCAGGCGTTGACTACCGTCCGTTCGCGCTCGCGAGGGAGATCGGCCGCGTCCCCTCTCGGCGAGTCGAAGTCTCTGCGGACGAGGAGCGGCGCGTGGCGCGGCTGCTCGAGGAGAACACGGTGGTTTCGTTGCACGACCACGTCACGGTCGCCCCGGCGGACGTGGCCGAGATGCCCGAGTACCGCCGCCAGGGACGAGAGTGGACCGGCTATGAGGGGCTCAGCGTCTCGGGCCTCGACGCCGTCTTCGACGCTTTGATGGGCGGCACCGCGACGATCACGTCGCGGGCCGGCTGGAAATGGGACGACGTGGTCTACGACTTGGGCATGCGGCTCAGCGATATCGCGCACCAGGACTTCGTCGTGCGGGCAGGAACGCTCGAGGACATCCGCGCCGCCAAGGCGACCGGCCGGATCGCTTTCGTTCCCTGCCTGGAGACGGGGACCCCGATCGAGAACGAGCTCGACCGGCTCGACATCCTCTATGGGCTCGGTATCCGCTCCTGCGGGATCGCGTACAGCGAGGCGAACACTCTCGGGTCCGGCTTGCGCGAGACCCACGATGCCGGACTCACCGAGTTCGGGCGCCAGGCTGTGCGCCGCATGAATCGTCTCGGCATCGCGATCGACATCTCACACGCCGGCGACCGCACGTCGCTGGACACGATCGAGCACAGCGAGCAGCCGGTGTTCGTGACCCACGCGGGCGCACGCGCGCTCTGGGACACCAAGCGGATGAAGCCGGATGAGGTCCTGCGTGCCTGCGCAGAGGGCGGTGGTGTGATCGGTATCTCCGCCGCCGCGCACACCACGCTGACCGAGCGCCATCCCTTGCATTCGATCGAGTCCGTGATGGAGCATTTCGAGTACGTCGCGGGCCTGGTTGGGATGGACCACGTCGCCTTCGGCCCGGACATCTTCTTCGGGGACCACGTCGGGTACCACCGCTTTTTCGCGAAGCAGTTCTCGCTCGCGGCGAGCCGCGGAGGTCGGACGATCACCGAGGTCGAGTACGTAGATGGGATCGAGAACCCCTCTGAATCGTTTCCGAATATCGTCCGCTGGCTGGTCCGACACGACTACGCGGATGAGGACATCGGCAAGGTCATCGGCGGGAACGTCCTGCGCGCCCTGGCCAAAGTCTGGCCTCGCTAGCCCCGTAGACGGCGCGCCTGCGACCCGCGGCCCGACAGCCGTATACTTGTTTTTGTTCAGGCGCCAAAGGGGTTGCGGAGAGCAACCTCTTTTTAGTGTCCAAGTGAGCGAGACCGCCCACCTAGCTCAGTTGGTAGAGCACGTCCTTGGTAAGGACGAGGTCTCGGGTTCGATCCCCGAGGTGGGCTCAATGAGGAGAGAAAGAGAGCGATGGCCAAGAAGAAGTTCGAACGAACCAAGCCCCACGTGAACGTGGGGACGATCGGTCACATCGACCACGGTAAGACCACGCTCACGGCGGCCATCACCAAGACTTTGTCTTTGAAGGGCGAGGCCGAGTTCCGGCCGTTCGACTCGATCGACAACGCCCCCGAAGAGCGCGAGCGCGGCATCACGATCTCGATCGCGCATGTCGAGTACGAGACCGACAAGCGCCACTACGCGCACGTCGACTGCCCGGGTCACGCCGACTACATCAAGAACATGATCACCGGTGCGGCGCAGATGGACGGAGCGATCCTGGTCGTAAGCGCCGCGGACGGCCCGATGCCTCAGACGCGCGAGCACATCCTGCTCGCCCGCCAAGTGGAAGTGCCGCAGGTCGTCGTCTTCCTGAACAAGGTGGACATGGTTGACGACGAGGAGCTCCTCGAGCTCGTCGAGCTGGAAGTGCGCGAGCTCCTGACCAAGTACAAGTTCGATGGCGAGAAGACGCCGATCATCCGTGGGTCGGCGCTCAAAGCGCTGGAGTCCACGTCGACCGATGTGAATGCTCCCGAGTTCAAATGCATCTTCGATCTGATGAATGCGGTGGACACCTACATCCCGACGCCCGTTCGCGCCAAGGAGAAGCCGTTCCTCATGCCGATCGAGGACGTCTTCGGCATCAAGGGCCGCGGCACGGTCGCGACCGGACGCGTCGAGCGCGGGGTCGTCAAGG
>JALYSZ010000277.1 GCA_030854525.1 Chloroflexota bacterium | reverse complement strand
CGCGGCGACGTGGCTCTTCACAGTCTCCGGCGACAGCACCAGCTTGTCGGCGATCTCGCGGTTGGAGAGGCCTTCGGCGACCAGCGCGAGGATCTCGCGCTCGCGCTTGGTGAGATTCCGCGCGGCCGACGGCGTAGCCGATCCGGGCTTCATCTCGGACAGCATCCCCTTGAGCATCTGCGACTCGATGAACGCCCCGCCGGTCGCCACCTGGCGGATCGCGTCGATGAGGTCGTCCTTCGAGACGTCCTTGAGAAGGTAGCCCGCCGCCCCGGCGCGGACGGCTTCTCGCAGGTATGCCGGGTTGTCGTGCATCGTCACCATGATCACAGCGGTCCGCGGACGCTCTTCCTTGATGCGCCGCGTCGCCTCGAGTCCGTCCATGTCCGGCATCCGCACGTCCATGAGCACGACGTCGGGCAGCTCCTTGCGAGCGGTCTCGATCGCCTCGCGTCCGGTCTTCGCCTCGCCGACGACGGTGAGATCCTCGGCCTTGGCGAGCATGGACGCGACGCCCTGGCGCACGAGCTCATGGTCATCGACGAGAAGTACACGTATCGGCATCGCGGAGATTCTAGGGCTCGATCACGCGACGGCGGTCCAGATCAGATAGAGAAGGAGTCCGATGAGCACGACCAAGAGCGCACCGATCGTGAAAAGAGCCAATGACCCGGCCGCGGGTACGGCGGGCCGTGTCAACAAGCGTTCTACAGCGCTGATTAGATCCGCCGCGGCCGCATCCTTGTTTATCCAGCCGCCGGGTTTGTCGAGAGAGCGCTCCGCGCGGGCCCCCTCGGCGGCGCCCGCGGCCAGAACCAAGGCCGGGACGCCGAGCTCTGCGCGCTCGCCACCCCGTACCAAAAGGGCATCTACCAGGCAGAGGTCCGCCGGCCAGCTTCGCGCCCAGCTTTCGGCCTCGGCGAGCTTCGCCGCGCGGCGGAGCTCGTAGCGTCGTTCGAGGCGAAGGATCGTCTCGATTCCTGCTCCCACGCTGGGGTGGGAGACGACCAGCAGGAGCCTTGGTCGGTCGATGGCCGGACGATACACCGTTGTCCGGTTCCCCTACACGAGGCGTACGCCGTTCCTCCCCCTCCGGTCGGATGCCTTGTAACAGCCCAGAAACGACTCTTCTACTCGTGCCAAAGCGAATCCTCATCGCCGACGACCACCTCGCTGTCCGCGAGGGTCTGCGCTCGCTCATCGACCCCGATCCGGACTTCAAGGTCGTCGGCGAGGCGGCGGATGGGAGCGAGGCTGCGCGCAAGGCGCTCGAGCTTCGCCCCGACCTGATCCTCCTCGACAACTCGATGCCGGGCATGACCGGCCTCGAGGTCGCGCGGATGCTCCGGGACAACCTTCCCGCGACGAAGATCGTCTTCCTCACACTGGACCCGGGGATCCGGGACCTCGCGCTCGCCACGGGCGCGGCCGCGCACATCTCCAAGGACCAGCCCCCGCAAGAGATCATGCGTGTCGTTCGCGCCGCCGCCGGCATCGCGGCGCCGAAGGCAACGAGCGGCCAGCCGGCCAGCGCCCAGACCAAGCTCGCCGAGCTCCTCATTTCGGAGAAGGTCCTCAGCTCGCGGCAGATCCAGGACCTCGACAAGTCGCGCGAGGCCAAGCAGACGCTGTCGAACGCGATCCTTCGGTCCGGGCTCGTCGTTCCCGAGACGCTCGCCAGCGCGCTCGCCCGCGTGAGTGGCCACCCGGTGATCTCACTGCGCGTGGCTCCCGAGGCCGCCGTCGCTCGCCAACTCCCTCGGCGCTTCTGCGAGCTGCGCGCCGTCGTTCTCGTCGAGTTCGGACGCGCGAACGCGACGCTCGCGATGGCCGACCCACTTGATGAGGCGACTCTGCACGAAGCAAAGGACATGCTCGGAGGCATCGAGCTCAAGGTCGTGACCGCGACCCTCACTGAAGTTCGCGACGCGATCCACCACGCGCATGCACCGGCGCTCGTACCGCTGGTCGCGGTGCCGCCGCTCCCAGAGAGGCGCACACGTCGTCCGCTCGTGCTCGTCGCAGCGCTCGCTGCCGCACTCCTGCTGATCGCGACCGGGACCGGCGTCCTGTTGAACCAGACGACCGTCGTCGCGGCAAAGGCCAACCTCACGATCTTCCAGGGCAACGTCGACGTGCGGCACGGTTCCGGCGGCTTCGCCCCGGCATCGACCAACGATCTTGTGGCGCAGGGCGACACCATACGCACGGCCTCGGGCGCGCACGCCGCACTTACGTTCTTCGACAAATCGCTGATCGTGCTCGAGCCCGACACGCAGGTCATCCTCGAGACGCTTGGCACCGTGGCCGGCGGTCGTGATATCGACCTCGTCCTTCGTCAGCTGAACGGCAACACCTGGCACGTCGTGGCGCACTCGATCGGGGACGGCGGCCGCTACGCCGTGCTGACCCCGACCTCGACGAGCACGGTGCAGGGGACCGCTTTCCAGGTCCGAGTCGATTCACTGGGTCGCACGATCGTCAGCACGACCGACGGTACCGTGCGGACGTTCGGTAGCGACACAGCGGTGCCGCCGGTCCTCGTCGCGGCAGGGATGCAGACCACGGTCAGCGAGACCGGGCCTTCCGCGCCGCAGCCGATCACCGATCCGACGCTGACCTTCACATTCGAGAACACGACGCAGGCGTTCGTCGTCAACGCTGTCGGACAGGCCGCGGGCACAAAGGACGGCTCGGTCCTCCGATACATCCCTGGGTCTACCGTCGCGCAAGACAACGGTCGCGTCGCAGTTACGGTCCCGGGTACCGAAGCGGGCCGGTTCAGCTCGATCGTTGCGCCGAAGAGCGACGTCGCGCAGGTGCGCAT
>JALYSZ010000041.1 GCA_030854525.1 Chloroflexota bacterium | reverse complement strand
ACCACGACACGCTTACCGCTGCCGTCGGCGCCTGCAACACGCATCCGTTTGGCGTCCGGTGCTGTTCGACCGGAGCTTTAAGTTGATCGCTGCGCTTCAGAACGCGTTCGGGCGCGAGCTGATCCAGCAATGCAGTGACCGCGCGCTGTACGATGTTCTTCTCCTTCGCGCTAGGCGAAGCGGTCCATCGCGCAACGGGCTTGTCTGGGTCTTCCATGTGTTAGTGCGATAAATCGAAGAGGCGAACTGCGGCGAAGCCGCATCCGAAATGTGCTCATCACCCGCAACGTACGTTAGTCGGTGAATTCGACCGGCGCACCGCTATCACTGGGCTACGAGGTGTTTGAGGGGGCTTGACGCGACGGCTCGAGGCGAAGCCGCTCGCGGAAGCCACCAAATGGCTGGAGCGCTACCGCCGGTTCTGGGAGGGCAACTTCCAGCGCCTCGACGCCCTGCTCGAAGAACTGAAGACCAAGCAGAAAAAACGTGGGACC
This sequence comes from Chloroflexota bacterium, assembly GCA_030854525.1. The sequence goes on along the minus strand of JALYSZ010000041.1, from coordinate 1,945 downwards.
ACCAAGCGATAGAGGAGATCACCCGATGAAGAACACCGTCAAGAACGTTGGAAAGTTGCAGGTCACCACGCCCTCGGAGCGGGAGATCGCCATGACACGCGTCTTCCATGCCCCGCGCAGTCTGGTCTTCGACGCTTGGACCAAGCCCGAACTGCTCAAGCGCTGGTTGGGCGTCCGCGGCGGTTGGTCGTTCGTAGTCTGCGAGGTCAATCTGAAGGTGGGCGGCTCCTATCGCTTCGTGTGGCGTGGACCGGACGGAACCGAGATGGGAATGGGCGGGGTCTATCGCGAGATCGTCCGGCACGAGCGGCTCGTCGCCACCGAGAAGTTCGACGACCCCTGGTATGCCGGAGATGCGCTGGACACGATGATCCTGGTAGAGAAGGGCGGCAAGACCACGGTCACGACGACGGTGCTGTACGCGTCGCGGGAAGTCCGTGACGCTGTCCTCAAATCTCCCATGGAGAAAGGCGTAGCCGAGAGCTACGACAAGCTTGCCGAGCTGCTGGCCTCGCCGCCGCCGCTGTGCGTCCGCGCTTAGCCGGCGGCGAGCCCGGACCGGACCCGCTCGTAGTCGCCGGGCACGTCCAGATCGGTGAGGGCAATGGCGGGCCAGGCGACGACCACGGCCTCGGTCCGGTGGCGACGCACCACGACCTTCCCGCAGCCTTCTCCTTCCATCGTCTGAAGTTCCGGGAACAGGGCGCGATCGTACAGCATGGGTGGGGCGTTCACGCCGTCGTAGTCGGAGATCACGAGCGGCGCCCCGGTCGCGCGATACCGCGCCACGAGCGTCGCGATCATCTCGGGCGTCACGAATGGCATGTCGGCGAGCAGGACAACCGCTGCGGACGCGGAAGCGGGAAGTGCCACAATCCCCGCCTTGAGCGAGCTGTTGATGCCGCGCGTGTAGTCAGGGTTCACGACGATGCGGCAAGGGGGGGTGATACCATCGAGCTCGCGCCGCACCAGCTCGGCCTCGTGGCCAAGGACGGCGATGACCGGGTCCAGACCGGCGGCCGCGGCTCGGCACACCGCGCGGCGCACAACCGGCTCGCCGTCGAGATCGAATAAGAGCTTGTTCTTGCCCATACGGGACGAGGAGCCGGCGGCGAGCACGACACCGGCCACAGTGCCCGTCCGCTCAACCGGCATGGATGGCGCCCTCCTTCGCCCGGAGATGCCCCGGCTCGCGGCCCGAAAACAATGCGAGCAGTTCCGCCACGACGCTCACCGCGATCTGTTCCGGCCCATCGGCGCCCAGGTCCAGTCCCACCGGCCCGAACACGCGGTCGTTCTCCTCGGCACCGAGGTCGCGCAGCACATCGTCAATGCGCGCGCGCGGCCCGAGAACGCCGATGTAAGGTACGTGGCTCGCCAGCAACCGCCTCACCCATGCGCGGTCGTGCGCCAGCGAGTGCGTTTTGACAACCGCATAGGCTCGCGGGCCGAGCGGCAGATCGGAGAGGTTCGAATCTGGACGGGCTTCGACTAAGCGCGTCCCGGTCGGAAAGTGATCGCGCCCGAGGTAGGCCGAGCGGTGGTCAACGACGGTGACGCGGAATCCGACCTCCGCCGCACAGGCGACGAGCGGGCGCGTGTCCTCGCCGGCACCGAGAACGAGAAGCGACGGTGGCGGGAGCTGGACTTCGGTGAAAACCTGGTGCGCTTCGAGATCGTGGAGCTGCGAGATGCCTGTGCCGAGGAGGTCGCTGGCGCGCGCCGCGATCGTGCGGTCGAGTTCCGCATCCCCCGTCGAGCCGGTAGGCTTCCCGTGCGGCCCGACCACGAGGGAGCGCCCGAGCCCTGCCGCTCCGCGCACGAGGGTGGAAACAGCGAACGCGGCGTCTCCCTGCAACAGCGGCATTACTCGCCGCGCGGTCTCCAGTACATCCGGTGCGGTAGCACGCTGCACGAAGATGTCCACCGCCCCATTGCAGCCGAG
>JALYSZ010000269.1 GCA_030854525.1 Chloroflexota bacterium | reverse complement strand
GGCGGCGAGACGAGGCGATCGCGCACGGGAGGCGAGCGCGGGTGGGACCATCGCGCGCACCGCGTCGGCGAGACCGCAGCGGTACCGCCCGGCGATCCAGCTCGCGAGTGCGAGCTGATGCGATCGCAGGAGCGGGAGCGGGTGCACGAGAGCGTCGACCGGCTTGAGCTCACGTCCGGCGGCGGCGCCGTCGAGCGATATCACGACGCCGGGAACGGCACGTTGGCCGAGGCCGACGCGAACGAGGTGCCCAGGCAGGAGCTCGAGTCCGTCGGGGACCAGGTAACTGAAGGTCCGGGCGGGTCCCCGCACGCCCGCGAAGACGGCGACCTCCGCCGTCCTAGGCGTCACAGGTCGTAGTGCCGCGGCTTCGTCATCTCCTTCCGCACGATCTCGGCGATCTCCTCCACGGTCTTGTCGATCTTGCCATCCTCGTTCACTACGACGTAGTCGTACTCCGGCGTCGCGGCCATCTCGATCTCGGCATTCCGCATTCGCAGCTCGCGCTGTTCGTCGGTCTCGGTGCCGCGATCGACGAGCCGCTTGCGGAGCGATTCCAGGGACGGCGGCATGATGAAGACGGTAAGCGCCTCGGGCAGCTTCGCTTTGATCTTCCGCATTCCTTGCGGCTCGGGCTTGACGATGACGATCCGGTGGTCGCGGAGCGTGTCGGCGAGCGCGTCCTTGCGAACGCCCTTGAAGTCCCCGTGCACCATCGACCACTCGAGGAAGTTCCCAGCCTCGATCTCGGCGCGGAATTTCTCCGGCTCGTAGAAGTAGTAGTCCACGCCGTCTTGCTCACCCCGGCGCGGCTTTCGGCTCGTTGCGGTGACATAGACCACCGCGTCGTCGAGCTCTTTGACAAGCCGATGGATCACCGTGTCCTTCCCCCCGCCGGACGGCGCGGAGATGATCACGAGCAGGCCGCGGCCATCGATGCTCAGACCAGCTCCTCCAGCAGCGCGCTTGCCGTGATCGGCGTGCCGAGCCCTCGCAGGTACGCGGTCAGCTCGGGGGCGAGCGGTGCCGTGAAGGTTCGTTCGCCGCCATGCGGCAAACGGACCGTCAGACGCCAAGCGTGCAGGAATTGGCGCTCCAAATCGCTTTCGTCTCCGCGCTTTCCATACACCGGGTCGCCAACGATAGGCAGTCGCGCGTAGGCGAGGTGGGCGCGGATCTGGTGGGTCCGCCCGGTCACCGGACGGACGTGCAAGAGCGCCCGCCGCTCGGCCCCGGACGCCCAGGCCGCGATGCGCTCGAACCGGGTCGTGGCCTCGCGCCCCGCGGCCCGGACGACCATCCGGCGCCGATCGCCCGGGTCCCGGAGCAGCGGAGCCTCCACGATCGCCGGCGTGCTCCCAGGATCGCCCCACACCAGGGCGAGGTATTCCTTGCCGAATTTCTGCGCCTGGATCTGCCGCGAGAGGGCGAGGTGAGCGGTGTCGTTCTTCGCGACGATGAGCACCCCGCTCGTGTCCTTGTCGAGCCGGTGGACGATCCCGGGTCGCGACGCCGCCCGGCCGGTGGCGGCCGTGATGCGGCCGACGACCGCGTTCACGAGCGTTCCGGTGGCGTGGCCATGTGCCGGGTGCACGACAAGACCAGCTGGCTTGTTCACGACGATGACGTCGTCGTCCTCGTAGAGGACGTCGATCGGGATGTTCTCCGCGGCGAGCGAGAGCGCCGGTTCGGCGTCCGGAACGTCGACGACGAGCTCCTGACCCGTGCGCACTTTGTACGCGGGTTCGACCGCGGCACCGTCGACGAGCACGCGACCATCCTTCGCGAGCCGCGCGATCGCGCTCCGCGAGAGGAGGCTGTGCGCCGCGAGAAAGCGGTCCACCCGCTGCCCGCCTTCATCGACGCGCAGCGCGATCCGCTCCCCCACTTGATTAGTCTCCGGCTGCGCCGGAGACGCGCTCGGGGCTGACCGGCTCGCTCCTCACCGGCAGGGGCAGGGGCCCCTGGGTGCGTAGCACGCCGTTCGTTGCTCGACCCACCATACCCTAGGCCGGCTTCGGCGTTGCGGCGCGGTGCTCCTCGTACCAGAGCGCCGCGGTGACGAGGATGATGCCGACCACGATCGACGAGTCCGCGACGTTGAAGGCCCAGAACCGGATGTCGCCGATCCCGACGTCGACGAAATCGACGACGTAGCCCTGCGTGATGCGATCGAGCAAGTTCCCGAAGGCCCCGCCGAGCTGCATGCCGAGAGTGGCCGAGACGAGCGAAGAGTTGCTCGCGATCTGACGGTAGTAATAGACGATGGCGAGGACCGCGACGACCGATAGCACTGACAGGAGTGTCGTGCGCTCCGGCAGGAGACCGAACGCGGCCCCGGTGTTCTGCGCGTGGACGATCCGGACGTAGTCGCCGATGACGGGCCGCGCCGTGCCGAGCGGGATGTTCTCGCTCACCCAGGCTTTCGTCACGCGGTCGAGCACGAACACAACGACGGCCACGCCCGCGACGACAAGGATGCGCGAGGCTCGCATGCCTAGGCCGTCACCATCCCGCCGTCGACGACGAGCACCTGACCGGTGATGTAGCTCGCCTCGTCCGAGACGAGGAAGGCGATCGCGTTCGCGACGTCCTCGACCGTGCCGAAACGGCCGAGCGGGATCTGCTTGAGGATCGTCTCCTCCATCTGCTTCAGGAGCGCGGTCGTCAGATCGGTGGGCACGAAGCCAGGGGCGACCGCGTTGCAGGTGATGTTGCGGACGGCCATCTCGCGCGCAACGGTCTTCGTGAATCCGATAAGGCCGGCTTTGGCCGAGGCGTAATTCGCCTGACCCGCGTTGCCGGCCACGCCGGCCACGGATGAGACGTTCACGATCCGCCCGGAGCGCTGCTTCATCATCGGGCGCATCGCGGCTTTGGTGACCAGGAACGCGCCGCGGAGATTCAGGTCGACGACGGCGTCCCAGTCCTCGGCGCTCATCCGCACGAGCAGGTTGTCGCGGGTGATGCCCGCGTTGTTGACGAGGATCTCCAGCCGGCCGCCACCGAACGCGAGCGCGGCCCTCACGACGTCCTCGGCCTGACCGTCAACGGAGACGTCTCCCTGGATGAGAGTCGCCTCGGCGCCGCCCTTCTCGACCAGGCGTTTCGCTTCCTCGGCGGCCTTCTCGTTTCCCTTGAAGTTGATCGCGATGCGCGCGCCGTCGCGTGCGAGGCGGATCGCCGTGGCGCGCCCGATCCCGCGGCCCGCGCCGGTGATGAGGGCGGTCCGCCCTTCGAGACCCATGGAGCGCCGAAACTAACAGGCCGCGGTCTAGAAGGGCGGCTCCGTCGGCGACCGGCGCGCCATCTGCTCGATCAGAAGCTCCCCGATGCGGCGCGCCCCTTCCTCCTTGGTCAGGTCCGGGTCGAAGTCGCCGCCTTCCTCTTCGGCGAGCTCCTGCAGGTAGGCCGACTGCGCCTCGCTCATCCTGCCTTTGGCCGTCGCCTTCGCCGGCCGCGATGCCGCGGCTTTCCGGGGGCGCCGGCTCGGGGTAGAGGGCGCGGATCCGCCACCCTTGCCGCGACTCAAGAGCTCGTCGATGCGTCGCGAGGCCGCCGCCTTGCTCAGCCTCGCGTCGAATTCCTCGCCGGCATCAGCGGACAGACGTTTGAGGAAGGATGCCTGGGATTCGGTCATCGGCTCGCCCGCGCTCTTCCATTCCTCGGGCGGTCGTTCAGGAGGTTTTGGCACAGGCGACATGCGTGCAGCCGCGATGCCAGTGTGCCTAGGCGGCGCGGAAGATCAGCGAAGCGTTATGACCGCCGAAGCCCATGGAGTTCGAGAGCGCGGTCTTGATAGGCCGCGCGCGCGCCTCATTCGGCACGTAGTCCAGGTCGAGGGCCGGATCCGGCGTCTCGTAGTTGATCGTGGGTGGGACGCACCCGTCGCGCATGGCCAGCACGCAGGCCATGGCCTCGAGCGCTCCGGCCGCTCCGAGAAGGTGACCGGTCATCGACTTCGTCGAGGAGACCATGAGCTTTTTCGCGTGGTCGCCGAAGACGTGCTTGATGGCCGCCGTCTCCTCGCGGTCGTTCGGTTGCGTCGATGTGCCGTGAGCGTTGATGTATTCGATGTCCGACGGCTTCATGCCGGCCTGGTCGAGAGCCATCTGCATCGCGCGCGCGTTGCCCTCGCCCTCCGGCGACGGTGACGTGATGTGGTACGCGTCGGCCGTGGCGCCGTACCCGACGACCTCACCGTAGATCTTGGCTCCACGCGCGAGCGCACGCTCGCGCTCTTCGAGGATGAGGACGGCGGAGCCTTCCGAAAGGACGAAGCCGTCACGATCCTTGTCGAACGGCCGCGAGGCCTTCTCGGGCGCATCGTTGCGGCGGCTCATCGCGTGCATCGTCGCGAAGGCGCCGATCGGGAGTGGGAGCACCGCGGCTTCGGCCCCTCCGCTCACCATTACATCGGCCTGCCCGCGTCGGATGAGCTCGGCACACTCGCCGATCGAGTGCGAGCTCGACGCGCATGCCGAGACATGCGTGAGGCTCGGCCCGCGGACGTCGAACTGCATCGAGATCTGCGCCGAACCGGCGTTCGCCATGAGCATCGGCACGAGGAACGGCGAGAGGCGTGACGGTCCGCGCTCCTTCATCAGGAGCACCTGGTCGATGAGCGTCTCTATTCCGCCGACCCCGGTGGCGATGGCCACTCCGATGCGATCGCGGTCAGGCCCGCCGCCCTTCAGACCCGCGTCCTCGAGGGCTTGCGCCGCGGCGGCGACGGCGTACTGCGTGAAGCGGTCGGTGCGCCGGATCTCCTTGCGATCCATGTACTTGGCGGGCTCGAAGCCCTTGACCTCCCCTGCGATCTGCGTCTCGTACGGCGAGGGATCGAACCGGGTGATCCGGCCGATGCCGCTTCGACCGTGGACGAGCGCGTCCCAGGTGCTCGGCACATCCAGACCCAGCGGCGTCACGGCCCCGAGGCCGGTGACGACGACGCGGCGCGTCACCGTGACGCGGCGGCGCGTTCCCGCAGGGCCGAGAGCGCTCCTGTGATCGAGAGAGGGTCCGACACGTTCAGGAGCTTCACGTCGGCGATCCGCTTCACCAGGCCGTTGACGACCTGGCCCGCGCCGATCTCGACGAACGTCGATGCGCCGCGCTCGGCCATGTAGCGGACAGAGCGCAGCCACTCGACGCGGCTCGAGAGGTGACGAACGAGCGCATCGGGAATGGCCGACGCCGATGGGTGCGGCATCGCGCTCACGTTCGCGACGATCGGCACGACCGGCTCGTGGAAGTGGAGCGTCCGCATGAACGCGGCGAGGTCCGGACCGATCCGCCCCATGTCCGGGAAGTGGAACGGCGCGGAAATGCGGAGTGGCACGATCTTTCTTGCGCCGTGCTTGGAGAGTGCCTCACTCACCTTTGCGACGCTCTCGCTGTCGCCCGCGATCGTCACCTGCGAGGGTCCGTTGTCGTTCGCCACGACCGCGGTGCCCAGGGGCAGGGTGTCCTTGATCACGCGCTCGACCTCTTCCGCGGGCAGGCCGACGATCGCGGCCATCGCCCCCTTCGCTCCGCGGGATGCGGCAAGCCGTCCGCGCTCGGTCACGAGGCGGAGCGCCTCCTGGAACGTGAGAACGCCCGCCGCGACGAGGGCGGTGAATTCTCCAAGCGAGTGACCCGCCACGAAGCGCGGGCGGAAGGACGCCGGAAGGGCGGCCACGCCGCGCGGCTCGACGCCGTCGCTCGACCGCCGGCCAAGCTTCGTGTTCACCGACTCGATGAACGCCTCCAGGATCGCCACGCTCGTCGTGAGAATCGCCGGCTGGGCGACCGTCGTGTTATCGAGGTCATCCGACGGGCCCTCGAAACAGATCTTCGAGAGCTCATATCCCACGGTGCCATCGGCCTCATCGAAAATCTCGCGGGCGCGTGCCGACTGCTCGTAGACCGCCCGGCCCATGCCGACGGACTGCGAGCCCTGCCCTGGAAACACGAAAGCGAGATTCCCCACTGGAGATCCAACGATAGCGCATCGCGTCGAAGCCCTTCGATATTCCGATACACTCGGCGTGTAGCGAATCGGAGATACGTCCAGCGCGAACGAGCGCGGCGGACCGCGCGCACATCGAGTGCGATCGAGTCAGCCGCGCTGCGCGAGGTCGCGCGCCATGGCTATGCGGACCTTCGGGTCAGCGAGGTCGCGCGGCGCGCGCACGTCGCACCCCGCACCGTCTACCTGCACGCACCCACGAAGGAACGCCTCGTCGAGTCAGCCCTGCGCGGACGAGCGGCGGGGCTGATCGGCCGGATCGAGCGATGGCGACCGCGTGGCGAGAGCGCGGACTCCGTCCTCGCGGAGCTCATCGCCATGCACGAGCGCGAGTACCGCGCCGAATCCGTTTTGCTTGAGACGCTCGTCGACGGCGCGCTACCGCGCGATATCGCCGCGCTCCTGCGCGAGCTTGACGGGGTGCGTCTCGGGATCATCACCCGGACGATCAACGACCTCGCCCGGCGCGGCGGACTGCGGGTGCGCCCGAGCGACGCTATCGCCCTGGCACACGCACTCCTTTCTTATCCGACCTGGCGGACGGCCCTGACCGGTCCCGGACGCAGGCGGGCACCGCGCCTCATCTACTCGGCCCTCCGGAGCGCGTTGCTCTAGCGGCTGGCGCGTAGGCTTTGGACATGACTGCAGCCGCATCGGGCGCGGTCGCCCGGACCGGCGCACGAAGCTCACGCGCACCCTGGCTCGGGTGGTCGAGCGTGGTCCTCTACGCGGTGTTGGCAGTCACGAGCCTCGCACTCGAGTTGCGCTTCGTCGGCCGAGTGACCCCAGGCGATATCTGGATCGCGGTCGCGATCTTGGGATTCGCCGTGATCGGTGCGCTCATCGTGAGCACGCACCACGCGCATCCGATCGGGTGGATGTTCTGCGGCGCCGCGGTGAGCCTGGGTTTCTCTTTCTTTGCACGCGAGTACGCGATTGAAGCCCTCGTGGTCGCCCCAGGCACTCTCCCGTTCGGGCACGCCATGGCATGGTTCGGGTTTTGGGTCGACATGCCCGGCCTCGCCGTAGTCGCCCTGTTCCTCCCGCTGCTGTTTCCGGACGGACGCCTGCCCTCGCGGCACTGGAGGCCGGTGGCCTACTTCGCGGCATTCAGTGCCGTTCTCGCGGTGGTGCTGGTGATGGTGGCACCGCAGACGAACGCGGACGCCGGATATCCCTCGATACGGAACCCCATCGGCCTCGACGAGTACGCGGGCTTCTTCGACGCGATCGCGATGATCCTCGAGCCGTTGCTGCTCGTGCTCGTCGTCGTCACATCGGCCGCGCTCTTCGACCGTGTGCGCCGCGCCGGCGGGGAGGAGCGCCAGCAGATCAAGTGGTTCGCCTTCGCCGGCGCGCTCCTTCTCGTCTCGTTCCTCATCGAAGCGGCGGCGCGCTTCGTGCCGTCGCTCCTCGGCGCGAGCGAGCTCCTCACGAGCCTCGCGTTGGCCGCCATTCCAGCTGCGGTCGGGGTCGCGATCCTTCGTTACCGCTTGTACGACATCGATCTCATCATCAATCGAACCGTCGTCTACGTGCTCCTGACCGCCGTGCTCGCGGGCGTCTACACAGCCGCGATCGCGCTCTTCCAGCGCCTCTTCGTGGCGATGAGCGGCCAGGGATCCGATCTCGCGATCGTCATGACCTTGTTCGTCCTCGCGGCGGTCTTCACGCCGGTCAAGAACACCCTGCAGGCGACCGTCGACCGGCGGATCAAGCCAGCTTCCCGGCCGGTGATCACGCACTCGGCGAGCATCGACGACCTCTTGATGCTCTCGGAGCTGCACGACCGCGGCGTCCTCACGGACGAAGAGTTCGCCGCGAAAAAGAAGCAGGTGCTCGTGATCTAGAGGCCGCTACGCCTTTTCGATCTCGAGCTGGCCTTTCACCCCATTGAGGTCGCCTTCCCAGGAATGGCCGCGTGCATGGAGCCCCTCGCTCAGGCTCGTCGCGAGCGCCTCCTGCTTGATGAAATCGCCGTGGTGCTCGAACGCGCGCGCGATCGGACCCGCGTAGCGAAGCGCGATGCGGTCGGAGATATCGAAGCCCGCCTCCTTGCGCAGATTGTTCAGGTGGTGGGCGAGCTCGCGGGCGAGCCCTTCGAGCTCGAGCTCAGGCGTCACCTTTGTTTCGAGCGCGACGATCGCGCCGGCGTCCCGGCCGACGGCGTGGCCGGGCGCGCCTTCGTGCGAGACGAGGACCTCGGTGTCGGAAAGCTCGAAGCCTTCGACCTTGATCGTCCCGTCGCGCCTCTCGTAACGACCTTCGGCGAGCGCCTGTCGTACTCGCGGTAGGTCCTTACCGAGCTTCGGCCCCAGCACCTTGAGGTCCGGCTTTACCGTCTCCTTCACCAGGCCCTCGGCGGCGTCGCGGATCTCGATCCCTTTCACGTTGAGCTCGTCCTTCACGATCTCGGCAAGCTCTGAATCGCTGTCGAGGGCGCCGCGGTCACGATCGTTCGCGTCGAACACGACGATGAGCTTCGGGAGTGGCGTCCGCGTCTTCACGCCAGCCGAGGAGCGCGCGGCACGACCAAGCTCGACGACGCGGCGGGCTGCCCGCATTTGGCGCTCGAGGTCGTCGTCGACGCGCTCGGGACGTTCCTCCGGGTATGCGGACAGATGAACCGACCCCTCGGCGCTCGGCGAGCTCGAGCGAACAAGCCCCTGATACATGTCTTCGCTCAAGAACGGCATGATCGGGGCGAAGAGACCGATGAGCGTTGTCAGCGTCTCATAGAGCGTCTGGTAGGCGGCGAGCGAGTCGCGCCGCGAGCGCACCTTCCAGAAACGGGCGCGGTTGCGGCGCAAGTACCACGTCGAGAGGTCGCCCCAGAACTCTTCGAGCTTGAACACGACGGCACGGACGTCGTACGCATCCATCGCGGTGCGCGACTCCGCAACGAGCCGCGCGAGCGTCGAAAGGACCCAGCGGTCCATGAGCGGCCGCTCGGCGAGCGTTATTTGGGGGACGGAGGGGTCGAAGTTGTCGAGCGTCGCGTACGTGACAAAGAAGGAATAGGTGTTCCAGAGCACGAGCAGCTTCCGCTTGAACTCCTCGAACGGCGGCCAGCCGAAATACATGATCTCCTGCAGGTCCTCGCGCGCGACGATCCAGCGGATCGCGTCGGCGCCGACGAGCTCGCAGGCCTCGTAGAGGTCGACCATGTTGCCGCCGGACTTGTGGAACTCCTCGCCCGGTGCCGCAAGCATCGGCTGGAAGGACTGGCACACGCGGTACGGCGCCTCGCCGGTGAGGACCACCGAGAAGAAGAGCTGCGAGTAGAACCACAGCCGCACCTGCTCGACCATCTCGACGATGTAGTCGGCGGGGAACCACTTCGCCCAGTACTCCTTGTCGTGCAGCCAGTCGAGGGTCGAGAACGGCACGATGCCCGCATCGAGCCAGCAGTCGCCGACCTCCTTGACTCGCTTGCTTTCGGCCCCGCACAGCGGGCAGCCGACCACGACCTCGTCGATCC
>JALYSZ010000197.1 GCA_030854525.1 Chloroflexota bacterium | reverse complement strand
GGTTCGCGTATTACCTGCCCGAGGTCGCCTCGTGGCTTGGGCGCGCTGCCGAACGCGACCCCGCAGCGCGGGAGCTCGCGCGAAAGATCAGCGCGCATGCCGACGCCGCGCTGCGGCGCGCAAAGTCCGACAACGCGTCGTCGGTGGGCTCGTCCGCGCTCGACGAGGCGACCTTCTACCTCAGGACGGTCGGACTCACGTGGCGCGAGCTCGGGATCCTTCGCGAGATGGAGCTCCTCTCGCGCGAAGGGAAGCGGCTCGACCGCGCATCGCTCGCCGATCGCCTGGGCGTCTCCCCGAACACGCTTCGGGTCCATCTGACACGGATCCGCGCGAAGCTCGACGTTGGCGACAGGCGCGGCGACGAAGTGCTGCTCTCGGCAGCGCTTACCCAGCGGCCGGTGGCCTAGTCCAGCGTGACGTTCTCGCGCCAGGTCGGGATCTTTGTAACGAATCCGAGGTTCTTGATCTTCGGCGCGATCGCCAGCTCGGCGGCGGGATCGCCGTGCACGACGAACACTGTCTTCGGGAAGCCGGCATCACCGAAGCGCTTGCCCTTCGCGAACGAGCCGATCCAGTCGAGAAGCTGTGGCTCGTCGGCGTGCGCCGAGAACCCGTCGAGTGACCGCACGCGGCAGCGCACATCGCGGAGCTGTCCGTCGATCGTCACCTGCTTTACGCCGCGCTGCAGGTGGGACCCGAGTGTGCCCTCTCCCTGATAGCCGACGAAGAGGAGGGTCGCGGTCGGGTCGTCGATCAGATTGCGGAGGTGGTTCAGCACGCGTCCTCCGGTCAACATCCCGTTCGATGCCACGATCATGTACGGCCGTGGCCCGTCCTTGATCGCCCGAGACTGCGCGACATCGTTGATGACGATTTCGCCGGGGTAATCGAGCGGATCATCCTGTCGAGCGAGCAGCGCGCGCATCTCGCCATCGAAGTACTCGGGATGCCGCCGGTAGATTTCCGTCGCCTTCGATGCCATCGGCGAGTCCAGGTACAGGGGCAGCCTCGGGATTCGCTTCGCCGCGAGCAAGCGGTCGAGCTCCCAGACCATGTCCTGCGTCCGGCCGACGGCGAACGAGGGGACGAGGAGGACGCCGTCGGCATCCGCGACCGCATTCACGGTCTCGGCGAGGACCGCGACCGCTTGCGCCTCGGGCTCGTGCTCGCGTCCGCCGTAGGTCGACTCGATAAGCACGTAGTCGGCGTCCGTGAGGAGGGTGGGGTCCCGGATGATGGGAGAGTTCCGCCGTCCGAGATCGCCCGAGAACACGAGGGTTCTCCCGCCCGCGCGCACGATGATGATGGCGGAGCCGAGGATGTGACCCGCGTCGACGAAGCGCGCGGTCACGCCTTTCGCCACCGGGAATTCCGCGTCATACGACGTCGCCTTGAATTGGCGGATCGCGGCGAGCGTTTCGGCCTCGGTGTAGAGCGGTTCGTCGACCTCGACGATGACTTCTGGACCCGCCGAGCGAAGCTCGGCCTCGGCGTCGCGCGGCAGGTGATGGTGATGGCGCGAACGTTGTGCCGCTCGTTTCGCGAACTCGGTCTGCAGCTTCGCCGCGTCGAGGAGGATGAGACCGGCGAGCTCCACCGTGCCAGCCGTCATGTGGATGAGCCCGCTGAATCCGTTCGCAACAAGGTGCGGGATAAGCCCGCTGTGATCCAGATGCGCGTGCGTCAGGAGCAGCGCGTCGATCTCTTTCGGGTCGTACGCGAACGGCAGACGATTGCGCACCGTCTCGTTCGGACTTCCCTGGAACATCCCGCAGTCGATGAGCACCCGCGCGTCACCTGTATCGAGGAGGAATTGCGAGCCGGTGACGGTCGTCGCGCCACCAAGGAACGAGAGCTGCATGCGCGGCTATTCTGGCCGCTTCCATGTTCGGACCCCTGCTCCGAGGCGACAAGGTCACGCTTCGCCCCGCGCGTGAGAACGATGCGGAGCACTTCGTGCGCTGGTTCGCCGACATGGAGGTCACACGTCACCTGAATCGGCGCACCGCGATATCGCTTCAGCAGGAACAGGAGTTTCTCAAGAACGTCGGGGAATCGAAGGACGACGTCTGGTGGGTCATCGAGGCGGAAGGCAAAGCGATCGGCGCGACTGGAATCCACGACATCAACTGGGTTGACGCCAACGGGACCACCGGCATCGTGATCGGTGAGAAGCCATCATGGGGAAAGGGCTACGCGACCGAGGCGATGCAGCTGCGTACGCGCTACGCATTCCGCGAGCTCAATCTCCACAAGCTCATGTCGGAAGTCGACACCGCGAACCAAGCCAGCCGGAAGGCTCTCGAACGTAACGGTTATCGGGCCGTCGGGGTCCGTCGCGAGCAGACCTTCCGCGACGGAAGGTGGATGGACCGTTGGGTTGGCGAGGTCCTTCGCGCCGACTGGGAGAAAACGCAGACCTGACACTCGCCTGCGACCGGCCTGCGACCCTTCGCGCGAACGACGCTCTGCTAGCCTCGCCGCTGCGGAAGGGGCCCTCATGAAGAAGGTATTGGTCGTTTTCCTGTTGATCGTCGCGGGAGTGGGGGCGTTCCTTTACTTCCCTCGCGGTGGTGCGACCGTGTCCGCGCGGAACGCGGCGACTCTCGCGATCCTGAACACGGCGATCGAGGGCGCCCGCGCGGGCGCCGCCTTTGTACCCGCGCTCGATGGCGAGGTCTACGCGACCGGGGATCTCGTCCGGGCGAATGTCGATGGCCGCGCCGTCCTCACGTTCTTCGACGGATCGTCCCTTTCGGTCGACCCTGGTTCGCAGGTGAAGGTCATCGCCCTGAATCGTGTCTCAGCCGACGGCATCCAGGTCACGATCGAGCAGTCGCTCGGGCGATCCTGGTCGTCGGTGCAGAAGCTCAAAACCATCGACTCGCGCTACGAGGTGCGCACGCCGAGCACGACAGCGACCGTCCGTGGCACTGGGTTCCTCACCTTCGTCCAGCAGCAGGCCGGTGGCGGAACGCAGACCACCTATCAGGTGGACGAAGGCACGTTGCAGGTGACCGCGACAGCGGGCGGCACCGTGACCGTGCCAGCCGGAAGTCAGGTCACCATCGCGGAGGGCGCGCAGGCGCCGGCGAGCCCGACGCCGATCCCGGCGTCGCCGCGTCTCGAAATCACCGGCACGGTAGGCCTCGGTTTCCTCGTCATGGCCCCGACCGGCCAATCCTGCGGGCCGGCCGGAGGCAAGGCTGAGATCTTCGGCTGCACCGTGACCGCCGACAAGGTGACCATCCGCGACCCCGTCGCCGGTCGCTGGGGACTCGTTACGACGTCAGCGGGGGCGCTTCCGGTCGGAACGCTCAACGTCGACGGGCTCGTCGGAACCTCGCGCAACGCAACCCGCTCGATGGGGCGGGCGTACGCCGCGGGCGAGATGGTGCGGACCGGGATCACCCTGACCACGGGATCCCAGCTCGCGCTTTCCGCGTTCGAGCCGCCGACGCTCGTAACCAGTGTGTGCGCCGCCGCGGCACCCGGCCGCGTCTTTGCCTCGGGCCCGTTCGACGGTCGCGCGGAGTCCATCAGGACGTTCGCGCGCGACAACAAGGCGACTGCGGTCTCGCTGGTGTTCACCGAGGCCGAGCTGAACCAGGCGGTCGGCCAGAACGCCCCGTCCGCGCAAGGCGTGACGTTGACCGACACGAAGATCACGATCGACTCAGGAGGAATTCATGGGGCCGCGAAGGCGGCGACGCAGTTCATCACCGTGACGGCAAGCGCCGATGTGGTAGGCGGGCCGGTCGGGGACAAGTTCACTCTGAAGGTGTCGCGTCTCGCGGCCGACCCACTTCCACCGGGCCTGATCGACGCGGTGAAAGGCCTCGTCGACTCGAGCACCGCCGATATCTCGGGGACCGTTCCGTTCCTCGTGAAGCAGGTCGCGTTCCGTAACGGCTGCTTCTGGGTCAGCGGGGTGACGCCGAACTAAGCGCGCCGCACAATTCGTGCGTGCGGCCTGAGCTCGAGAAGCTGGTGCGGGAAGGAATGTCCCGCTACCACGTCCCCGGGATCGCGATCGGAATTCTCCACGACGGCGATGAAGACATCGCGGCGTACGGCGTCACCAACCTCGAGCACCCGCTCCCGGTCGACGCCGACACGCTCTTCCAGATTGCGTCGATCACCAAGACGATCACGGCGACGGTCGTGATGCGGCTGGTGGAGCGCGGCGCGCTCGACCTGGATGCGCCGATCCGCCGCTACCTCCCTGAGTTCAAGCTCCGCGACGATGACGCCGCCAAACGCGCGACCCTGCGACACCTCGTCACGCACACGGGCGGCTGGCTCGGCGACTGCTTCGCCGACTTCGGAAAGGGCGACGACGCCCTGGCGCGTTACGTCGCCGCGATGGCGGAGCTCGAGCAACTCACACCACTCGGGGAGATCTGGCACTACTCCAACTCGAGCTTCGCGGTGCTCGGCCGGCTCATCGAGGTGGCCACCGACAAGACGTATGAGGCTGCCGTACGGGAGCTTTTGTTCATCCCGCTCGGCATGACGAAGAGCTGCTTCAACGCGGATGAGGCAATCACCCATCGGGTCGCCGCGGGGCACTCCATCGTCGACGAGCAGCCGCGGGTCGCACGCCCCTACGCATTCCCGCGCGCCACCACGCCGGTGGGAGGCGGGATCTCGAGCGTGCGCGATCTTCTGGCGTATGCCCGGTTCCATCTCGGGGACGGGCGCACCCCGGATGGCGGCCGCCTTCTCTCCGTCGGCTCCCTCGAGCTCATGCGCACACGCCTGGCGCCCGCGGACAACGATCGCGGCGTCGGCGTCGCGTGGTTCCTGCGGGAGATCGGCGGCGTGACGGTCCAGTACCACAACGGATCGGGTATCGGCCAACAAGGCGTCCTGCTGCTCGCGCCGGAGCGTGGCTTCGCGATCGCGGTGCAGACGAACTCGACGCGCGGCGCCCTGCTGCATCAGGCGATCACGAAGTGGGCCCTAAAGACGTTCGTCGGGATCGAGGAGCCGGCGCCCGAGCACGTCAGGATGACGAAGACGCGCCGCGACGAGCTGGTCGCCCGCTACACCGCGGCTGGGGCCGATATCGAGCTTCGCGCCGGGGGCGACGGCGTGCTGCTGTACCGATTCATTTATCACAACCTGCTTGGCATGACGCCCGCGCCCACCGATCCTCCGCCGTCTCCCGTCGCGTTCATCGGCGAGGATCAGTTCGTGTGCCTCGAGGGCCCGCTCAAGGATGTGCGCGGCGAGGTCATTCGCGACGAGAGCGGCGCGGTCCGCTGGCTCCGCAGCACTGGCCGCGTCCACCGGCGAGTCGACGCATAACGGTGCGGCAATACCTCGACATCCTCCGTAAGGCGCTCGACGAGGGTGACGACCGCGCCGACCGCACGGGCGTCGGCACGCTTGCGGTGTTCGGCGAGACGATGCGCTTCGATCTCTCCCGCGGATTCCCGGCGGTGACGACGAAGCGCCTTGCGTTCCGGTCCGTCGTGGCCGAGCTTCTCTGGTTCCTCGCTGGGAGCTCCGACGTGAACGATCTGCACGCGCTGGGAGTGCGTATCTGGGACGGCAACGCCTTCGCCGACTACTGGAAGGCCCGAGCGCGTTTTCCAGGCGACGCCGGCCGGAACTACGGGCAGCAGTGGCGCGACTGGATCGCGCCCGACGGCCGGCACATCGATCAGCTGCGCGACACGATCCGCCTCATCCGCGAGCAGCCCGCGAGCCGGCGGATGCTCGTGGTCGCGTGGAACCCAGGCGAGCTCGAGCAGACATCGCTCCCGGCGTGTCACGCGCTCTTCCAGTTCTTCGTTGGTCGGGGAAAGCTCTCATTGATGATGTACCAGCGCTCCTGCGACCTCGTGCTCGGCGTGCCGTTCAACATGGCCCAGTACGCGCTTCTTCTCCACCTGGTCGCGCGTGAGGTCGAGCTCGAGCCGCACGAGTTCGTCCACGTCCTCGCGGACGCGCACGTCTATCGAGATCACATCGACGCTGCACGCGAGCAGTTGGAACGCGAGCCCTATCCCGCTCCGGCCTTGTGGCTGGACCCGGAGCTGCGAGGCGTCGACGACGCGGTCGCGCGCTACCGCGAGATCGTCGCGCGCGCGAAACGCGGTGAAGCCCCGGGCCCGCTCCTCGATGGGTTCGCTAGGCTCCTGAACTACCAGCACCACCCGCCGATCAAGGCGAAGATGGCGGTTTGAGCCGCATCGCATTCGTCGTGGCTCGCGACCGCCGCGGCGTCATCGGCAAGGACGGACGGCTTCCCTGGCGGCTCCCCGACGACATGAAGCACGTGCGCGAGCTCACCGTGGGCAAGCCCCTGATCATGGGACGACGCACCTTCGACTCGATCGGCAAGCCGCTACCCGATCGCACGAGCATCGTCCTAACCCGCGATCCCGCGTTCCGCTGCGACGGCTGCCTCGTAGCGCGGACCCCCGACGAGGCGCTCGCCCTCGCCGGCGACGCGGCGGAGGTCATCGTGTTCGGCGGCGCCGGCGTGTTCAAGGACTTCCTGCCGCGCGCCGATCGCATTTACATGACCGAGGTCGACACCGACGCCACAGGCGACACGTATTTCCCGCGGCTCGATTCGAAGGAGTGGCGCGAGGTCAGCCGGACGCCACATCCGGCGGACTCTCGGCACCCCTTCGCGTTCTCGTTCGTGACGCTCGAGCGCGTGCGGTGAGCGCGGGCGTTGCCGGCTTCGTGTGGGACCCGCGGCTCGCCTCGCACGTCTACCGATCGGACCACCCGCTCAAGCCGTGGCGGCTCCAGGGCGTGCATGACACGCTCGAGCGCCTCGGCGCCTTCGCCCTGCCGAACGCACGGGTGCTGGAGCCGAGAGTCGCAACGCGTGCCGAGCTCGAGCGCATCCACGATCCCGCGTACGTGGAGGCGATCGCGCAGGCCTCCGCTGAGCCGGACCTCGACTACTCCGCGTGGGGCCTGTCGGCGTGGGGCGACACCCCACCGTTCGCCGGCATGCACGAGGCGTCACTCTTGACGACGGGCGCGTCGCTCGTCGCGATGGAGGAGGTGATCGCCGGTCGCTCGCGCGTGGCGTTCAACGGCGCGGGCGGTCTGCATCACGCGATGCGTCGGAGCGCCTCGGGGTTCTGCATCTACAACGACCCGGCGATCGTGTGTGGCCTCCTCGCCGACCGCGGGATGAAGGTCGCGTACGTCGATATCGATGCGCATCACGGTGACGGCGTGCAGGCCGCGTTCTACGACACCGACCGCGTTCTCACTATATCGCTGCACGAGTTCGGCATGATCCCGCGCCTCGGACGGCCGTTCTTTCCCGGCACCGGCAGCGCCGACGAGCGCGGCACCGGAAAAGGCGCCGGGTACAGCATCAACGTCGCGCTCCCGCCATATACCGACGACCTCGCGTACCTGCGCGCGTTCGACGCGGTCGTCCCGCCGCTCCTCGAACGCTTCCATCCGGATGTTCTCGTGACGCAGCAGGGCATCGACCCACACTTCACCGACCCGCTCACGGATCTCCAGCTCTCGACGCACGCGCGGGAGCACGTGGTGAGCTGGTTCGCGTCGACGCGGCATCCGTGGGTCGCGATGGGAGGCGGCGGCTACGACGTCGACGCGGTGCGGCGGACCTGGTCGATGGAGTACCTCATCATGCTGGGCGCTCCCGTGCCCGAAGCGCTCCACGACGACGATCCACCCGTTCTCGGCGGCCGCGCGCGGACCGCGGTCGACTCCGCGACCGACCAGGCCACGCGGGAAGCGCTCGCCGCCGCGTTCAAGTGATCGCGACGGTCGCCGATCGCTCGCGACCGAGAGCCTTTGCGGCCTGGGCGCTCAGTGCGGGAACGTTCTGGGGCCTCGCCTGCATCCCGGTCGCGATGGTGTTCTCGACCGTCAGTGCCTATCGCCTTTCGCAGACCGTCCACGTCGACGACATCGTGTTCGGCCCGACACGGAGCGCGATCGTCGACACGCTCCTTCTGGCCATCGGCGTCGAGCGAACGGCGGTGCTCGTTTACGTTCTTCAACGATCGTTCGACGCGCTCGTTGTCGCGGCGGCGCTCACGCCGATATTTCTCTGGCTCCTCGGATCGAGCGCCATACACGCGGCGGCCCGCATTCGCGGCGTGCGCGGCCGGCCCTACCGGCCGCTGCTCGTTCTCTTCGGCTACGCCGAGCTCGTCTACCAGGTCCCGACATCGCTTGCCGGAATCGCCTTCGCCGGCGGACCGTTCACGCCGATCGCCGACGTCGTGAGCGTCGGGATGCTGGTATGGCTCGCCCTCGTCGTTCACCGCGCGATCCAGCTGCACTACGGGGTGTCCGGGGATCAGGCGCTCGCGATCTTCCTCATCGGCGGGCTCGCCTTCTACCTGTTGCCGCTCATCCTCATCGCGATCCTGCTCGTCGTCATCGTGGTGGCGGCGGCCATCCTGGAGTATTTCTAGCCGTGCGCCGGGCGTGGGCCATCTGCCGCAGCCGTTGCCCGCGATGCCTTTCCGGGCGCGTTTGGCGCGGGATGTTCGCGATGAACGATCCATGCCCGGTCTGCGGCCTGCGCTTCGAGCGCGAAACCGGGTACTGGACCGGCGCCATGGTGGCGAGTTACGCGCTCGGCATTCCGGTCCTCGCGCTTCTCGTCCTGGCGCTCTGGAAGGCGACCGGGTGGGACGTTCTCGTTGCCCTCGTCGTGGCGGATGTCCTCTTTCTCGCCCTCGTCCCATTCATCTGGCGGTACTCGCGCGTCGTGTGGCTGCATCTCGACTGGCTGATCGATCCGGTTCCGATCGCGCGATAACGCTAGGGTGACGCCCATGTCCGCGGCCTGGACGCCGAGCCCCGCGTACATCGAGCGGAGCCGCCTTCGGGCGTTCGCGACGAAGAACGGCCGCGACGATTACGCGGCGCTCCTGCGCTGGTCGACGGAAGACCTTGAAGGCTTCTGGGCCGCCACCGAGCGCGATCTGCGCATCGCCTGGCGCACGCCATACACGCACGTGCTCGACACCTCGCGTGGCATTCCGTGGACGACCTGGTGGACCGGGGGTCGGATGAACTACGTCGCGACGGCGCTCCGGCATGCAGCTGACGCCGATCGCGTCGCCGTCATCGCCGAGGGTGAGGAGGGTACGGTCCGCACCCTCACGTATCGCGAGCTCTCCGAACAGGTGGCGAGCCTTGCCTCCGGTCTGCGCTCGCTCGGCGTGAAGCGCGGCGATCGCGTGGCGGTGTTCCTACCGCTCACCGCCGAATGCGTCATAGCGGTCCTCGCTATCGGCGCGATCGGCGCCGTCTTCATCCCGATCTTCTCGGGATACGGCGCGGAAGCGATCGCTGGGCGCCTACGCGACGCGGAGGCGAAAGTGCTCATCTGCGCCGACGGCTTCTACCGCCGCGGGCAGATCGTGACAATGAAGGAGACGGCCGATGCCGCGGCGGACGGCGCGCCCTCGGTCGACGCGGTCGTCGTCGTCGATCGCGTGGGCCGCGCGTACCCCAAACGCGGCCGCGACGTTCCGTGGTCGGACGTGACACGCCCGGGCGCGATCCTCGACCTTGCCGATACCTCCGCCGAAGACCTGTTCATGGTCATCTACACGTCGGGGACGACGGGCACACCGAAGGGCGCGCAGCACGTCCACGGCGGCTTCCCGATGAAGGCCGCGCAGGATCTCGCGCACTGCTTCGACCTTCAAATGGGCGACGTGATCCTGTGGTCTACGGACATCGGCTGGATGATGGGTCCCTGGCTCATTGCGGGCGGGCTCATGCTCGGCGCGACCATCGTCCTCTACGACGGAACGCCTGACTTTCCCGATGCGTCGCGGATGTGGTCCCTCGTTGAGCGCCATCGCGTCACGCACCTCGGCATCTCGCCGACCGCGATCCGCGGACTCATGCGGTTCGGAGAGGATCCCGTCCGCGCGAAGGATCGCTCGTCGCTCTTCGTGCTCGGGTCGACCGGCGAGCCGTGGAACCCGGATCCGTGGTGGTGGTACTTCCGGAACGTCGGCGAGTCGCGCTGCCCGATCATCAACTACTCCGGTGGCACCGAGATCTCGGGCGGGATCCTTGGCTGCACCACCTGGACGCCGATCCAGCCGAGCTCCTTCGTCGGGCCGTGCCCGGGGATGGACGCCGGTGTCGTCGACGAGCAGGGCCGGTCGCTGCGCGGCACCGTCGGCGAGCTCGTCATTCGCAAGGCGTGGCCGGGGATGACGCGCGGTTTCTGGCGCGACCCGCAGACCGAGGAAGGCCGCTACTACCAGACGTATTGGGCGAGGCTGCCGAATGTTTGGGTTCACGGCGATTGGGCCCGCATCGACGATGAGGGCTACTGGTACATCGAGGGGCGAAGCGACGACACGCTGAAGATCGCCGGCAAGCGTGTCGGGCCCGCGGAGGTCGAGTCGGCGGCGGTCGCGCATCCGGCGGTGTCCGAGGCGGCCGCGATCGGTGTGCCGCACGAGATCAAAGGCGAGGCGATCGTCGTCTTCGTCGTCCCGCGCCCGCTGCACCACCCGACCGATGAGCTCGCGCGCTCGGTCCAGAACAAGATCGCCGAAATACTCGGCAAGCCACTTCGGCCGGAGACCGTTCGCTTCGTAACGCAGCTCCCGAAGACGCGGAACGCGAAGATCTTGCGGCGCGTGATCCGCGGCGCGTATCTCGGCAAGGAAGACCTTGGCGATCTGAGCTCGCTCGAGAATCCGGCCGCGGTCGAGGAGCTGCGCGCCCTCTCGAAGTCCTAGCCGAGCGTCATGGCCGAGCCCGGCTGGAGGAGGAATGGCGGGAGCCACGCCGGGATGTTTGAGAACGGCAGCACATCCGGGTGAAGCTCGAGCCCAAGGACATCCGTCATGAACCGGCGCCGTTTTTCGATCCGCTGCCAGGCCGCCGGGTATCTCGCGGCGAACGCGCGCCGGAGTGACGCGTCGGCGACCGCGACGCCGTCCTCGATGTTCGTCGTGAAGTAGTCCGTTCCCGTCGCCGGGATGATGTCGACCTGCAGTGCCATCCCCGAGCGGAGCTCGACGCTCGAGTCTGGCCCGACCGGCGAATTGACCCACTCGTCGAGGTGAAGCTGGTGACCAGGATTGAGAAAGATGCCGAAGAACGGATCGCCGAGCCTCCGGTGGATGATGTCGTGAAGGACATCACCGGCGACACCGACGCGAAGCGCGCGATACCACTCGGCGACCGCCTCGAAGTACGGCGCGACCAGCCGTTCCACATAGTCGCCGATCGCTACGGGTAGCTCGCCCTGATCCGCGGCGACGAATCCCGCACGGCAGTTGAGCGCTCCCCAGATGCCGAATGCGGTCGTGAATGGGTCGCCGAGCTGGATCCTTCTATCGCTCGGGCTCAGAAGACCGAAGCGAGCGCGCGGCCCTGCGGTCAGCATGAGATGGCACGAGAGCGGTGTGCCGTTCCACTCAAGGAGCCGGACCGCTTCGAGCTCGGTGAGCCCGGGACGCAGTCCGAATACGAGGTTTCGGACTCCTTGCGACGTCTGGCAGGCGGCCCACTCGAAATATGCGAGCTGCTCCACCTCATTGACGACACGCAGACCGTCAGCTGCGTCGATGAGAAGGGCCGTCGCGTTCTCGACCGCGCCGGCTGATCCCGCCATCCGCCGAAGCTCGTCGACGAGGAACGCGGGAGCGTCGCTCGCTTCGCGATGTGCGTAGGTCTTCCAGCCGACGACCCCTATGCGGCTACCGCCAGCGATTCCCTCTTCGCGCAGGATCTCGGCGAGCGGCCGCGACCGGTCACGGGGCTGGCTCGGCAGGCTGAGGTCTTGAAAGAGGTGTCGGCGAAGCGGCAACGGTGTCGCGCCGGCCAAGGCGTAGCACTCGTTGCCGACGAGCAGCGCCGGCTCGCCACCCGGTCCGACGATCAGGATCGCTTCCTCAAACCGCGGGTCGAATCCAGTGAGGTACGCGACGTTCGCGCTGTGCTCGCGGTCGGCGTAGATGACGAGTCGGTCGTAGCCGCGAGCCAGAGCGCGCTCGCGAACGCGCTGAAGACGGGCGGCGTACAGCGCGGGTGAAAGCTCCGGCATCGCATCGGGCATGCCGAAATCGGGCAGCTCGACCTTCGCGAGATGTGCCTTCAGCCCGCCCGCGGCTCGCGATCTTGCCCCGGAGCTCCCCACGCGACGCGACGATAGGGCTCGGCCGGCACGCTTCGGCGGAGGCACGCGGTGCGTGCCCCCGCCGGTCAGACGTTGGTCAGACGGTTCTCGGCGCAGTGATCGCGCGAACGATCGCGACGACCAGTGCGGCGATGAGGAAGAAGAATGCGACCGCCAGAAGCGCGGCGAGGTCGAGCGCCGGTGGACCCGCCGGCTGGGGGAAGATCCCCTGGAACGGCCGGACCAGAGGCTCGGTGATCCCGTAGAACCCGGACACCAGAGGCTGTTGCGTATTCGCTCCGGCGAGCTTGAGGACGAAGCGGAGCAGCAGCAGGACCTCGAGCACGGTGAAGAGGAGCGTGACGACGCGCGTAACCGTCCACACCGCATCGTTCCGCGCGACGGTCGCGGTCGTCGGCCCGACGTTCACGTTCGAGGCAGCTGGCGCCGCGTACGCGGGACGAACGATGCGCTCGCGCTCGTAGCGGTCGACGCGCTCGGTCGTGTCGTGATCTGGGCGTGGTGCTGATGTAGCCATGCCCGACGAGGCAGCAGGTGGCATGCCAAATGGTTAACCTGCCAAGCGGCCGTGGATTTTCCCTTCGCGTATCGCCAGCGAGTGCGCTTTGGCGAGACGGACCTGCAAGGGGTCGTCTACTACGCAAACTATTTACTGTTCGCGGAGGTCGGACGCATCGCGTACTTGCGGGAGCTAGGTGTCGTGTACGAGCGCGATCTGCTCGCGCATGGCGTCGACTTCACGATCGGTGAAGCGCGCGTGCGTTATCAGGCGCCTCTGCGCTTCGATGACGAGTACGACATCAAAGTCCGCGTCGGCGAGATCCGCCACTCGTCGTGGACGTTCGAGTACGCGATCGACCGCGCCGATGGGACCCACTGCGCCGACGCTTCGACGATCCAGGTGATGATCGATCGCAAGACCGGCCGGGCGACCCGCATCCCCGCCCAGCTGCGTCAAATACTTGAGCGCGCGGAGGGCGTCTGATGGATCCCGTCCTCCCCGACGAGCTCGTGATGCTCCAACGCTCGGTCCGCCAGTTCGTCGACGAGCGGCTCGCGCCGCTCGAGCGCGAGATCGAAGAGAAGGACGAGATACCGCGAGCGGTGATCGACGCGATGGCCGGCCTGGGTCTCTTCGGCCTCGGTTTCAGCGAGGAGGTCGGCGGCCAGGGTTTCGGCAAGCTCGGTTACTGCGTCGCCGTCGAGCAACTCGCTCGCGCGAACGCGTCCCTCTGGAACGTCATCGGTGGATCGGCGGGACTCTGCGGCACCGCGATCGACATCGGAGGACCCGACGCGGTCCGCTCGCGGTATCTGCCGGACCTGCTGTCAGCGCGAAAGATCGGCGCGTACGGTCTCTCCGAGCCGAGCGCGGGCAGCGACGCCGGCGGGCTCAGGACGACCGCGCGTCGCGACGGCGATGCATACGTGATCGATGGCGCAAAGACGTTCATCACGAACGCCCCGATCGCTGACGTGTTCGTGATCTTCACGACGCTCGATCCGAAGCTCGGCTCGAAGGCGATCACCGCGTTCGTCGTCGAACGGGACACCCCAGGCCTCGATGTCGGACGGAACGACGCAAAGATGGGCCTGCACGGCTCGACGACCGCGCAGCTCTACTTCCGCCAGATGCGCGTGCCCGCGTCGCAACGGGTCGGCGAAGACGGCAAAGGATTCGCGATCGCGCTCGCCACCCTGGACTACGGGCGGATGGGACTCGCGGCACACGCTGTTGGGGCGGCGCAGCGGCTCCTCGAGGCCTCGGTCGCACACGCCAAAACGCGTGCCCAGTTCGGCCGCCCGATCGGGACAAATCAGGCCATCCAGTGGCTCCTCGCCGACGCCGCCATCGACGTCCACGCCGCCCGGCTGATGGTCTACGACGCGGCGTCGCGGGCCGACCGCGGCGAGAGGGTCACCGACCGCGCCTCGAAGGCAAAGCTCTTCGCGACTGAGGCGCTCGGACGGATCGCCGACGCCGCCGTGCAGATCCATGGCGGCATGGGATACATGCGCGAGCTCTGGATCGAGCGGGCGTACCGGGACGCCCGTATCTACCGGATTTACGAGGGCACCAGCGAGATCCAGCGGCTCGTTATTGCGCAGGGGCTACTTGCGGACACCTAGCACCATTTCTGGAGTCAGTTGTGGATAACCCCATGAATACGGTGGATAAGCGCCCTCCGGGGACGGTTTCTGTGGACAACCCGTCTGTACATCGAGCGTCCGCCGCTGCTATTTGGCGCGTTCCGCTCGCCGTTTGGCGCGCCCGACGAGCCCTGGACAGAGGTGAATTGGAAGCGGCGCGGACGCTCGTCGCGCCCCTGATGGAAGGGTTCGGGACGATCACTTTCGTCCGGAAGATCGCGGCGGAAATTCTCTACGCGTCAGGCGACCCGCTCTCGGCGGCGTCGCTGTTCGAGCAGGCAGCCAAGCGGCTACCCAGAGACCGCGCGATCGCCGTCGGCCTCGTCGCCTCGTACGCGGCCCTCAATCGTGCCAGTGACGCGCGCCGCAGCGCCGCGCGCCTGAGCGAGCACGTTGATGTGCGCCTCGCGCTCGCATGGTCCGAGCTCGTCGCGCTCGGAGGCGACCGGGATCGCGGGACGGCCCTCGTCGCGGAAGTGGCGAACGATCCCGACCTCGCGCGCTCGGCCGAGCGCCTCGCGATGCATCGCGCGCTCGATGCGATCGTTAGCGGCCGCGCTGGTGAGCCCGGCGCGGTTCGAGTGAAGCTCCGCACCGCGGAGTCGGGCGCGGCGAAGCTGCGGGCCGGCGACCGCGCATTCCTCGGCTATCTCGGCGGCGTGGCCCTGAGGGAAGCTGGTCTCATCGACGACGCCCGCGCGACGTTTGCGCTCGCGATGGATGCGTCACCTGAGTCGATCGGGGCGGCGCTCGCGCGGCGGGAGCGAACGAACCTCGGCTAGACGCCGGCCGCCCTAACTCGCGGCGCGCGATCTCCGAAGGAGCGCCAGAAAGTCCGCCACCGGCCCCATCGCTGTGCCTGCATCGGCGCGTCTGATCGCGACGATCGGGCGTCGCACCGGCGGTGCACCCACGACTCGGACCGGACGGAGCGCGCGCGAGCGCAGCTCCGCGAGAAGCGCCATACGAGGGAGAAGCGCGACGCCGAGCCCCTCGATGACCATCTTTTTCGCGGCCTCGACGTTGTCCATCTCGATGACACTCTCCGGCACGACCCCCGCCTGCCGGATGAGCGAGCTCGTCAGCTCGTAGTAGCTCGACGCGCGGTCGAAGAGGATGAGCCGATCGTCCGCGAGCTCCTGAAGGCGGATGCGATCGCGGCGTGCGAACGGATGATGCCGGCTCACGACGAGGACGAGCTCGTCGTCGAACAAGGGAATGAGCTCGGCGTCCGGATGCCGGATCGGTCGGCCAACACCGAGATCGACATCGCGACGGAGCACCATCTCGAGGACCTCCTCGGTGTGACCGGTCCGCACCCCCATCCGGACGTGCGGATGCGAGGTCTGGAACGATTTCAAAATCGCCGGCAGAACGTATGTGCTCACGGCAGGGGCCGCCGCGATGAACAGCTCGCCGACCTTTCCCGATCGTAGGTCCAAGACGGCCTTCTGTCCCTCAATGACCTGAGCTATCACGCGCTGCGCGTAGGGGAGAAGCGCGCGGCCCGCATCCGTCAGCGTCATTCCGCGTGCGGCCCGCACGAAGAGCTCCACTCCGAGCTCGCGCTCGAGGCCCTGAAGCCGCGCGGTCAGGGCCGGTTGGGTCACGCTGAGCGTGTCCGCGGCGCGGCTGACGTTGCCAACGCGGGCCACCTCGCTGAAAGCCTCGAGTTGCGCCAGAAGCATCGCGGCATCATAAACGTTGTTGATCGCACCGATCCAAACAAACGATTTGTTCTATGGGTAGTTCGGCACGCAGCATGCTCTCTCATGGAAGCCATGAACAGTTTCGGCCGCATCCCGACGACGCCTGCCCCGATCCTTCGCACTCCCGAGACTGAGCGGGCGAGCGAGTCGCAGCAATCGGAGTGCTGCTGCCCTGAGCTCTGCCTGCTCGACCACGACAACTAGATCGCACGAAGGGGACCTGATGGCCACTACCGTTCGCGCTCACCTGCTTGCCGAGACACCGCTCCTGCCGCCGGGCTTCACCGTGCCGGCTTCGCGATGGAGCGATCCAGCGACGCGCCTGCGTGAGCTGCTGGACAGCGAGCCGTTCGTGTTCGCGCCGGGCATTTACGACCCGCACGGCGCGGAGATCGCCATGTATCACCGCTCGACAGCCATCTACTTCTCGGGGTACTCGTTCGCGATCGGACACCTGGGCACGACCGATATGGACCTCTACTCGGGGCCCGAGATCGCCGACGGCGCCCGCCGAACGATCTCGGCGCTACGGAAGTTCCAGCTCACGATGGCCACGGGCGACCCCGAGAAGGGCGTCGCGCCGAGACACCTCGAGATCCCGCCAGTCGTGGTCGACATGGACGGCGGCTACGGAAACCTCTTTAACGTGCAGCGCGTCGCCGAGCTCTACGTGAACGCGGGCGTCGCGGGGGCCCACATCGAGGACCAGGTCCTGCCCAAGCGCTGCGGTCACATCGCCGGCAAGGCGCTCATCTCCGCCGACGAGATGGTCGGCAAGCTGCGCATGGCGCGTGCTGTGGCCGAGGACCTCGGCCGCGACGACTTCGTCGTCATCGCCCGCACCGACGCGGTCTCTGCCGTCGATGCGCCAGAGAAGACTCGCGGGCTCGACCTTGCGATCGAGCGCGCGCTCCGCTATCTCGATAGCGGCGCGCCCGATCTCGTCTGGTGCGAGTTCCCGAACTCCGATCGCGAGCCGACCGAGCGGTTCGCCGACCAGGTGCGGCGCCGCTTCCCCGACGCGAAACTGGCCTTCAACTGGTCGAGCTCGTTCAAGTGGATCAACGACCCCAACCCGATCTCCTTCGCGGAGCTCGGCGAGCTCGGATACAAGTTCCTCTTCATCACGCTCGCGGCGCAGCACGCGATGGGCTACGCGTTCAGCAAGCTGCTCCAGGGTCTTTCGGAACAGCAAGAGCGCGCCTACATCGCGCTGCAGCGCAAGGAATGGGCGCCGGACGACGACATCCCCACGAAGAGCCACCACCTCTTCACCGGCGTTCCGTACCACCAAGTGCTCGGTGAAACGATGGGCGCGTCTCGTCTCGGCAAATTCGATGGTGAAGCCGTCGAGAAGGCGGTCTGACGATGGACGACGACGAAAATCTCACCACGAATGACGAGTCGGCTGGCCATACCGGCGACGGTGAGAGCTGGCTCGCCGAGCAGGCTCGGCTCATTCTCCTCGAGGACGGTTGCTAAGACGCGACCGCGACCGCGCCCGCGCGGAGTAACGGCGAGCTGATCATGAGGTCCGCCGAGCGGCGGTTGCACGCGATACCCACATCGTGCAGGACGGCGAGGCGAATGAGCGAGCGCACGTCGGACGCGTGCGCCTGCGTCGCGAGCGGGTCCCAGAAGAACACGACGAGATCGATCTCGCGCCGCGTGATCATCGCGGAGACCTGCGCATCGCCCCCTTGCGGTCCACTGAGCAGCAGCTCGATGCGTAGCCCGGTGTCCGCGGCCACGAGCTCTCCGGTGTGCTTGGTCGCGTAGAGCTTCGCGCGTGAAAGAAGCTCACGGTTCCAACGCGCCCACTCGAGCATGTCGGTCTTCGGCGCGTCGTGTGCGATCAATGCGATGCGAAGCGGTGCTCCCATGTCCACATTGTGGGGTGGCGAGTGTCCTGCTGCGGTGTCGCGAGGTGCCGAAACAGTGATGATTCGGTGAAGTTGCGCTCCATGCGGACGAGAGATACGCGTATGCAACGTCCTCGGCTCGCGCGGCGCACGTCAGCGGACCTCGCGGACAAAGAAAGTGCGTAATGCATCACAGAACTCGTCGAGACGTTCGATCGGCATCGCGTGACCCGCCGCCGCGATCGTCTGAAGGTGCGCGTCCGGAATGGCGTCAGCGATCTCACGCGCTACCCACGGCGGCGCGAGGACGTCCTCCTCGCCTACGAGTACGAGTGTCGGCGCCGCGATACGCGACAACGCCGCACGAGCGTCGTGTGCCGCGCTTCCCGCCATGAGCGCGCGCATCGCGTCAGGGTCGAGCGTGAGCGCCCTCTCGCGAAGCGCGGGCAGATCGCGTTCGTGGTCCTCGAGGAACCCTCGCGAGAAGTTCCACGGCACTGAGACGTCGAACCGCAGTCCCGGACCGCCGGCGTCTAGCGCCGCCTCCCACGAGCGCAGCTTTGCTCGCAGGGCCGCGTCGGCATACGCGAACGTGTCGACGAGCACGAGACGCCGTACCCGAGCGGGGTGCGCTGCCGCGAATGTCATCGCGACCGCTCCGCCGCTCGAGAGTCCGACCACGTCCGCTCGATCGACGTGGAGCGCGTCGAGGACGCCAAGCAGATCCGCCGCATGGCGGTCCATGAGGTACGGGCCCGTGGGCTTCGCGGAGCGGCCTTGTCCCCGGCAGTCGTAGACGAGGCAGCGGCGATAGGCGAATCGCCGCACGTGGAGCGACCAGCCCGTCGTGTCCTGGAAAATCCCGTTGACGAAAACCAGCGGCGCCCCGGCCTCGTCTCCATGGATCTCGTAGTAAAGGTCGACGCCGTCGACGGCCACGGTCGGCATCAGGTGCCGACGACGACCCCGCCATCCACCGATAGCACCGTGCCATTCACGAACGCGGCTTCGTCGGAGGCGAGATAGAGATACGCGTAAGCGACATCTCTTGGCTCGCCGAGGCGGCGCACGGGCGTGCGCTCGACCATCGTGGCGAGGATCTTCTCCGGCATCTGGCGGACCATCTCGGTACCGATGAAACCCGGGGCTATCGCATTCACCGTGATCCCTTTTGGCCCGAGCTCGCGAGCCCAGACCTTCGTCATCCCGATGACCGCGGCCTTCGAGGCGACGTAGTTCGTCTGCCCGAAATTCCCGTAGAGACCGACCACCGAGGAAGCGTTCAGGATCCGCCCCGATCCCTGCTTGATCATTACCGGCGCGACTGCCTGAGTGCAGATGAACATGCCTTTGGCGTTCACATCGATCACGGCATCGAAGTCGGCCTCGCTCATTCCGCCGGTCACCGCTCCATCTGTGACCTTGACGAGCTGCGAGTCCCGCAGGATCCCGGCGTTGTTGACGAGGACGTCGATGCGCCCATGCTTGGCGACCACGCCGGCCACCGCGGTGCGGACCGCGTCCGCGTCGGTCACATCGACCTTCATGTCCGCGGGCTCTCCGACGTCCCAGGTCGTTACCTTCGCGCCGGCTTCGCGGAAGACGCGCGCCGTCTCGGCGCCGATCCCGCGCGCGCCGCCGGTGACGATGGCGACGCGGCCTTCGAGGCGGAACATCAGTCGTGCCTCCCGAGCCACTCGGTGACGCGGGGCCAGAGCTCGGCGCGGGCCGTCCGCCCGACTACGATCCCGACGTGTCCGCCCTCGAGCACGATCTCGCTCTTATCCCGGCTTCCGACCTTCGAGAGGGTCTGGCTCGTCGTTGGCCGCGGCGCGATCGTGTCCGAGAGTGCTGCCACGTTCAGGAACGGAAGGGTGATGGCGGCGAGGCGCACCGGCCGGCCGTCCATCTGTAGCTTGCCCTTCGACAGCTTGTTCTCTTGGTAGAACTCGGTGATCCACTGGTGATAGGCCGCGCTGGGAAAGGGGGTTCCGTCGTTGACCCAGCGGTACAGCGCCTGCCATCCGCGGGGATCGAAACCAGCGTCGCCGAGCCGCTCGTAGAGCTGAAGATAGGTGCCCATCGTCGAGCCGATCGGGTTGAGCATTTTGGCGCCGACTTCGATGAGCTCCCCCGGTACGACGTCGAGCGTGTCACGGATCCGATCGATGGGGAAGCTCCCCTTCGCGGTCCACACCCCGAACTGACCCGCGTCGGCGAAGTCGATCGGCGTCGTGAAGAGGATCAGGTTGCGAAGAGGCGCGTCCCGATGGAGCGCCGCAAAGCATGTCGCCAGTACGCCGCCGATGCAGTAGCCGAGCAGCGTGACCTTCTCGCCCGCGTCCTCGCTTGCGCGGCGGATGGCGCGCGGGAGATAACGCATGACGAGGTCGGTGATGGTCAGTTTGCGATCCTCCGGCCCCCAGACGCCCCAGTCGAGGATGAACACATCGTGTCCCGCGTCGAGCAGGAACTCGACAAACGAATTCCCTGGTCGCAGGTCGAGGATGTACGCCCGGTTGATGAGCGGGAGGCATAAGAAGATCGGCGTCCGCTTCGTGGCTGGCGCCGTGCGTTGGTAGCGATAGAGGCGCGCCTTGTTCTTACGCCACACCAGGTCTTTCGGTGTCTGGCCGACCGGAGCCTCGCGGGCTGTCGCGACGACGCGCATGAGCTCCAGGGCGCGGTCGTTCGAGGTCCACACCGCGTCGGCGAGCGGAAGGGCCGGCGCCGCTTTCACGAGCGGCGTTTGCGTCGCGGCGCCGCTTTCGGCCGAGCGCTGGAGGAAGGCGGCTTCCGCTTTCCCGCCACCGTCGCCGCCAGTCGGTCGTCGAGTTGATCGATCTTCTCCTCGAGGCCGAGGATGAGCTCGCCGAGTCGCGCGACGTCGTCGCGGCTCGGCAGGTTGAGCGTCGCGAGCTGGGTATTCATCGCGTCGCGCGCGCCCTTTTGGAACGCAAGGAACGTTTCGAGCATGCGTCCCTGCATCTCGGCGAACGCCTCGCTCGAGGTGGTCTCCTGCGCGGCCTTTGTCCAGGCCGTCTCGTTTGCCTCGTAGAACTTGCGCCACATCTCGAATGGATCTGCGGCGGGTGGGGTCGTCTCAGTTTCGTCTTTTGTCGCCCGTTGCTTGGTCATCCGCCTCGCTCCTTCCGTTTCGCTGTCGCGCCGTACGTGCCGAAGAACGTGTCGATCGCATGCCGGTACTGCTCGAGGTAGCTCGCGCCGGTATCGAGCAGCGCGCGCCCGGTGCCAGTGAGCGTGTATACGCGACGCGCTGGTCCGCCAGCCTGAGCCTCCCACACGGACCTGACCAATCCGTCCTTTTCGAGTTGGCGGAGCATCCGGTAGAGGGTCGTCATCTCGACTTGCGCGAGCCCGAGGCTGCGCAGGTACTGCTCGA
The DNA here is from genome assembly GCA_030854525.1 of Chloroflexota bacterium. Next base: position 7,496 of record JALYSZ010000197.1, on the reverse strand, counting down.
TGAAGTACCCGTGTGCCTTCCGCGTGGAGATCGCGAGTAGGACGTACGGGGTAAGCAGATCGCGGCCGCTCCACCCGGGCTCGCTTGCCGATCTCGGTGCCCGGTGGGCGCGCGCGCCGGTTCCCGACGATCGCGCCTTGCCTGTCGTGCTCCGCTTTCGAGGGGTTGACATCATTTGCACCTATATGCATACTGCAGATATCTCCGCTCTGCAAGCCAGAGCGATTCTAGGAGGCCTAAATGGCTACTGCACCCGAGCAGATCAACAAGAGGCGTGCCCGCACCGAGGAGCCTGACACCGAGGCGATCCAGTCCTTCTTCGAGGCATCGGCCGAGGCCGCTCGCGAGTACCTCGCGGTCACCAACGCCGCCGCGCTCGATGGCCTGCGCAAGGCTTTCGCCGCGCAGAACGAGGGCCTGAAGGCGTGGACCCAGGCGGTCCAGGCCGGCCAGACCGCGGCCACGAAGATCGTCGTCGCGGGCGCCAAGCTCGTCGAGGACTCGAACCAGCCCAAATAGCTCACTCACGATTGGTCCCCTCCCGGCCGGAAGGGGAGCGAGGACCTCGGCTCCTGCGCACATAAACCGCGCTAGGGGCCGAGGCCTCTCGACCTCGCGAGACGAATCAGGTCGGCGAGCGTCGGCCACAGTCCGCGACGGAACGCGAGCACGATCACGACGAAGATCGCGCCGGTCACCACCCCCGACGCCTCGGGGGCGTTCGTGAGGGCGTCGCGGACGAGCAGCACCACCGCCGCGCCGACGAGACTTCCCCACAGCGTTCCGATCCCCCCCAGGATGGTCATCAACACAGCCGTGCCCGAAGTCGTCCAGTGCAGCAGGTCGAGCGAAGCGAACCCATGGCCGAGGGCGAAGAGCGCGCCGGCCAGGCCGGCGAGACCGCCGGACAATGCGAATGCCAGCAGCTTGTAGCGCCACGTCGGATACCCGAGGGCTTGGGCGCGAGCCTCGTTGTCTCTGATCGCGACCAGCACATGGCCGAACGGCGAATGCACGATCCGGAGCGCGAGCAGAAAGCCGACGATCACCAGCGGCAGCGCGGCGTAATAGAAGTCCATCGAGCGCCCGACGGAGAGGCCTGGAAGGGTCCGCGGCACGCCCTGCAGTCCGTTCTCGCCACCAGTCAGATCGCGCCACTCGTTCGCGACATAGAAAAGCATCTGCGCGAACGCGAGAGTCACCATCGCGAAGTAGATGCCGCGGCGGCGGATCGCGAGGTATCCAAATGGGACAGCGAGCGCCGCCGCCAAAATCGCGCCAACCACGGCGGCGACCGGGAACGGGGCCCCGAGCGATTTCGCCGTGATACCGGCCGCGTAGCCGCCAAATCCCCAGAACGCCGCATGGCCGAACGAAAGCAGACCACCGAATCCGAGGAGCAGGTCGACGGAAACCGCGAAGAGCCCCCATAGCAGAATGTCGAGCGCCAGGACCGGGTAAAGGAAGCGGGGGAGCGCGAGCGCGACCACGAGACCGACGGCGTACGGCAGCAGCGTCACGAACCGTCTCATGTGCGGTCCGCGGAGCCAAAGAGGCCGGCGGGACGCACGAGCAGCACGACCGCCATGAGCGCGAAGGCGAGCACGTTCTCGAGCGCCGGGTTGAACACCGCGGCGAGGCTCGCGAGGATGCCAACGAGGAAACCGGCGACGACCGCACCGACGATCGACCCCATGCCCCCGATCACCACGACGGCGAAGGTGAAGATGATCAGCTCGCTTCCCATGAGCGGGGAAACATTGCGCATGGGCGCCGCCAGCACTCCGCCGAGCGCCGCGAGCGCGACGCCAAAGCCGAAGACCGGTGTGACCCAACGGTCGACGTTGATTCCGAGTGCGCGTGTCAGCTCGGGCCGCTCCGTCGCGGCGCGCACCACCATCCCGACCCGGGTGCGCTCGATCACGTACCACACCAGGGCGCACACCGCGACCGAGAACACGATCACGAAGAGCCGGTAGACGGGATAGCCGACCGGCCCCAGCGAGAACGAACCGGCGAGCTCGGCCGGGGCGGGATATGGCTGACCCTGGAGCCCAAAGCGCAGGCGCATCCCGTCCTGGATGATCAGCGTGAGTCCGAACGTCAGCAGGAAGTTGTAAAGCGGATCGAGTCCGTAGAGGCGCCGGATGAGCAGTCGCTCGAGCCCCATCGCGGCGACGCCGATCGCAAGTGGGGCGATCAAGAGCGCGGGCCAGAACCCGATGCCGAAATCTTGGAGCAGAAGATACGCGGCGAAGGCTCCGAGCATGTACAGGGCGCCGTGGGCGAAGTTGACGACTCGAAGCACTCCGAAGATTACGGCGAGCCCGAGCGAGAGCAGCGCATAGAAGCTGCCGTTTGCGAGGCCGTTGAAGAGTTGAAGGGCGACGTAGTCCATCAGCACACGAGGGGGCGGGACCACTCGTCCCGCCCCTTCATTTCGTCTCCTCCGCTACTTCGGCATCTTGCAGCCGCCGTCGGCAAGCGGCCGCGAGGCCTTCTCCGCCGAGAGCGTGCCGACCACCTTGGAGTAGTCGAACTGCTCCGTGGCCTCGGACTTTGGCTTGACCTGCGCGATGAGCGCATCGTGCATGACCCAGTGGTCCTCGGCGCGCACGAGGCCGTTGCGAATGAAGAAGTCGTTGAACTTGTAGCCCTCGAGCTGCTTGACCACGGCGTCAGCGTCGTCCGTGCCGCCACGCCGTACCGCCTCCATGTACTGCCACGCCGCCGAGTAGTTGCCCGCGTGAGCGAACGTCGGCCGGATGTTGGTGCGCTTGAGGAACTTGTCGGCGAACTGCTTGGACTCGGCGTCCATGCTCCATACCCACGGCGTCGTGTAGAGCGTGCCGGCGAAGGCGTCCTGCCCGAGCGCCGTGATGTCGGTGTCGAACAAGAGTCCGATCGCGAGCTTGATGTTCTGGTCCTTGAGCTTGAACTCGTTGTACTGCTTCACGACGTTCACGAGGTCACCGCCCGCCTGCATGGCGCCGAGGACCTGAGGCTTCAGCTGGCCGGCCTTCAAGAGAAGCGAAGAGAAGTCGCCGGTCGTGTTCGGGAATGGTGAGCCGTCCGACTGGATGACGTTTCCGCCCGCGCTGATGACTGCCTGGCGGAAGGACTTTTCCATGTCCTGACCGAACGCGTAGTTCGGATAGATGATGTACCAGCTCTTCCCGCCCTGTTGCGTCACCGTGATGCCCGTGCCCTGGGCAAGCATGTAGGTGTCGTATGCGTAGTGGAACGTGTACTTGTTGCAGCTCGCCGCTGCGGTGAGGTCGGTCGACGCCGCCGTCACGTTTATGTAGAGCTTCTTCTGGTCGTTCGCGACCTTTGCGATCGCGAGCGCGGCCGACGACGTCGGCACGTCAAGGATGAGGTCCGCCGCGTTGCGCTCGTAGAACTCCTGGGCCTTCGCTGACGCGACATCGGCCTTGTTCTGGTGGTCCGCGGTGATGACCTCGATGGTTCCGCCGAGGGCGTTATCCCCGTACTTCGCCTTGAAGTCTTCGACCGCCATCTTCACCGCCTCGACCGCGTTCTTTCCAGACAGGTCCGCATAGACCCCGGACTGATCGTTGATGACTCCGATCACGAGCTTGCCGTCGTTGAGCTTGACCGCGGTTCCGCTGGTAGTTGGACCGCCGCTCGTGCCGCCGCAGGCGGCGGCGACGAGCAGTGTCGCTCCGACAAGCGCGACTAGTTTTCGCATGCTGTTCCTCCCTCCGGTCGAGCCGGATCTAAACGCCGAGATGGTGTAAGAGCTCGGATTCGCGGGCGATCACCTCCCCGTTGTCCAGCGATTCAACGATCTGACCGTTCGCGATGAGGTAATGACGGTCGGCGACGGTCGTGGCGAAGCGCAGGTTCTGCTCGACGAGGAGCATCGTCGTCCCCTCACGCTTCGCCTCGAGGAGCATCGACGCGATGCGTTGCACGAGAACCGGCGCGAGACCCTCGGTCGGCTCGTCCAGCAGCAGCACCTGGGCGCCGGTACGCAGCGCGCGCGCGATCGCGAGCATCTGTTGCTCGCCGCCCGACAGCTTCGTGGCCGCATGGCGGCGGCGCTCATGCAGGACCGGGAACGCCTCGTACACGCGATCGAGCGGCCAGCGCGTGTGTCCGACGATCGGAGGTAGCACGAGGTTCTCGGCCACGGATAGGCTCGCGTAGATCCCTCGGTCGTCGGTTACGTACGCGAGTCCAGCGCGAGCGCGCTCGTGCGGAGCTCGATCGGACAGATCCATGTCGCCGAGCCGCACCGAGCCCTGCCGCTGCCGATGAAGCCCCATGACGCAGCGCAGGACGGTGGTCTTGCCAGCGCCGTTGCGGCCGACGAGCGTCACGAGCTCGCCTCCACCCACGCGGAACGATACGCCGCGCACGGCCTGCGCCTCGCCGTACCAAGCGGAGAGGTCCGCGACCACAAGGGCCGGACTAGGCATGCGCCTGTCCGAGGTAGGCCGTCACGACCGCGGGATCCTCACGGACGGCCGCATACGCGCCCTGCGCGATGACGCGGCCCTGCTGCAACACGATCACCTGGTCGGCCAGCTCCGCGACGACGCCCATGTTGTGCTCCACGAGGACGACGGTGCGATCCCTACGCAGGCGACGAATGAGCTCGATCGTTCGCTGGACATCCTCGAGACCCATGCCCGCCGTCGGCTCGTCGAGCAGGAGCAAGCGTGGATCGAGCGCGATAGCGAGAGCGAGCTCGAGCGCGCGCTTCTGTCCGTACGGCAGGCTTCCCGCGGGCCGCGCAGCGAGGTCGGCGAGGCCGACCTCCGCGAGGAGGCTGCGCGCCCGGTCATGAAAACGCCCGAGAGCGCGTTCGGAAGCCCAGAAACGAAAGCCGAGGGTCGACGCTGCCTGCAGTGCGAGGGCCGTGTGCTCGATCGCGGTGAGGCGATCGAAGAGGCTGGTGATCTGGAAGGAGCGTGCGACTCCGCGCCGCGCGATCTTCTCGGGCGAGAGGCCGGTGGCGTCCTGCCCGAAGAGCACGATGCTGCCCGAGGTCGGCCGGAGGAATCCGGTCAGGAGGTTGAAGAGACTCGTTTTCCCGGCGCCGTTCGGACCCACGAGCGCGTGCACGCGTCCGGCGTCAAGGCGTAGATCGACCGAATCGACGGCGCGGAATCCGGCGAACTCCTTGACGAGTGCGCGTGTCTCGACCGCGTAGGGGACCGTATTCATCGCCATCAGATCCGCGTCTTACGGCCGGCCCAGTACGGCTCGCGCATGACCCGCTTCAGCGTCTTGCCGGCGGCGCTCCGCGGGAACTCGTCCATGATCACCACGTCCTGCACCTGCTGGAAACGGGCCTCGACGCGTTCGTTGATCCAGGTCCGGAGCACCTCGGCGCCGACGCTGCCCTTCTCGCGCAGGATGACGGCCGCGAGCGGCGTCTCTCCCCACTTGTCGCTCGGGATCCCGAAGACCGCCGCCTCCCGCACCGCGGGGTGCTGAACGATGACCTCCTCGATGTCGCGCGGGTAAACGTTCACGCCGCCGGAGATAAGCATGTCCTTCTGCCGGTCGACGAGATAAAGAAAGCCGTCCTCATCCACGTAACCCATATCGCCGCTGTGCAGCCAGCCGTCGACGATGACTTCGCGGCTGAGGTCCGGCCGCTTGTAGTAGCCGGACATGAGGAGCGGCGATCGGCCGACGATCTCGCCGGTCTGGCCCGGCACGACGTCGCGCCCCTGGTCGTCGAGGATGCGCATATCGAAGAAGGGCGGCGGGACGCCCACCGACGTGGGTTTCCTCGCGTAGTCCGTCTTGTCGAGGATCGTCATGAATCCTTCGGTCAGTCCGTAGAGCTCGTGGAAGACTCCGGGGACGCGCCGCGCGAGCTCCTCGCGGTGCTGTTTGTGGAAGGGAGCGCCCACCGCGCCGAGCATCTCGAGCGAGGGCACGTTCGCGGCCGTGAACCGGGGCGAATTGAGAAGCGCCACGATCTGCGACGGCACCATGAACATGTGCGTGACGCGCTCTCGGGCGATCGTGTCGATGACCGCCTCGGGCTCGAAGTGGCGATGCAGGATGAAGGTGCCGCCCAACACGAACGCGGGCATGAGCGTGAGGAAGGCGCCATTGAAGCAGAGCGATCCGGAGTGCAGGACGACGCTTTCGGGAGTCATCCGCCACGCAGTGCCGAAGAGCGTGCCGTACAGCGCGCGAACGCGGTGGCTCAACACGATGCCTTTGGGCTGGCCGGTCGTGCCGCTGCTGTAGAGGATGTTGTACGGATCGTCCCCATCGATCGCGACCCGAGGCGTCTCGGCGTCGCTCGCTTGTGCGACGAGCGCGCCGTAGTCGCGGTAGCCATCCCGCGTGCTGCCCCCATCCGTCAACAGATAGCGCTCCGCGGCTATCGACAGATCCGATCGGACCTCATCGAGGAAACCCGCGTGCGCCGCCTCGGTGACGATGAGCGTCACGTCCGCGTCGTTGATCAGCGTCGCTAGGCCGCGTCCACGGAGCAACGAGCTGAGCGGGACGACGATGGCCCCGATCTTCGCCGCCGCCCAGTACACGTCGAGCAGCTCCAGCGAGTTGGTGAGGAGCGTCGCGACCTTGTCGCCTTTGTCTACGCCAAGCTCGCGGAAGGCGTTCGCCGTCCGGTTGACGCGCCGGTCGAACTCCTGGTAGGTCAAGCGCTCCTTCTCGAAGACGACTGCGAGCTGATCTGGCCGGTACCGCGCGTGCTTGGCGAGCACTCCGTGGATATCCATCTCCGAGGCTCAGGCCCGTCCCAGGTACGCGGCCTGGACGTGCGGGTTCGCGAGGATCTCGGCCCCGGTGCCTTGAAGGATGACGCGGCCGAGCTCGATCACGTACGCGCGCTGCGCGAGGCGGAGGCTTAGCGGCACGTTCTGCTCGACCAGCAGGATCGTCGTTCCCGCGGCGTGGATCTCGCGCAGCGCGCGGAACACCGCCTGAACGAGGACCGGCGACAGACCGGCCGATGGCTCGTCGACGACGACAAGCGCCTCGCGCGACCCATGAAGCCACGCCCGGCGCTCGAGCCATGAGGCCGAGCCGTACTCCGGCGTCGTCAGCGACGTTCGCAGACCCGAGGTTGGTTTTGTGAGCGTCATGCGCGTCCCCAGCGGACGGCGGTGGCCGCCCAGGTGTAGCCGGTTCCGGCGGCGAGGAGGACGACGAGGCCTCCCTCCCGCAGCTTGCGCAGATCTCGTGCGCGTTGGAGCCCGAAGATCGGGTCGCATGCCGACATGTGCCCGTGATCGGAGAGGTAGATCGCGCGGTCTTCGGCGAGCTCCAGCCCCTCGAGGACACGCAAGAACAGCGAGCGCTTCGTGTGGATCGTGCACAGGAGATCGATGTCACGGACGGTATGACCGGATCGCTCGACCGCTTCTCGCGTTACGCGGATGAAGTTCTGCGCCGAGATCGGATCGAGCCGTGCCTTCATGTCGGCGGGGTCGCGAACGTCGAGGTAGTGGCGGCGATCCCGGACGGTCGTCTCG
>JALYSZ010000188.1 GCA_030854525.1 Chloroflexota bacterium | reverse complement strand
AAAGTTCTTCACGGCGATGATTTGGGCTTCCGGCGACGGTGACATCCACCGCGCGTCCGTCGCCGGGCAGAAGGACGCGGACGGCGATCTCTCGGTAGACACGTTCAAGCGCGCGAGCGATGCGGCGCCGCTCGACTCGTACCGGCTTCGGGTGACGCTGTTCCAACGGAGCGGCAGCACCGACACGCCATCGGTCGCCATGCTCGCCGCGATGGTCTCGGCGCGCTTTAAGTTCGAGATTCCGAGCGCGTTCGACGGGACCGCCATTCAGCTCCAGGTGCCGACGCTCTCGCAGGAGGAGCACAAGGGCGAGTTCCCCGAGTACGACGGCGGCGGGGAGGCTTGGTGCAGTCCGACCTCGACCGCGATGGTCCTCGGCTTTCACGGCGCCGAGCCGTCCTCGAACGACGTTCTCGCGTTCCCCGGCCCGGACTACGACGAGCCGCACGTGGCGTACGCAGCGCGCTACACCTACGACTGGAGCTACAAGGGCACCGGGAACTGGCCCGCGAACGTGGCGTACGCCTCGCGCTTCGGCCTGGACGGATTCGTCACGCGACTTCGGTCGCTCAGCGAGGCGCAGCGTTTCATCGCCGCGAGCATTCCGCTGGTCGCATCGATCAACGGCGAGCTTCCTGGCTTTCTCTTCGGCCAGACAAACGGGCATCTCCTCGTCATTCGCGGCTTCGACGCGAACGGCGACGTGATCGCGAACGATCCCGCCGCGAAGACGAACGACCAGGTGCGCAAGACGTACGCGCGCGCCGACTTCGAGCGGGTTTGGCTCGGCGGGTCGAACGGGATCGTGTACGTGATCTACCCGCGCGGGAAGGCGCTGCCGCCGAACGTCCCAGGACTGCCGCCAAACTGGTGATGCGCGGCGACGTACGGCGCGCGTTGGCGCTCGTGCGCCGCAGGACCCATCGCGAAGCGCCGCGCGAGGTGCGCCTTCTCGAAAAACCGGACTGCGGACTCTGCGCTGAGGCGTATCGCGCGCTGCGCCGAGTCGCGCTCGATGTGCCACTTGACGTAGACCGCGTCGACATTACAAGGGACGCGGCGCTCTTTGATCGGTACGCCCTGCGCATTCCGGTCATCACGATGGGGGAGCGCGAGCTCGATGCCGCGGGCGTCGATGACCGCGCGATACGCGCGTGGCTCCGCGCGTAGCGCTCGGATCCGCGGCGGCCGCCTTCTTCACGCGCCGCCTTCGAGGCGCGGGCTCGGCCGCGCGGGCGAAGGGTGAGAAGGCCTACCTCAAAAGCGAGCTTCGCTTCTGGGGGACGGGTCAGGAGCCGATCCGCGCCGCGGTCCGCGAATACTGCGAGGCGCATCCCGAGCTGACGCGCGCGGACTTGCGCGCGATCGCCGAGACCTTGTACGCGACCCAGGTGCACGAGCTCCGCGCCTCGGCCATCGGCGTGCTCGAGCGGAGACGCGAGAAGCTGGACGACCGGGACTTGCCGTGGCTGATCGCGCTCGTGCGGAGGTCGAAGAGCTGGGCGTACGTCGACTGGATCGCGCCGAAGGTGATCGGCGACGTCGTGGCGCGCGACCCACGCTCGCGAAAGCGACTCGCGGTCTGGGCGAACGACGAGGACTTCTGGGTGCGAAGAGCCGCGCTCCTCACCGAGCATGACGCCCTGCGCGCGGGCGGCGGCGACTTCCCGCTCTGGTCGCGACTCGCGGCGTCGATGCTCGACGAGCGCGAGTTTTTCATCCGCAAAGCGATCGGCTGGGTGCTGCGCGAGGTGTCGAAGAAGCGGCCCGAGCTGACCTACGAGTTCCTGCGAGAGCACCGCGATCGGGTTTCCCGGCTCTCGCTCCTCGAAGGCGCGAAGTACTTGCCGGCACCCAAGCGCAAGGCCCTGGGCCTATCCAGCCGACTCTAAAACCGGTCGCGCATGCAGAATGCAGCCAGCCAAGCCATGGCACGGAAGCGTCGGCCGGTGCGGTGCCGGAACTGTGGCTACGTCACGACCCCGGTTTCCGGCTTCTGCCCCAATTGCCTGGAACGCCTGCCCCTCGGCAGGCGGGTCGCGCTTGTTCCGCTCGCGGTCATTGCCGGGCTCGTCGCGCTCGGGGCGGCGGTTTTCGCGGCGTCGGGTACCCGGCCGCTCGCCGTGGCCCCGAATACCGGCCAGCCCAGCCCGAGTTCTTCAGCCACCGCGCAAACCACATCCCCGACCACCGCGATCGGTGCGTCGCCATCTCTCGCCGCATCGCCCGCTCAGTCAGCGGCGTCGCCGTCCCCGTCCGGGTCGCCTTCGTCCTCGGCTGCGCTATCGGGGTCGCCGACGCCGGCGGGATCGTCAAGCGTCGCCCCGTCTCCGAGTTCGACACCGCCACCGTCTCAAGCCGTGCTCGCGACCCAGAACCCACCCAGCGCCTCCGGGACGCTTCCCTCGACGGCGACGTCCCCCGGAACCGGAGCGGCCACAAGGCGGTACTGATGGGCGCCCATGCGATCGAGATCCAGCCGCTGAGCGATCTGAGCGGGTACGAGCTGATCGTCCATTTCGCGGAGGCGCCGACCGATGTTCCAAGCTCGCTTGTGACGACAAACGGCGGAAAGACCTCCATGGTTCCGATACGGACTGTGACCGGGCCCGCTTAGACACGTCCCTTCGGCTAGACGAATCAGCCCTCCGATTCAGTACCGAATGAGCACGGACACGGCACTCGGCTGCCCTTTACAGTCGGAGGGCACGCAACCAGACCGGCAAGTGAGGGATTGAATGAACGTTTACAGGGCTGAGTACATCTGGGTCGACGGCACCCAGCCAACGCAGAAGCTGCGTTCCAAGACAAAGATCGTCCCGGCGGGCGAGAAGCCGCCGATCTGGGGCTTCGATGGATCGAGCACCCAGCAGGCGACGGGCGACAAGTCCGACTGCGTGCTCCAACCCGTGTTCGTGTGCCCGGACCCGATCCGCGGCGGCGACGACAAGCTCGTCCTCTGCGAGGTCATGCTCGTCAACGGCGAACCGCACAAGACGAACATGCGGCGCGCGAACGCCGAGATGGCAGAGCGATTCGAGAAGTTCGACACGTGGTTCGGGATCGAGCAGGAGTACACGTTCTTTGAAGGCTCGCGGCCCCTCGGTTTTCCGGATGTCGGTTTTCCCGCGCCTCAGGGCGGCTACTACTGCGGCGTCGGCGCGGACGAAGTGTTTGGTCGCGACGTCGTCGAGGCGCATCTCGACGCGTGCCTCAAGGCTGGGCTCAAGATCTCCGGCATCAACGCTGAGGTCATGCCCGGACAGTGGGAGTTCCAGGTCGGTCCGCTCAACGCGCCGGAGATCGGCGATCAGCTCTGGGTCGCGCGCTGGCTTCTCTACCGGGTGGGGGAGGACTACGGCGTGAGCGCCACGCTCTACCCGAAGCCAGTCCGCGGCGACTGGAACGGCGCCGGCGCGCACACGAACTTCTCGACGAACGACATGCGCGAGAACTACGACGCCTGTGTCGCGGCTGCCGAAGCGCTCGCCACGCGCCACGACCTGCACATCGCCAACTACGGGTTCGGCATCGAGGAACGGCTCACCGGTCTTCACGAGACCTGCTCCTACAAGGAGTTCCGCTACGGCGTGAGCGACCGTGGTGCCTCGGTCCGCATCCCGTGGCAGGTCGCGAAGGATCGCAAGGGCTACATCGAGGATCGGCGACCGAACGCGAACGCCGACCCGTATGTGACGACACGCCTCATCGTCGAGACGGTCTGCGGAGCGGCTAACTCGAAAGTGTCACGGAACGGCAGCCGACCTGCGCCTGCCGTGAAGCTGCCGAGCTCTGGGCGAAAGGCGGCCGCGCGGGCGTAGCCCTGGCGCGCGCGTTCGTACTGCGGCCGGGCGACGGACGCCCGATCGATCTGGGCGGCTTCCGCATGTCCGTGAAGGCGACCGAGGAGGACACGGGCGGCGCGTTCACGCTGCTCGCAAGGCGAGCCACAAGCTCAACCTCTACACCCCCGCCGCGATGGTCGGCTACTTCGATGACCTGAGTGCAGCGATCAAGAGCGGCGGGATGGCACCGGATGCGTTGTCGGAGATCGCGCTCAAATACAGAATGGAAGTGCGCGGGCCCGTGCCCGAGGGCTACGTATAAGCAGGATGACCCGGCAGACGACGGCGCTCAGTCCCTTCGGCCAAGCGCTCCGGAAGTGGGGCGCTGCGCCACGCCGACGTGGAGGAGGGCGTCGCCCGCGAGGGCACCGTCATCGAGAAACGGACGATCAAAGCGAACAACAAAGCCTCTCTCTTCCTCGGGACCGGGGACGCGATGCTGAAGCTCCGCGAATCGATTCCCGAGGCGAAGAAGCTCGCGGCCGAGCGGCCATCGCAGTTCCGCGCGGGCGCGACCGGATGGGTCACGACGAAGTTTGGCGCCGACGATCCGCCACCGCCGATCGCCACGATGAAGAAGTGGATCGACGAGAGCTACCGCACGGTCGTGAACGGTGAGTCTGCATCGAAGAAAGTCCGCAAGCGGGTAGCTACCTAGTCTTGACAGGTGACCGTTTGGTCACCTATTCTCGGCTCGTGACAGACGACGCCCTCGTGTTCAAGGCACTCGCCGACCCGACGCGGAGGCTCCTCCTCGATCGCCTCTTCGAGCGTGACGGCCGCACGCTCACCGAGCTCGAATCCGAGGTGGAGATGACGCGCTTCGGCGTCATGAAGCACCTGCGCGTGCTCGAAGACGCGGGCCTCGTGCTGCCACGCAAATCAGGTCGGGAGAAGCGGCACTTTCTGAACCCGGTGCCGATCCGGCTGATCCACGACCGGTGGATCGACAAGTACACCGAGCGGAGGGTTTCAGCGCTCGTGGATCTCAAGAACGAATTGGAGAATAGGGATGACCGCAGCCACCCAAACCGACAGAAGCGCAAAAGGAACTAGGACTACGGAGAAGCAGATGGAAAAGGTCTTCGAGATCTACATCAAGACCACACCCGAGCGTCTCTGGAAGGCGATCACCGACCCCGAGATGAGGAGCAAGTACAACTTCGGCAATCGGATCAGCTCAGATTGGACGCCTGGCTCGACCTACAAGACGAGCAACCCCGCCGCCACCGGGCCTTTGGTAGAGGGGGAGAACCTCGACGTCGACCCGCCCCGCCGGCTGGTCCAGACGATGAGGGCTCTCTGGGGCGACGACGTGAAGGGCGAGGGAACATCGAGGGTCACCTGGGAGATCGAACCGATCGGCGACTCGTGCCGACTGATCGTCACCCACGACCAGCTTCGCGAAGGGGCGAACGATCAGCTCTACGGCGGCTGGCCGATGATTCTCTCCGGCCTCAAGACCCTGCTCGAAACAGGCGAGCTGCTGACCACGCCGGGATCGCTGATGTACGCGGCACCGGCCCCCGCGCCCGCGAAGCGGTAACGCACCTCGACGGCGGAGGCCCTGCGCGGGCCGGGGTCTCCGCCGGCTAGCTCGGTTCGACAACTACGACATCGCGCGAGGTCACGTCCGCGGCCACGAAACCGAGAAGCCGGTCAGCCTCATCCTCCAGGGCGACGCGCACGCGCTTCGGCACCTTGTCGATGAGCGCGATTCGGAGCGTTGCGGTCTTTGGCGTGCGTTTGACGGTCCACGTCGCTCCGACGAAACCGTCGATGAGGACACCGCTGAAGTTCACGCCTTCCATGTACCCAAGCCGCTTCGGGTCAAACGGGCGGACGATCCGCGTGCGATCCGCGTGCGACAGCACGATGTTGTCGTAGACGGGAAGGAATCGGACGGGAGCGGGAATCTCGGGGTCGGGTAGGGGACCGTCGGGCACATCGAACAGCTCGCGACCGTGTTCGTCGCGGAAAGTCCGGAGCCGTGGGCGAAGTCGCTCGAAGACGGCGGAAAGCCCGCTCAGACCGGACCACGTCCGCGCGTCACCCGCCGTCGCGGGCCCGAACGCGGCGAGGTATCGGAGGATCATGGCGTCGGGCGATCGCGTCTTGCCGAGCGGACGGCCCAGCCACGCCTCAAGCGTGGTGCGACGCGGCTGTGCGCTGGCGCCCCAGACACCGCGTGGCGGGACTTGCACGAGGGGGAGGAGATAGCTCATCGCCATCACGAGGGAGTTCTGGTCACGCTTCGGCCAGCGCCTGTGCAGGATCGGGCGGAGCTCGGCGCTCGTACGCGGGCGCTCGCCGACGAGCGCCCGACCGGTCTTGAGCAGCCGCGCCATGTCGACGCCGACGAGCTGGCGGCCGAACGGGCTGCTTGTTTGAAAGGCGCGCGCGAGGGCGGGCTGCACAACCGGACGGAGAGCAAGGGCGTCTCGTGCGGTGACGAGATGGATTGTGGCGCGCAGCAGCCCCATGCGTACCGCTTTCCGATCAGTGATCAGGTTCGACAGCTCGTCCGTCTGGAAGCCCTCGAGGCGACTCCATAGGGCTACGTAGGGATCGTTCGGGATCTGTGCCTGCATGCCGGCAAGCCACTCGATCGCGTCCGCGGCGGACATCTTCGAACGCCGGAGGAGAAGCTGGCGCGCGAGAAGAGCGCGGTTCAGGGCGCGTGCGTCGAGCACGCGAGTCACTGCGACGATCGGATCGGCCTCGCCGGCTCTTGAGTCAGCGATGGGCTCGTGGACGGTGGCGTCCGGCGCGTTGCGAGGACCGAGCCGAGCACGATGAGGACGAACCCGATCGCGATGCCGATCGTCAACGGCTCGCCGAGCACCGCGACCCCGAGAGCGAGCGCCACCGCGGGGTTCAGGTAGGTGATGACGGTGGCACGCGCGGAGCCAACCTCGCCGATGAGCGCAAAGAACACGAGGAACGCCAAGGCAGTGCACACCACACCGAGCACAGCGACAGCCAGAACCACCGACGGCGATGGAAGACTTGGAGGCAGCTGAGGCAGCGCTACCGGTGTGTACACGACGGCCGTGATCACGAGAGACGCGGCGACGACACCGAGCGAAGGCAGATTCGAGAGCTTTCGCGCGACGATGGTCGGGCCCGCGGCATAGCAGACGGCGACCAGGAGCACCTGACCGATCACGCCAAGGTCGCCGCCGCGAACGTCAAGCCTGACGAGTGCGGCGACACCAAGGAAACCCATCGCAAGGCCCGCGATCCGCCGGCGATCGATGCGATCGTCGCCGCCAGTGGCCACCGCCATGATCGCGCCGAACGACGGCGTCGCCGCGATGAGCAGCCCGGTCAGCGAGCTCGAGATGCGTCGCTCGGCGTCTGAGAGCAGGAACCACGGCACGGCGACTTCCACAGCGGTGTAGGCGAGGATCCACCTCCATTGCCGCAGGAGCGGAGCGAGCTCCTGCCGGGCGGCCGCGAGGGGGAAGAGCAGCACAGTGCCGATCGCGGCTCGAAGGAAGACGAGGCTCGCCGGGGTGAGCTCTCCGACTGCGATCTTGATGAAGAGGTACGGGATGCCCCAGATGAGGGCCATCGATATGAAGAGAATCCAGCCCCGCCGCGTCACTGTGTCACGTTAGCCGCCCTGGCCGTCGCGTTCTGCATCGTGCGGCACCGTCGAGGTAGCGCGGACCCGAGCGAACTTACGGCTTGGAGACGGCGCGGATCTTCCTCTCAAGGTCGACCTTTTGAACGAGGAGCTCTTGCTTCTCCGGCAGCTGCGAGTGTTCGGACCCAGGGCGGCTGACGCGCGCGAGCTTTGAGATCTCCTGATTTACGCGCTGCAGCTCGTCCTTGAGCTGCTGCAGCTCGCCGGGAGCGGCCGCAGGCGCGGCGGCCTGATCCGCCTTCGGGGCCGCAGCGCGAGGTGACGCCTTGCGGGGGGTGCGTGTCTTGTTCTTGATTCGCTGAGCATAGTTCGCGACACGCGCGTCGGAGAAAGTGAGAAACGTCAGTTAGGCGCGGCTTTCCCAACCAGCGATCGCGATGCCGATCGCGATGGCGAGGACGTCGGCCGAAACGAGCGTCAGTGCACGGCGCCAACCGAGGCGGCCCAGCAGGGCGGCGTGCAGGCTGAGTGCGAGGCCGAGCTCGGCGACGATCACACCACCGAACCGCCCGACGTTGATGGGCACCCAGAGATTGCTATTGCTCGGCGGGGACGTGAGCAGGAGCAACGCGGCGACGATCTCGGCTCCGACGGCCACCGCGGTGCACACGACGCTACCGCGGCCGGATCGGGACGCGAGCCAGGGGGCGGTCACGATCCCAAACGCTGCGACCAGCACCGACGCTATGCCGGTGAAGCCGGTGAGCATGCTCGCTCTGGAGCCCAACACCGATAGGGCAATACCCGCACCGGCGATCGACAAAAAGATGAGCACGAGCGTCACGGCGGGCGACCGCATGCCGAAAGCGTAGGCTCTGTCGTTCGCGATCCGCGAGGACTGGGGGAGCTTGGTATGACTGTTACAGCTGCGAAGCGAGCCGCTGGGATACAACGCAAGTTCCAGCTTGATGAGAAGGACCTGCCGACCCACTGGTACAACATCCAGGCCGATCTGCCCTCGCCGCTCCCGCCGCCGCTCCATCCCGGCACAGGTCAGCCGATAGGTCCCGCGGACCTCGCACCCCTCTTCCCGATGGAGCTGATCAAACAAGAGGTCAGCCACGAACGCTGGATCGAGATCCCCGAGCCCGTCCGCGACGCCTACAAAGTCTGGCGGCCGACACCGCTCATTCGCGCGCTCGGCCTCGAGAAGGTGCTCGGCACCCCGGCGCGCATCTACTACAAGTGGGAGGGCGTCAGCCCCGCGGGCAGCCACAAGCCAAACACCGCAATCGCGCAGGCCTACTACAACAAGCAGGAGGGTACGAAGCGCCTCGCGACCGAGACCGGCGCGGGCCAGTGGGGAAGCGCTCTTGCGCTCGCCGCCCGGATGTTCGACCTCGAGTGCAAGGTCTATATGGTCCGCGTCTCGTACGACCAGAAGCCGTACCGGCGGATGCTCATGGAGACCTGGGGCGCGGAGGTCGTCCCGAGCCCGAGCCCCGACACGAACGCGGGCCGCGCCGCGCTGGCCAAGGATCCAAAGAGTCCCGGCAGCCTCGGCCTTGCCATTTCCGAAGCCGTCGAGGACGCGGCCACCCGCGATGACACGAAGTACTCGCTCGGGTCAGTCCTCAACCATGTGTTGATGCATCAGACGGTGATTGGACAGGAAACGAAGAAGCAGCTCGAGCTCGCCGGCGATCGGCCCGACATCCTCGTCGGCTGCATCGGTGGCGGCTCGAACTTCAGCGGCTTCGCGTTCCCGTTCGTCGCCGACAAGCTCACCGGAAAAGTGAAAAACCTACGGGTCATCGCGGTCGAGCCGATGGCCGCGCCGAGTCTCACCAAGGGTCAATACGTCTACGACTTCGGCGACGAGGCGATGATGACGCCGCTCGTAAAGATGCACTCGCTCGGTCACTCGTTCATGCCGGCGCCGATCCACGCGGGCGGTCTGCGCTACCACGGCATGGCGCCGGCGGTCAGCGCGCTCTACGAGCAGAAGGTCATCGAGGCTGTCGCGGTGCATCAGCGGCCGACGTTCGAGGCCGCGGTGATGTTCGCTCGCGCCGAGGGGTATCTACCCGCGCCCGAATCCGCGCACGCCATCCGCGTCGTCATCGACGAGGCGCTTCGGTGCAAGGAGTCGGGCGATGCGAAGGTCATCGCCTTCAATCTGTCCGGGCACGGGCATTTCGACCTCGGCGCATACGAGCGCTACATGAACGGTGAGCTCGAGGACTACGAATACCCGGCTGAAAAAGTACGCGAGGCGCTGGCTGGGCTGCCGAAGGTCGCTGTGTAGGCGCAGCCAAGCGGAACGATCGTTGGAGTCGCAAGCCGGATAGGAGAGGTTTGTCGCAAGGGGCTGGACATATGCTGCGACGGTGAACCGTGATTGGCAGGTCGTCCCAGATGAGAACGAGCACGATGACTTGCACAAATCACGGTCGGCCGACCTTCGCCGCGTCGGCGGGCTCGCCGTTGTCATGCTGGTGGTGGCTGCGTCGACGGCCTCGATGCTTGACGAATCGAGCTCCGCACCTGTTTCGGTTCTCGCGACATCGAGGGACTGCAACCCGAATGGGGTCGCGAGTCCAACTGGGGCCATGATCCTCGGCCGTGTGGGTCACACCGCTACGCGTCTGCGGTCGGGCAAGGTGCTCGTTGCTGGCGGCCGGATTGACCCGATCGCCTCTCGTTCTCAGGATTCCCGGAACGCAGTAACGGCATCAGCCGAGCTCTACGACCCAACCACCGGGTCCTGGAGCGCGACGGGTCCCATGAACCATGCCCGAACGTTTCAAGCGGCAGTTCTTCTTCCATCCGGCAAGGTGCTTGTGGCCGGAGGTCGGACTGATGTCCCGAGGTTCGAACCCATCACGTCAGCCGAGCTATACGACCCGGATACGGCGAGCTGGACCGAAACAGGCGACATGCGAGACGCCCGTGACTCTTTTGCCCTGATCGTGCTCCGGTCGGGCAAGGTGTTCGTGACACCCGGCTTGGACCCCTACAACGACGCTTACGCTTATGAGGTCTACGACCCCGCGACAGGGAGTTGGTCCGGGATCGGCGGTGCGGCCGTCCGTTTCGGGTCGGCGACGCTGCTCTCCTCCGGCAAGGTCCTCGTTATCGGTCGGGGGAGCCTTGGCACCGCACAGGTCTATGACCCTCCGAGCAATACGTGGCGACCTGCTGGCACCATGATGATGGCTCGCGATTCGTACACGTCGACCCTCCTGCCTTCGGGCAAGGTCCTCGTCGCGGGTGGGGCTGAGGGCTTCGACTGGTACCCCGCAACTTCCTCGTCCGAGATCTATGACCCGGGCTCAGGGACATGGACTCAAGCGACGTCGATGACCTCCCCGCGCAAAGGCGCCAGCGCCACGCTGCTCCCGTCTGGCGACGTGCTCGTAGCTGGCGGGTGGACCGACCAGGGTTCACCGACACTCGACTCGGTAGATCTGTATGACGCCTCGGGCGGTTGGACAGCGCTCGGGGTCATGGCGGCGCCCCGCGTTTCCTTCACCGCCACCTTGTTGCGCTCAGGGGCCCTGTTGTTCGCGGGCGGCTATGGCCCGGGCGACGGTAATGGCTTTTCTGCGTCGGCGGAGATCTACGTTCTGACGTGCAGCCCGCATTGAACAACTAACAGAACGGCGCTGCCGGCCCTCGCCGAACGTTCGACTCATCGCGTCAGGGCCGAAAATCAAGGCCATAGATGAGGCGCGATGATCTCGCAGAATCTAAAGCATGCAAACTGCATGCTATGATCCGAGGCGTGGCCGCCAGGAAGACTGACGTGCAGATCCGCGGAGTGCCAGTCGCTCTGCGCGAGCGGTTGCGCCGCCGGGCCGACAGCAAGGGGCTGTCGATGAGCCAGTACGTGATTGAGATCCTGCAGGACGACCTGGCGCGTCCGACGGTCGCCGAGTGGGCCGCGGAGGTAGGGAAGCACCCGCCTATCGACCTCGGCGGAAAGACGGGCGCCGAACTCGTGCGAGAAACGAGGCGCGAGATGGGTCTCGAGGACTGATTGTCCTCGACGCGTCGGCGGCCATCGAGATGCTTGCGGAGACGGCAGCCGGCGCCATAGCCGCAGCGACGATCGCGAACGAACGGCTCGTCGTCCCTGCGCACTTCGACGTCGAGGTCTACGGGACCTTTCGGCGGCTGTTCCGGCACGGCAAACTGACCCGTGGTCGGTTCGATGCGACCGTCGTACGTCTCGCGAGGCTTGCCGCAGAGCGTGTAGCCCTCTCGGCGCTCCTGCTTGAGGCTCATGTCCTGGCGGACCGCGTCTCGGCGGCCGATGCGTTCTATGTCGCGCTCGCTCGAGCACGCGGCGTTGAGCTCCTGACCACCGATGCACACCTTGCTCAGGGCGGCGGGACTCTCGCGCAGATACGCCTTATTGCTGGCGCCTAGTCCTCCCGCTAGGAGGGGTTTGACACATCGGGCGTACCTTTGGCAACATCTCGCAGAATGAGGATTACACGACGAGCAGAAGAGGCTAAGGCCGAAACCGGCCTCGTTTCGGCCTCCTACGTCGATCCCAGGGATCTGGGGCCGAATAGCCCCGTACGCGACCTTGCACGGGCTTTTCTGCAAGAGCTGCGCGACAAAGGGCGCAGCGAAACGACGCTCCCACGGTACGAGCGCTTCCTGGTGGAGTTCCTCGACTTCATCGAGCGCGACGGCGCCAAGCCACGGGCCAAGGACATCGATATCCGAATCCTCAAGGCCTACGGCAGCCACCTGACGCGGCGTCGTCTCCTAGCGGGCCGTGATGCTGGCAAGCGACCAATTTCGGCCGCCTCGAAGAATCTCCACCTCATCGCCCTCCGCGGGCTCCTCAAGTTCGGCGTGCTGCTCGATCTGCCGGTGCCGGGCCCCGAGAAGATCGAGCTCGCGAAAGCGCCGGACCCGAGCCCGGACGCTCGGCACCTCGATCAACAGAAGCTCGAGCGACTCCTCGAAAGCTTCGACACCGCGACCGACGAGGGTGTCCGTAACCGAGCGCTCCTCGAGTTCCTGGCCGCCACCGGGTGCCGCGTCTCCGAGCTGGTCGGGCTGGATCGCGACAAGATCGAGCTGGATCCCCGGGCCGTAAATCCCAAGGACGGCGTCCGCATCGCCGACGAAGTGACCGTGTTCGGCAAGGGCAGCCGATATCGCCGCGTGTTCCTCCGGATGCGCGCGCGCGAGTGGCTCGAACGCTACCTGCGAACGCGGAAGGACAAGGATCCGGCGCTCTTCATCACAGGGCGCAAGAAAGCGGGCGGCTCGTATCGCATGAGCGTGAAGATGGCGCAGACCGTCGTGGCCGAGGCCGCCAAGCGCGCCGGCCTCGCCGAAAGCGTCTCGCCGCACTGGCTGCGTCACGCAGCGATCACCGCCTGGGCCACGCAGATGAACGTCCCGGCGGCGCAGCGCCTTGCCGGGCACCGCAACGTCGCGACGACGAGCCGCTACCTGGGCAGCACCGACGCCGAGCTCAAGGAGCTCTACAAGAAGCGCTTCGGATAGTCGGCGCACCTTGTCTCACAACGAGGTAGCTTCGCTCGTTAGATAAACGTGCCGCTTCAGCTGACCGCGGAAACCCTCGCCGAAGGCGTCGCCGAGCTCGCGGGGCGGGACTCGCACCTTGCTGCGGTCGTCGCGCGTCACGGCGCGCCGCCGCTCTGGGATCGGCCGCCGGGGTTCGAGACCCTAGTCCAGATCATCCTCGAGCAGCAGATATCGCTGTCGGCTGGCCGCGCCGCCTATGGAAGGCTGGAGCGGCTTGCCGGCGCCGTGACGCCAGAGCGGGTCGCGGCGCTCACAGAAACTGACCTGCGAGGCGCCGGACTCACTCGGCAGAAGAGCTCCTACATCCGGGAGCTCGCGCAAGCGATCGTCGCTGGCGAGTTCGATCCGGACGGCCTCGCGGACCTCGATGACGAGGGCGCGCGGGCCGCGCTCATCAAGCTCAGAGGCGTCGGTGCGTGGACGGCGGATATCTATCTCCTGATGGCGCTCGGGCGTGCCGACATCTGGCCTTCTGGCGACCTCGCGCTCGTCGTCGCGATCCGCGAGGTCAAGCGGATGCGTTCAGTGCCGAGCTCCGACCGGATCGGTCGCATCACGCGCGCGTGGAGCCCGTGGCGAGCTGTGGCTGCGCGCGTGCTGTGGCATCACTACCTCAGCACGCGGCGCTCGCGCACGAAGGTCAGCGACGCGCAGCCGTCTTCGCGTCGAAGGGCTGCCCCAACTCGACATCCGGCCCCGAAAGGTCGGCGTTCGGCACCCCGCTCCCAAGAGCCTTCGCGAGCCACTGCTGCAGACGCTTCGTCCAAACGAGCGGCTCGTAAGCCTCGAGGTGGTCGTACACGCGGTTGAGCTTGCGGCGGTCCTCTTCGGTGAACATGTCGTCCTCCTCCAAAGCTTGGCGAACGATTCGATCGAGGTCGAGCGTCCCGGGACACTCCGTTGGCACGATCGCGTGGTGCGGAAGCACGGTCGTCCCGGCATCGAGAGTGAGTCCGTGGCGGCTTGCGATATCGGCGTGCAGTCGCGCGGACGCCGCATAGAGCGCATCCGTCGGCGGCATCGCCGGGCCGGCTTCGTGTTCGATGCCGATCGAGCGCTGATTCACCGGGAACACGCCGGCGTGATACGCGGTGTCGTCCTCGCTCACGAGTTGCGCGATGCGGCCGTCGGACGCGATGACGTAGTGCGCGGACAGAATGCTGGCGGGATCCTTGAACCTGCGGATCGCACCTTCGAACATGACGACCGTCCAATGGTCGACGATGAGTTCGACCCTGCTGCCGCCACGCCCGACCCGGTGGTTGCTCGCGGGTACGGGACCTCGCCACTGAATGGCCATCTCTTAGACCAAACGGCGTGAGACCCTAGAGCGTGATGGCCCGCGTATTGCTCGTTGCGTTCGTGTTACTGACCGCGTGCGCTCGGACGGCGGTCAATTCACCGTCCCCGAGCGCGACCGCGACGGTCGCCTTGGCGTCGCCATCGCCGAGCCCGACGCCCGCACCGACCCCCTCCCCCACTCCCAGCGTGCTGCCGATCTTCGACGCGCACATGCATTACAGCCGCGAGTCGTGGACGAGCTATCCGCCGGAGAAGATCCGGGCCTTGCTCGACTCGCTGAGCATCAGCGCCGCGCTCGTGTCCAGCGCGCCGGACGAAGGCACCTTCCGCCTCAAGGCGGTGCTCGGCGACCGGATCGTCCCGATGCTCGGGCCGTACCGCAACGGCGCCGATGTCTTCTCGTGGACGAGGGACGGAACGATCTTGCCGTATATGGAGTCCGCGTACAGGGCCGGGACGCATCGTGGGTTCGGCGAGTTCCATTTGAACGTCGGGCAGATAACGCTCCCCGTCGTGAAGAACGTCATCG
>JALYSZ010000186.1 GCA_030854525.1 Chloroflexota bacterium | reverse complement strand
GCGCGGCTTCGACGAGCAGGTCCTCGATCCGTCCGTCGGTCGGCCCCTGCACGGCGATCGCCTCCGGCCAGAAGACCTTTCCCACCACGGCGCCACGTTGCAGGACGCGCTTGACCGCTGCTGGCAGGCTGTCGAGCCGGGCGGCGATGAGGCCCTGAAGCGTGGCCGGGACGACGAGCGTCCCGAGAGACGCTGTGGCCACGAATCGATCGTCGCGCTTGGTCACGTATCCACCGTCGATCAGCAGTCGCAGGAACTCCTCGATGTACAGCGGATTTCCTTCGGACCGGGCGATGACCTGCGCTCCGAGGTCCTCGGGCAGCGCGTCGATCGCGAGGAGCTCGCGGATGAGACGCGCGGATTCGTCCGGGGTGAGCGGCTCGAGCCGGATCGCCGATGCGTTCATCAGGCCACCGCCCCATCCCGCGCGCATCTCGCGCAGATCCGGGCGGGCCATGCAGAGCAGGAAAAGCGGCGCGCGGGTCCACTCCGCAAGGTCTTCGATGAGGTCGAGGAGCGCGGGCTCGGCCCAATGGATGTCGTCGAACACGACGGTGAGGGGCCCTACCGCCGCGCGGCGCTCGAGATACCGGCGGAGTCCCCAGCGCAGCTCCTGGGGTACGCTCTCGGCCGGCACGTCCGGCAGCGCGTCCTCGCGCGTGGCAATCCCGGCGAGCACGCTCAGGCGGCGCGCGACGGCCTCCGCGTCCTCGGACGCTTGGCCAAATGCCGTGAGCACCGCCGCGCGGAGCTTCCGAGCGACGTCCTGCTGCGAGTCGAGCGCGTCGATCCCCGCGTCGGAGCGCAGGACCTCCAGGACCGGCCAGAAGGTGATGCCCTCGCCGTACGGCAGGCAGCGGCCGCGCCGTACCCGATCGGGACCGATGGCCTCGACGAATTCGGCCACGAGCCGTGACTTGCCGACCCCGGCATTCCCAAACAGCGTCACGAGCGCGGCGCGCTGCTCAGCCGCGAGCTTGCGGTGCGACTCGACGAGTAGCCGGAGCTCGTCGTCGCGCCCGATGAGCGGCGCGCGCAACCCGGCGATGCCCCGATGCTGGGCCGGAAGCGCGGATGCAAGCTCGGCCGCCGCCCAGACCTTGAGCCGGCCGATCCCCTTCGCCTCGATCTGCCGCATTGCGCCATATCGCACGCCACCTTCGGTGAGTTGGTGCGTGAGCGCGCCGACCAGGATCTCGTTCGGCGCGGCCGCCGCCTGGAGCCGAGCGCCGGCGTTCACGGCGTCACCGGTCACGAGCGTCTCTCCGGCGTCGCCGGTGACGACCTGACCGCTGTTGACGCCGATGCGCACCTCGAGCTCGAAGCGGCCGTTCGCGTTCAGCGCGCTGATCCGCTCGCGCAGCGCGAAGGCCGCGCGGACCGCGCGATCGGCATCGTCGTCATGCGTCTGCGGGATGCCGAACACCGCCATGACGGCATCACCAATGAATTTCTCGACGGTGCCGCCATGGCTCTCAAGGGCCTGCCGCACTTCACCGAAGGCTCGCGAGAGCATGCGGCGGACGACTTCAGGGTCATGGCCTGCGCCGATGGCGGTCGAACCGACGATGTCGGCGAAAAGCACCGTCACGAGCTTGCGCTCCTCCGACATGGGCGGAGTCTATCGATACGATGAGCTGACACTAGGCGTGGCGGCCGTTCCTCTTGGTGTCTGGAAATGACGCGCACCGGACGAATCCCGCGGTGCTCTACTCCGGACAACGTGGGCCGACCCACTCTGGGGTGTTTCGGCGCGGAGTCCGGCCGCACCGCGCGGAAAAGAGTGACGAGGATCTTCGTGCCGCATAAGAGGCGCATCTGAGTGGAAAGCGTGCGAGTCCTCGCGGGAAACGGATCCCGACGGGCAGACTCGAACTGCCAACCGGCGGTTTACGAATGCGTTCCGAGCGTGCGTGATCCAGCCAATCTCCGCACGTTCTGACCCGCCGGGTCCCGTCTCGTGTCGCAATTTCCCGCCCAGACTGCTGCACGCGTTATCACCCCGGCGACAACGACTCCCAGTGACTGCAGCAGCGGGAGGGTCATTGAAAAGCGCAAGACACCAGAACAAGTTGCCTGGTGGAACGCGTCCGCGCTCGCGCGGCGCGACGCTTCGCCTTCAGGCATTCGTCGGGGCAACACCCGTCGTGTTCGGCGCCGAGGGAACACCGCTTCCGAGGATTCAGATGCAAGGTCATCGGTGCGCAGGCATGAGCTCGGATCCGCCGCTCGCGTAGCCGCTCAACAGCATCTTGGCCTCCGGGCCAGAGCTCGCCGGTCCACCTGATGTACCGCCTGTAGAGCGTGTGGGCGGACCAGAACACTCCGGATGCATCTTCGCCGTCCGGCACAGCCGTTCCCACTCGCGGTGACCGCCCGGTCGCCGCTCTCCACGCGTCAGAGGCTACCAACTCCCAGCCTTAGTCTGGGCAGCGCGTCATCGCTCGGTTGAACAGGACGATGGTGACGACGAGAGCAGCTTCGCGTTTGCCCCGGCTAACCGGCGACTCGCGCCCGAGCTCTAGGAAGGGCGGGGAAGGCAGCGCACCCTCCCCGCCCAATGCTTAGGCCGGCCTAATCACGAGATGTGCGCGCACTGGCCCTTCACAGACCCGTTCACGCGGTTACGACTACCTTCGGAGTCGCCGACCTGCGGTGCTGGACTGTTGCCGTAGCAGCTCAAGCTCCCATTGATGGTGTTCGTCACGTACTCATTCCCGTCGGGGTCCGCGAGGATGTTGTTGTTCAGCTTCACCGAGCCATTCACGTGATTGCGGATGAACCCGAACCAGAAGCCGTTGTAGCCGTCGACAGTCACGCCGCCGTTGAT
>JALYSZ010000040.1 GCA_030854525.1 Chloroflexota bacterium | reverse complement strand
TGAGGTGGCCGAGGGGCTGAAGGCGGCGGTTTGCTAAACGGAAACCCGCCTCTCGGCCATCTTCGATTTTCCTAGCAAATCCTGCTGTTTCAATCACTTCGGTGATCGAACGACTTGGCTCGCGTTGGCTCTGGATACGCTGTTTTGGCGCGTCGCAGGGACAATCGTAGGGACAGCTCAGCCATGTGTCTGTCCGAAGTTTGTATACAGATATCGGACACGCGCTTTCTCGCGTGGCCAGTCAGGCGCATGGCCGCACCACCACGTAGCCTGTTGCTCCAGTCGCAAGTCGCATGTTGGAGCCGTTCCAGCCAGGGGACACTGTGCGGTCTCGCTATGCATCGGCGCAGTCGACGAGAACAGGCTTGACGTCGACGACCGGCGTGCCATCGATCGCACATGGTCGTCGCCGTCAGGCACGCGGCGCACGCCTCAGGCGCGGATCCGAGGAGCGTCCAGTCAGGACGGGACTCCATCCGGATTCGTGACGACAGGACCCGGTGCACAGGACACTGATCTGATATGCTCCCTTCGTGATTAACGTGTCTGACACCGCGGCGACGAAGATCACAGAGCTCCTGGTCGAGGAGCAGAAGGCCGGCGGCGGCTTGCGCATGTACGTCCAAGGTGGCGGCTGCTCGGGTTTTCAGTATGGCATGATGATCGAGGAGGGCGGCCAGGCCGCTGGCGACCAAGTGTTCGAGTCCAAGGGCATTAAACTGTTCGTGGACCCGATCAGCATTCAGTACCTGAAAGACGCCGAAGTGGACTTCGTGGACACGGTCACCGGCGGCGGGTTCACCATCAAGAACCCGAATGCCAAGTCCACCTGTGGCTGTGGGTCGTCCTTCTCGACTGAGTAAGGGCGGTCGTGGACGCATGGCGAGTAACCAGCTCCACATTGTCAAGCTGCAGGACGAAACCGAGGGCGAGCTGTTTGCCCTCGTCGTCATCAGCGGGCCCGCGCACGGCAGCACCTACCTGGTGAAGCGCTCGCACCACGCGATGAGCGAGCGCTGGGTGTGGGAAGCCCTGGCGCGGGCGGGTGTCCCGGCTGCCGATGTGATCTCCCTTCTGCAGAACGCCCGCGACGATTTTCGCCCTCCCGTTCCCTACACGGTTCATTAAGGCGTCAGCGCATGCCTGCGGGCCATCCGACGTGATGGTGCGGCGCTGCCCGCTCGCGTCGCCAGAGCGGCGGGCGTCGCCGGCCGCCGTCGCTCACGCCCGCGTGCGCCACTCACCAGACCTTGGACGACTGGCGACTGGCGCCCCAGAACGAGGACGGACGCATCACAGATGGAGTCGATGAGGAGGCACGCGCGTTCCGTGGACTCATGGCGCGGGAAACGGGCACACACTGGTGGGGTGACATCATGGAACACACCGAAGCGGTCGATCCGTTCGCTTTCGACAACAGCTACGCGCGCTTGCCGGACCGCTTCTTCGCCCGAGTGCATCCCACGGCCGTCGCGGCTCCGCGCCTCATTCGGCTGAACGAGACGCTCGCCCGGCATCTCAAGCTTGATCCGAGGGCGCTTGCCGCACCCGAGGGCGTGGAGATCCTGGCTGGCAACGGGGTGCCGAACGGAGCTGAGCCGCTTGCCATGGCCTATGCCGGACACCAGTTCGGTGCATTCGTGCCGCAGCTTGGCGACGGGCGCGCCATTCTTCTCGGCGAGGTTGTCGATCGCGATGGCGTGCGCCGCGACGTTCAGCTGAAGGGGGCGGGCCCGACGCCCTTCTCTCGGGGAGGTGACGGACGTGCGGCCCTCGGGCCGGTCCTTCGCGAGTACATCGTCAGCGAGGCCTTTGCCGTGCTCGGCATCCCGACGACCCGCGCGCTCGCCGCGGTGGCGACCGGTGAGACTGTTCGGCGTGAGAGGCCGTTGCCCGGCGCGGTACTGACCCGGGTCGCCGCGAGCCACATCCGGGTCGGCACCTTCCAGTTCTTTGCGGCGCGCGGGGATGTCGACGCCGTCCGTCGTCTCGCCGATCACGTGATCGCGCGGCACTACCCAGAGGCGGCAGACGCCAACAACGGCTATCGCGCGCTGCTCGACCTCGTGACTGCGCGTCAGGCCGAGCTTGTCGCGCAGTGGATGTCGATCGGTTTCATTCATGGCGTCATGAACACCGACAACATGTCGATCGCGGGCGAGACCATCGACTACGGCCCATGTGCCCTCATCGACAGCTATGATCCAGCGACGGTCTACAGCTCCATCGACCGCGCGGGCCGCTACGCGTATGCCAATCAGCCCCACATCGCCCAGTGGAACGTCGCCCGTCTGGCCGAGACGCTGTTGCCGCTGCTGTCGGACAACGAGAAGATGGCCATCGAGGAGGCCAACGTGGCGATCGCGGCGTTTCCTGCCCGCTTTGAGAGCGCCTTCGCAAGGCGCCTGAGCCGCAAGATCGGCCTGCTGGACGGGTGCTCAGACGATCTGTCTCTGGTGCACGA
Organism: Chloroflexota bacterium; assembly: GCA_030854525.1. The sequence goes on along the minus strand of JALYSZ010000040.1, from coordinate 1,707 downwards.
TCTCCTCGAGCGCATGGCCGCCAACGCCGCCGACTTCACCCTCACCTTTCGCCGGCTCTGCGACGTGGATCTGCACTCCGACGCCGACGCGGCCGTGCGCAGGTTGTTTACCAACCCGAGCGCCTTTGACGATTGGGCGGTGAGATGGCGGCATCGGCTTTCCAAGGAGGGCGCCGCGGCGACCGAGCGCCGAGTGGCGATGCGTGCGGCCAACCCTGCCTTCATCCCGCGCAACCATCTGGTGGAAGAAGCGATTTCGGCGGCCGTGAACAACGGGGATCTCACGCCATTCGAGCGCCTGTTGACGGTGCTCTCCAAGCCGTTCGACGATCAGCCGGGCTTCAGCCGCTACGCCGATCCGCCGCGCCCTGATCAAGTGGTACGCGAAACGTTTTGCGGCACCTGACCAGTACGGGTCGGTTCTGTACCGTCGCTCAGCCAGAGCGCAGACGCCGGGAGAAACCCAGGCGGGAATGAGGACAGCTCGCCCGAGAGCCCGAGCGACGTTCACCCGGGAAACGGCGGCCGCCCCAAGCGCGCCAACGAACTAGGCCATCAACGCTCGTGTTGCGAGAAGCGATGTCAGTCGGCGTGCCGCCACGCGCGATCCTCCTTGGTGATCGTCCCGTCGAGCGCGGTATGACTCGTCCTCCCGTGAATGTCGCGCCCTCACAGACACCTGGATCTGGCTCCAACTGGGAATGTCTGGGGACACGGTTAGTGGGAAGCGGGCGGTCCGCCGGGTGACCACGCGATCCGGCCGCGGACGCGAATCGACGACACCAAGTGCGGCTCCAACATCATCTTGTGGCTACGTGCGGGAGAAAGCTGCTCCTCAGGGTGGAGCTCGTGCACGCGGCAGAAGATTAGTAGGCCTTCTTCGAGTCCAGCAAAGCTCATGCCCCCGAAGCCGACCCGCGCACAGCCGCCGGTGTCGTCAGCGAAGACGATTTGATCGGTGGGCAAAGACACTCTCACGCCGCCTGGGAAGACGACAAACGTGCCCGCTGGCCCATTCCGTACGATCGGGAGCTGCGAGACGAGGTCCCGTTCGCGATAGAGGGAGGTTTGAGGCGCGAACTCGATCAGCAGGGGGACGTCTTCCATGTCGGCTCTGAGCGCGTGCGGTTCGAACCTCAATAGCGGGGTACGGACGGATCCACGAGCTGGGACCAAGCGTCGATTCCACCCCGCAGGTTGTAAAGGTTCCGGAAGCCCTCCTCGCGCAGAAAATACTCCGCCGCGGACTGGCTCCGAATCCCGTGATGACACTGGAACACAATCACCGTGTTCCGGTCTAAGCTCAAGAGGTAGTCATGACCCTCCTTGTTGAGAAGTCGAGAACCCTGGATCGTTGCGATGGCGCGCTCTTCTTCCGTGCGGACATCGACAAGCTCGTACGGGAGGCCTCGGTCCATCATTGCTTTCAGCTCCGTCGCCGAGATCTGGTTGACTCTCGGCGGTTCGTTCGGATGCTCGATCTTGAACCCGGCGCCGTCCGGTCCACTGACGAAGTCGATGGATAGGCCGTCGGCTCGTTGTGCGCTCGACGGGTCGAGCACGATGGTGATTCCACCGCAGTGGACCTCGAGATCGCCCTCGGCGCGTGACCCAAAGAGGAGATCGTACTCGAAGCGATCGCTGATCCGCATCCGGACGGGATCTCCGCCGGTGTCCACGGCGGCTTCTTGGAGGGCGCGCCTCGCC
>JALYSZ010000265.1 GCA_030854525.1 Chloroflexota bacterium | reverse complement strand
GCCACCGCGTTCGTCTCGCTCTCCGAGCACGAGGGATTCGGCGTGCCGCTGCTCGAGGCCATGCATTTTCGCTTACCCGTCGTCGCCTACGACGCGGCCGCCATCGGCGAGACCGTCGGCGATGCGGCGGTGCTGCTGCGCGAGCGCGATCTTGCGGAGACCGCGGAGGCCGCCGCCATGGTGGGGGAGCGGACCGACCTCCGCGAGGCGCTCGTCGCCGCGGGCGAGCGCCGGGTGAATGACTTCGATCCGGACATCGTGGCCGAGCGCACGCGGCAGGTTTTGGGGCTCTGACGCCGGAAATCCGCAATTTGGATTAGTGCGCCCGGCTGATGTTCAACGGGCGCTGTCCGACGTAATTTGCCTTGGGGGTGGTTGGGATGGTCAGTTGGCGGATGCCCGACGGCACTGAGATCGTGGGGGTCGGTGTCCAGGTGGAGACCGAGCGCCTCCGCGAGTTCGTCATGCGATTCATGGGCGCCGAGGGTGCGGGCTGGAACGCGACCCAGTGGAGCGAGACGCTCTTCGGCTCGGCATTCGAGGAACGGTTCGGCGTGAAGGTCCAGATCCACCGCGAGTCCGGCCCGGACGGCCACCGCATGTTCGCGATTCGCGCCCTTCCCAGCTAGCCGACCTCGGGGTTTGACACCGGCCGAGGGAGTGCCATCATGATGGCATGGAGCGCAAACAGGTCCAGCTGACAGCGCGTCAGGCAGCGGCAGTGCGGCGCGTCGCCGCGCGCCGAAAGACATCGGACGCTGCGATCGTGCGCGAGGCCGTCGATCTGTGGCTCCGCGCGCAAGGGCACGGTGACGCGCAGGAGCGGTGGCAGCGAGCGTTGGCCGTGGTCGGCGCCTTCGCCTCCGGGCGGAAAGATGTCAGTCGCGAGCACGATCGCGAGCTTGCGGAGGCATTCCGCTCCTGATCTTCATCGACACCTCGGCGCTTTATGCGCTGCTCGACCGCGATGACCGCTTTCATGACGAAGCCAAGCGGAAGTTCGCCACACTCGAGAGCGAGGAGCGCGTGACGCACAGCTACGTTCTTGTTGAGACCACCGCCATCGCACAGCGCCGGCTCGGGGAGGTCGCCGTCCGGCGCTTCGAACACGAGCTCGTCCCCATCCTCAGCACGGTCTGGATCGACGAGGCGACGCATGCCGCAGGCGTTGCTGCTCTCCTCGCCGCGCTCCCCACGCACGTTTCGCTGGTCGACTTCGTGAGCTTCGAAGTGATGCGCGAGCACGGAATTTCGCGCGCGTTTGCGTTCGACGACGATTTCGGAAAGGCCGGCTTCGAATCCGCGTAGTGGGCGAGCGTCTCGGCTTTGCGCATCAGTTCAATCCCGTCATCGCCTATGGCGACGCCGTCGGGAACGACTGCCTCGAGCTGCAGCGGATCTTTTGGTCCGCGGGCGTGCGCAGCGATCTCTTCGCGGCCGAGGCCAAGCCCGAGATGCGCGCTCACCCGCTTGTCGGACGACCTCGACCTCATCCGGCGGCGTGACGGACTTCTCCTTGTCCACCACTCGATCGGCACGGACGCCGTTCCAAGGGTGCTGGCGTCGCCAGCGCGAAAGGCGATCGTCTACCACAACATCACGCCCGGTCACTACTTTGCCGGCCTCGACGACACCTGAGGATGGTCCACGACTCGATCCGCACCACGTCACGCAACCCGCGTGGCTAGCAGGTCAGCGCGCGCCAGTCCCTCACTTGTTTGCTTGACGACAGGCCTAGGGTTCCACCGAACCAGGCGTCGGGGCCTGCCGTGTTGAGCGCGGTTTCCCACGACCCCCCACCCGGTAGCTGGACGGTTGTTAGCTCGGGTCTCGCGGGGGAAGGGGAGCGACATGAGTTCTGGTGGGATTTGTCGGCAGCCACGCCTGATGCGCCTCATCGTCGTTCTCGTTGTCGGTTTGCTTCCGATGGTGACTCTCGCGGGTCCAGCTGCCGCCAGGGAGAACGACCGCCAGCAGCACACCATGGTCACGACCACGCTCGCTGCGGCCGGGGTCACGACAGGCGCAAAGATCACGGTACTGACCGGGACTGCCGTCACTGATCAGGCCACGCTCACCGGAGCGCGCGCGAAAGCGCGCGGCGAGATCAGATACCGCGTCTTCTCGGATCCCAACTGCAAGAGCCTTGTGTTCGAC
>JALYSZ010000119.1 GCA_030854525.1 Chloroflexota bacterium | reverse complement strand
GGGGTTCGTCCCCGCGGCTTGGTCCGTCGTGTCGACGACCCGCGCGATCTCCGGTACGGCGAACGGATGGCGACCTCGATCCCCTGCCTGAGCGTGAGTCACCATCAGCATCGACATACCGGCGATGAAGGGACCAATGGACCCAACCCGGTGGAGGGAAGTCTTCGCAGGATCAAGGAACTGATCGAATCCGAGGGCTAGAGGCTTCGTCGAAGGCGTTGACATACACAGCTTCTCGCGATCTGCGTGATTGGACCACAGCGTTAGCCGGTCAGCCGGAGCCATCCACGCTCGTCCCGGACAAGCCGAGCTGTTACCACTTCCGCGTGGTTGACCCCCGTCTTCCGCTCAGAAACCAGCTTGCCGTTGTCCTGCGCGGATAGCGTTCGTGTCACGGTCGTGCCTAAGCTGACTCTCCCTCGGCTAGCGCGCGAGTGCGTGCCAGTGCCTCGTATGAGACAAAACTCGCGCCTGGCGAGACCCGGTACTCGAGGTATTCCTCAGGCAGCTTCAAGAGAGGTGACGGATTGATCGCGAGTGTTGGCCCAAGCAGGTCGTATCTGACGAGGCCCGTTGCCGGATCAGTGTGAATCGCTAGAAAGGCCCTCAGTGTCGGAAGTGAGGGGTGGGCGTAGTCGTCCGGCTCGTAGACCGTGATGTGCGCCTTCATCAGCCCTCGGCTTTGTTTGCCGGGGTGTACTGGGTCCATGTCGCGGGTGGTTTCGACCGCGAGGTCATCCGACGCGTCGAAGTACTTGCACACAAGAGCCTCCAGCCTCCCGAGGTTATGCGGCTCGGATTACGAGCCTACGGTTCATCTGTGCGGACAAGGTCCGTGCTCGGGTGCGGATACTTTTCGCGGGTTCGAGTCCCGTCTTCCGCCAGACCGGGACAGCGATCAGCCTCCCCCTTGTTGAACAAAATGGGCAACTGACCCTTCGCAGAAGTCGGGTCTCGCGAAGATCGTCATGTGCGGAATCCTTAGGAAACTCGTGATTTCGCGTCGCTGAGGTCGGCGCTGACTGTAGATCAGCCGCCTCTGGCTGTGGGGGGGCGATTCCCTCTCTGCCCACAAGACCCGACGTCGGCGCGATCTCCGAGATTCAGTAGCGCCGAGCCGCCTGCTTCCCGCTCGGCCACACCGTCACGCGCTGCTCGCCGCCGGCATAGGTGATCAATCCCACGCTCTCGAGGTCGACCGCGAAAAGATGGAATCGCCGGTTGCCCCAGACGCGGCCGCGAATAGCGCTGAAGTGCTGCCGCAGAACGGGATCGCTCACATCCGTGGCGCGGCCTCGCACCTTGTACTCCTGCTCGGTGCCGAGGTTCGTGCACACAGCGTTGTGGACACTGATGCGCGGGTCTCGCAGTAGGTCGAGCGCCTTGGCCGAACGCCGCATCATCGCGAGCAGCAGGTGACCATCTACGAACGTCGCCTCGACGAAACTGACGCGCGGCGATCCGTCCGCTCGGAGCGTCGCGACGATGCAGAGGCCGTTCCGTGTCAACGCAAATTCGCCCGTCGCGGTGAGCTCGGGTGCTGCTGCCGCGACGTCCGACCACTTCATCGCGCGACACGACTGTAGATCAGCCGTCTATCGCTTCGCTCGGATTGCTCTGTCGTCACAGCCACGGACGGAAAAGCCTGCTCGCCGTCCATCTCGTTGAACCATTTGTCGTTGGTCATAACCATGTCTCGTCGTGCTTGTGTTCAGGCGCGAATTCGGATACTGGTAGGAACATGACCTGAAGAACCATGTGTCGCGAGGTCGATTCTGGCCTTCGGCACAGAAAGAACCGCGTCATCGAGTGCTTCCCGCGCCGCAAAGAGGACCCGACCTAGCATCGTGCGCCCATGACCGAGACGGTGAGCGCGGGCGACCTCGCGCCCGAGCAGGCGATCGCGCAGACGCGCCAGATCGCCCTTCTATTTCTCGCCTACGCCTTGGCGCGCGCGGCGAAAGCGGGTCTCAGTCCTGAGGAAGCCGTGCGCTTGTTCAAGGAGCTCAGGCCCCAGCCACGCCCGGCCGTCGCTACCGCGGCGGAGGTCGAACGGGTAGCGCGCGACGACGCGTTGTTCATGTCCCTGCTGCACGGACGCGCGTCGATCGAAAAGAACGGCGACCGCTGGTCGATCAGCGTCCCGCTCGAAGACGATCGGGCCGTCCTCGAGTCGTTCACGACTCTCGACTACTACATCCGCTGGGGCGCGGAGTTCGATCGCGATCTCTTTCCGGGCGTCCGGTGGGATACCTGGCGCGACGGCGACACCTACCGGTTCGAGCTCCGCCTCGCCGACGCTCCCTGACGAGTCGCTTGACCGCGGGGAGTCGCCGCGACTGCAGTTCGTAACGGTTTCAGGACGGCGGCGGGGGAGGATGCGCGCGTGATCGTGCGGTCTGCGACCTGGCTGCTGATCGCTCTGTACGCGCTGCTTCTGGTCGCGACCGCCGCTCTCTGGCTTTCGGGCGCCGCGGTTCCGCAGCCGTCGCTCCTTGTCGTCGGCACGGTGTTCGCAGGCGTCGGCGCCGTGCTCGTCGTGCGGCGCCCGCGCAATGCCGTCGGATGGCTGTGTCTCGCGCTCGCACTGACTGGCACGTCCCAGGTCAGCGCGGAGACCTACGCCACGCGCGCCCTGATCATGGCGCCTGGGACGCTCCCGGGTGGAGCCGTTGCCGCCTGGTGGGCGGGCTGGATCGCGACGCCCACGTTCCTGATCCTCACAATGTTCCTCCCACTGCTCTTCCCGACTGGACGACCGCCGTCCCCTCGCTGGCGTCCGCTGCTGTGGGCGTCCTTCGCTTGTCTGGCGATGTATTGCGTGTTCGTGGCGTTCACCCCCGGACCCCTCGTAGGGGCGTCGCAGTTCGAGAACCCGTTCGGGGTGGCACTTCTGGGCGAGGCTCCCGCGGTCTTCGCTAGCGGGATCCTCTTCGTCAGCCAGATCGCCCTGTCGGTCGCATGCGTTGCATCGCTCATCGTGCGCTACCGCCACGCGGGTTCGACCGAGCGCCAGCAGCTCAAATGGTTCACGTGGGCGTTCGTCTTCATGTTCCTCTTGCTGCTCGGGTCGTCCGTGCAGGGCATCTTTGGGGTCGCCGAGACGCGCGCGCTTTCGTGGTTGGGGCTTGTGTGGCAGATCTCCGTCGCCATGATCCCGATCGCCATCGGGATCGCGATCCTGCGTTACCGCCTCTACGACATCGACGTCCTCATCAACCGGACGCTCGTGTACGGCCTCACGACGGGCGGCATCGCCATCGCGTTCTTCGGCGGCATCGCCGTCCTGCAAACGCTGCTGCGGTCGTTCACCACCGGATCGGAGATCGCGGTCGCCGCATCCACGCTGCTCACGGTCGCCGTGTTGCAGCCGCTCCGCTCGCGCATCCCTCAGGCCGTCGACCGGCGCTTCTATCGCGGGCGGTACGACGCGGCACGAACGGTCGACGCCTTCGCCGAAGAGCTCCGCGACGAGGTCGACCTCGACGCGGTCCGGGCCCGCCTGCTCGGCGCGGTGGGCCAGACGATGTCGCCGGCCCACGCGAGCCTCTGGCTGCGCGAGGGCGCCCGATGAGGCGGGTCGCGTCTTTTGGCCCTCGGCACAGTTAGCACTCCGCGATAGGCTCAAGGCGTGACCACACGACTCGCGGCCCTGCGCGTCGGCGCCGGAATCTCGACGCGCCGCTCTGGCCTCGCGGCGACCGAGGATGCGCTCGGCGCTGCGCTGGCACCGCTTGCCGGAGCGATCCCGGATCTCGCGTTCCTCTTCGTCGCGCCTCAGTTCGAGGATGAGCTCGAGTCCATCGTCGAGAGCGCGAACGCAAGCCTCGGCGGGGGAACGCTCCTCGGTTGCGTCGCGGGAGGCGTCATCGGCGGTGCACGCGAGGTCGAAGACGCCCCAGCGGTCTCGGCCTGGGCCGCGACCCTACCCGGTGTGGCGGTCCGGCCGTTCACCCTGACCTACTCGGAGGAAGAGGAGCACGGCGTATTCGATGGCCTCGAGGAAGTCCCCACTCGCGCGCCCGACAGCGTTCTGGTCCTTCTCGCTGACCCGTACACGTTCCCGGCGCACCTCCTGCTCGACCACTTGAACGAGCACGCACCGGGTTTGCCCGTCGTCGGCGGCATGGCTTCCGGTGGGATCGTCGCTGGGCGCACGCGTCTCATCGTTGACGACGAGATCATCAGAGAGGGCGCGATCGGCGCGATCCTCGAGGGCGCGCACGGAGCGACCGCGGTCGTCTCGCAGGGCTGCCGGCCCGTCGGCGAGACATTCGCGATCACACGCGCCGAGCGAAATGTGGTCTTCGAACTCGGTGGCCAGCCAGCGCTCAAACGGGTCGAGGAGTTGTACACGACCGCTACGGAGCGCGACCAGCTGTTGATGCGTCGCGGGCTGCACGTCGGCCAGGCGACGACCGAGCTCAAGCCCGAGCTCGGCCGCGGCGACTTCGTCATTCGCAACCTCGTAGGCGTCGACCGCGACACAGGCGCCATCGCGATCAGCGACATGGCCGAGGTGGGGCAGACCGTCCAGTTCCAGGTGCGCGATGCCGAGTCCGCGCGCGAGGATCTGCGCGCGATGCTCGAACCGGAGCGCGCCGCCCCGGTGGCCGGCGTGCTGCTCTTTTCGTGCAACGGGCGCGGTCAGGGACTGTTTGGTCAGCCGGACCACGACATCGGTGCCGTGAAGCGCGCGTTCGGCGATGTTCCCGTGGCGGGATTCTTCGCGGCGGGCGAGCTCGGCCCGATCGCGGGCCGCAACTTCGTCCACGGCTTCACGGCGTCGATCCTTCTGTTCCGGAACGGAGCCGCGTCGAAGCTATAATTCGCTTGTTCGGTGATCCTCCGGACAAATGCGGAAGTGGCTCAGTTGGTAGAGCACAACCTTGCCAAGGTTGGGGTCGCGGGTTCGAGTCCCGTCTTCCGCTCAGATGTTGAAACAGGGTCGGAGCCCGACTCTGCCGCCGTCTTGCGAGCCAGCACCGCATTGACATAGGGCTCCCACTGCGGCAAGGGCTTGAAGGTCACGAGGAGCTTTCCGTCGACGTGGTCGGCCCGGATCTCTCTAAAGGTGAGGGCCAAAATCCGCTTGCGTTCGTGGCCGGTCATCTTCGCCCAGTCATCGACGACGGCCTGGATGCGTTGCCGTTGGATCGCGAGCGAGGCGGTCGCGGGCACAACCTCGAGGCTGTCGCGCTCGATCAGCAGGTCGGCCTTCTTGGTCTCGTAGACCTCCTTCGTATAGTCACCCATCTCGTAGAGCTCGGCGAGCCTCTTCAGTTGCTGATCGATCACTTTCCGCCGATTGCTCCGCGACGTCTTGCGCTGCTGGCTGGCATAGCTCGAGATGGCCGCCTCCACGGCTTCGGCCAGGCCGTCGGGAATCGCCATGGCGCGTAGCAGGGAGAGGACCTCGGTCTCGAGCTGCTCCTCAGGGAAGAACGGCTGGTCGCACCCTGAGCGGACGCGTCGGCTGTAGCACTCGTAGTAGAAGTACCGCTTCTTGGAGCGGCGCTCGGTGTGCTTCCGGTTCCACCCGCTGACGGTGCCCCCGCACCGTGCACATCGAAGGAGTCCCGTCAGCGGATAGACCCGGCGCTTCTGATTGATTGGACCCTTGAACGGACGAGCCATCCTCAGCCGAACGCACTCGTCCCAGGTCGCCTTATCGATGAGGGCGGGATATGACCCGTCGAAGACGGTGCCGTCGTTCCGTGGCAACCTTCCTACATACCGCTCGTTGCTCAGGATTGTCTTCACCTTGTCCGCGTTCCAATTCGTGTTGAAGGCCCATGGCTCTTTGATGTCGACTGAACGGACGGCCTGATAGCCCTGCTCGGTCATCCATCGCGCGAGACTCTTGAACGAGTGGCCTCCGGTCGCGTACTGCCGGAAAAGCGTCGCCACGATCGCGCTCGTCTCCGGGTCGAGCTCGACGGTGATCTTGACGCCGTTCCCGATGACCTCCTTCCGCCGGCGGTATCCAGAGGGCAGGCGGCCTATCAGCTCACCTCTTTCGACTTTGCGTGCCAGGGAGTCCTTCACCCGTCGTGCCGTCTGATCGCGTTGTAGTTCGTTCGAGCCCGTCAGAATCGTTGCGTTGAACTTGCCCTCAGGCGTCGAGCGGTCGATGTGCTCGCGTGCGCTGACGAAGCGAACGTTCTTCCGCGCGAGCCGCTCGAAGAACGCCGCGTGGTCGCCGATGTTGCGGGTGATGCGCGAGAGTTCGTACGCTGCCACGACGTCGAAGTCGCCAGCATCCACGCGATGGAGCATCTCCTGGTAGCGGGGCCGGTCGGTATTCTTACCGGACAGGTTGAGATCGCTGAAAACTTCGACGTCGTACACCTCGAGAAGTCGACGGCAGGCTGCTGCCTGCATGTCAGGAGAGATCTTTGTGTCGAGTTCGTCATCGGCGAGCCGACTCACGCGAACATAGATCGCCGCGCGGCGGACGCCCACACTCGCTTCTGCGGGATGGCTGTTTACCTCAGCTGTCCCTTCGGCCGTCGGCGCTCCAACGCCGGCGGCCTTTTCGTTGGTTGCTACTATAATCGGTTGCAGAGTGGAAGTGCCGAAAGCTGCGCCAGGCATAGAAAAAACTCCTTCAGAAATCGAATCGGCTGACGCGGTCGGCATCGCCCAATCAAGGGAGACACCTCGCTACCGCGAGAGCGGTCGACCTCCGAAGAAGTTCCAAATCGACCTTGTGCAGGTCGCGGACTTGATCCTCGTACGCGTTGTCCCGGGTCGTATCGACGACGTAGCCCGGCGCTAAGCGCGCGATTCTCCTCTCACCCTAGATCGGGGGTCGCTGCCGTCCCGGTAGGGTCTTTGCGCGCTACATAGAGGATACCGCCAGCGCATTCGGAAAACGTCCCGAGAACTACCGGGACAGCCAGCGTGGACCTGGGAACGGGTTAGGTCCTCGGCGTGCGATTTGGCTAATGCGTCGTGGCGTGTCCGAGACAAGAGGTCTATCCCTACGATGTTGAAACACGACGAGAATGAGTAATTTCCTCTCCCTCGGCCAACTTTCGGTAGTAAACTAGAGCTACAAGCGAATAAGCAACCTGAGGTACAGAACGCCTCATCTCGCGTGTTCGAGTCACCGTAGAACCGGTCGACCGAGGTAAGCGCGAAGGAAAGCAGCAATGGCCTCTGTGGGAAATCCATGGAGGAACGCGCATGCCGTCGCATCAACAGAAGCCTTCGAGCAGTGTTCTGGACCCCCGCTTCGCCGCACTCGTACAGCTCCTCGCTGAGGTGCGCCTTCGGCTTCTCCGCGAGGCCGCATCGCAGCAACAGGCGAAGCGGCAATGACAGACATCGAACGGTTCACGAAGTCCGCGCCGTGTCCGATTTGTGGCGGGTCGCAGGACGAGGTGCGGGGCAGGGGAACTCGATGCGGGGGGTTCCTGTCGGGCGATCGCAAGTCCGCTCACTGCACGCGCGCCGAGTACGCGAACGAGCTGCCCCTTCACGAAGGATCCGGAACCTATCGACACGAGTTGCTGTCCGACCCGTGCGCATGCGGACTCGCGCACGGCGATCCGACCCGGCGCGCGATCATCGCGTGCTACGACTACACGGACGCAGCGGGGCAGCTGATCTACCAAGCGGTTCGCTACGAACCGAAGAACTTCGCGCTCCGGCGTCCGGACGGAGTCGGCGGCTGGATCTGGAAGATGGATGGGGTCACTCGGTTGCCCTACCGCCTACCCGAGCTTCTCGCGACGTCTCCCGAGGAGCCTGTCTTCATCCCTGAAGGGGAAAAGCACGTCGACCGGCTGATCGCCCTCGGCCTAGTCGCAACGACGAACTCCGAAGGTGCTGGCAAGTGGCGCGGTGAGCTGAACCAGTACGTCGCGAACCGTCCAGTTGTTCTGCTGCCTGACAACGACGAGCCGGGTCGTCGACACGTTGAGCGCGTTGCGTCCGACTTATCCGATATCGCGGCGAGCGTGAAAGTTGTTGCCTTGCCAGATCTGCCACCCAAGGGAGACGTGATTGACTGGCTCGACGAGGGACACACGGCGGTCGAGTTGCTTGACCTCGCTGACGCAGCTCCGCTCTGGCATGGCGCGACGGCCCAGCCTGCCGGTGAGTCGCGTAGGGCGGCCAGCGGCGGCAAGGGAAATCAGTCGACGCTACTGGTCGAGCTCCTGGCGGACGCCGAACTCTTCCATGACAGCGACCAGACTCCCTACGCGACGATCGACGTCGATGGTCACTACGAGACCTACCAGGTCGGCTCGACTGCGCTGAAGAGGCTCTTGTCGCATCGCTTCTACGAGCGCTACGGCAAAGCTCCCGCGAGTCAGCAGCTGCACGACGCATTCAACACCCTCAGTGGCCGGGCGACGTCGTCTAGCTCGACCGAGCAAGCGGTGCACGTCCGGGTGGCTGAGGCCGACGACGCGATCTACCTCGACCTCTGTGATCGCTCTTGGCAGGTGGTGCGCGTGAGCGCAACAGGGTGGGAGGTCATCACCAACCCACCGGTCAAGTTCCGTCGACCAACCGGTGCCCGGCCCCTGCCGGTTCCCGAGCGCAACGGAGATCTCCGCGATCTGAGACGGTTCGTCAACTTCTCCGACGACGGGCAGTTCGCGCTGCTTGTCGCATACCTGCTCAGCGGACTGCGTCTTGGCATCCAGTACCCGGTGCTAGTGCTCAACGGCGTGCAGGGTGCAGCGAAGAGCACGCTCGCGCGCATCGTCAAGGAGCTGATCGATCCCTGCTCGTCTCCGCTAAACAGCGTCCCGCGCGATACGGGTGATCTCTTGGTCAGCGCCAAGCACACCTGGTTTCTCGCCATCGACAACGTCTCCTGGCTGCAGGACTGGTTGTCCGATGCGCTGTGTCGCCTATCGACTGGCGGTGGCATTACAAAGCGCAAGCTCTACACGGACGACGAGCCGGTGACAATCGACGTGCAGCGACCCGTGATTCTCACCGGCATCGGCGAGATCGTGACGCGCGGGGATCTCTTGGACCGCAGCTTCGTGCTGCACCTGCCCGCCATAGAGGATGACCAGCGGCGGGACGAGAAGGAATTTGCTGCAGAGTTCTTTCTGGCCCGTCCAAAGATACTCGGCGCACTCTTGGACATCGTGGTGGTTGGTCTAGCGAACCTGCCGAAGACGAGGATCAAGTCGGCGCCCCGGCTCGCGGCCGCGGCTACGTGGATTGTCGCGTGCGAACCAGCACTGCCATGGGCCCCCGGGGCATTCCTTGAGGCCTATAGGACGAACCGACGCGCCGCGAACGCAATCGTCCTGGAGTCATCGCCGATCTACGCCCCCCTCGTCAAGATCGTCGCAGCCGGTCCGTGGGCAGGAACATTCAGTGAGCTCTTGCACCTCCTGCAGGCCAGTGCCGAGGAAGGGACTACGCATCGCAAAGGATGGCCTACGGTGCCGGCTCACCTGTCGAATGCGCTGCAGCGCATCGAGCCAAGCCTCAGGCAGGAGGGATGGACGATTGAGCGACCCGGCCGCAGGATCAGGATCGTGGCGCCGCCCAACCTGAAGGTTCAGCAGCGAACGGATGTCGACCCCGCGACGGAATCGGCCTTCTGAGCAGGCGGCCCAGCACCTCTTGCACCTCATGCACCTCATTTGCGGGCGTCGGCCGCTCCTGAGTCCTTCACGGGTGGACGAGCCTTCCGACGGGTCTCGAGGGGGCAAATAACGGCTGCAAGATAAACAGGTGCAAATGAGGTGCATGAGGTGCACGCCGACGTCGCTACCACCCACGTTTGAAGAGCATTTCATGGCAGTGGTCAAGAAGACGGCTCCAGGGACCGATTGAAGGGCCCCGAGGGGTGAGGGTCGGGCCTCCGGTTCTACGGCCCTCGTTCTGGGTCATCCAGGAGACGCCGGACGGTCGTTTTCAACGGAGGGGCGGTTTCCTTCATTCCGATGGGGTGCGAGCTGCTGCCTACCCACCAACCTGACCCGGGTCGGCTCGGCCGGACTATTCTTCTCGTCACGCCTGCCAGCTTGCTGGCAGGCGCCAGTTACAACATCCGTGCATGTCCGGGTCTTAGACCTTGGTCAACCTGCTTGGAGCCAATCGGATTCGCCGACGCGAGGGCCCGGATGATGGCCCGGGGTTGGTGACTTCCAGGCTTCTGGACGCGTTCAGCGACCTCTGGTAGGGCTCCTGCCGAGATCGGAAGCGTCTCCCGACGGTGACCGTTCAGTGATTCACCGCTAGAGGTGCGCCCTCCTATTTTTTCTTCGTCGACTTGTCGTGCTCGACCACGGTCGTCTTCGGGTGCTTCTCGGCGTAGTCCTTCTTGACGTACTGACCCGACCCAGCATCGCGGGCTCGTCCCGAGTCCTTGCCAGTCTTTGGCACCACTTCAACCCCCTCCTGATGGTGGCGCGTCGTCGTGTGTGTCAGGTCGATCTTGTCCTTGCCTTTGTCCTTTGACCGCGTCACGACTTTTTCTCACTCGTGATCGTCCTTTTCGGCGTCGTTGGCGTGATGTGCTTCGTCGTCGCGTGACTCAGGTCGACCGGCTTGGCCACCGGAGGAGCCGAGGCCTGCCTCGGTGACGGCCTCGGCGGCGCTGCCTTCTTGTCGGCCATCGCGGGTCTAGCGGCCCTTTCGTTCGCCCGGAGGTTGGCCACGCGTCTCGATGTGGGTCAGGTCAACGGTCGAGCCTTGCCCATTCTGTTGCGACTCTCCGCCTTGTTGGCTCTGCACAGCATCGGCCTGTTCAGAAGAGCCGCCCTCAGTTTCTCTCTCAGCCATGTAGCCCGTCCTTTCCGTAGACCTCAATCACGAAGGTGACCACCGAAAACAGTAGAAGCAGTAGCACGGTCCGTATGCCCAGGTTCTTGTCCCGCAGGACGTTGTCGTTTTTGACGATCGCGTCCAGTTGCTGGTTCAGCAGTGTGTCGGTGAGGTCGTCCCGGCTGAGATCTTTTCTGTCGCGCAAGGCCTCAGCCAGCTTGCGGGCGTCTGGGGGATCGTTGTACCGCTGTGGCCAGAGCATCGCCGCACACAGGACGAACGCGAACGCGGCGACGATGACCGTGACAATTCGAGCCGCCTCGTTCGCGGGTCCGGTGAATGCAATTGCCGAGAAAAGCACGATGGCGACGGCAGCAAACAACGCGGCGCCCTTGCCATCCATCGCATCGGCGGTCTCCAACTGTCGCGCAATGCGCGCCTCCGCTACGCCTTGCGCCCAGCTCAACTTCTCTGGCGAGCTCACCATCCCCGGTCGGCCTTCTAACCCTTCGGGGGGTTGGGATCCTGCCCGTACGTGTACTCGGTCTGAATCTTCCCGTCCTTCCCATGGATCCTGATCTGCCCGAGCTCCGCGTCCTTCGAGATCGCCTTTGCCTTCTCGATGGCTGGCGGTTTCGTCGCGAAGTGCTTGACGGGGGTCTTCTGTCTCTCTTTCTCGACATCCCAGCCTCTCCGGGCCGGGACGACGTGCGTCACCACGCGCCTGGTTCCACCAGCTCTCGCCATTTCTCGTCTCCTTCGCGAAATCTTGGATCCACTAGTTCGCAGCTACGCGCGCGAGCAGGCGCTCCTCGATTTCCTTCAATACATTCGCGCCGGCTTCATCCGACATCTCTTTCGCCATCTCGCCTGCGATCGTCATCGCGGCTTTGTTCCCGGACATGCCTACCACGGACCGCTCGCTGGGTGTGCCGGTGCTGCTCCAGTCGAACCGTCCGCGAGCCTGGCGAAGATACTTCGACATGGACTCCACATCCTCGCGGCCCCGCGAGAGGCAGCGGTCGATGACGGTGCCGCCGAGGATGCCCATCGTCCAGACACCCATGTTCTTTAACAGCAGGTGGTCCTTGGGATTTGCCCACTCCTCCGCAAAGACGCGCTTCACCGCCTGCCAGTAATTGCGGATTACGAGGTACTGCGCCTGCGGGTCGGTGAGGTCGTGGATGTACTGGCTCTTCGTCAGCATTCGGTAGACGCCGTTCTCCAGGCTCGTGAAGTTGACAGGACGGACCAGGCCTTGCGCACGCGAACCCTTCTTTGACCCGCCTAGGTGGACCAGGCCGTGCCAGGGCGACTCGGGATCCTCGACAAGACGCTTTGAGATCCAGCGGTCAAGGCGGTTCCGGATCTCTTCCTCCTCCGGGGTTAGGCGGCTGGCCATGATTGCAAGGTGCGACGTGTTCAGGCCCTTCTGGTTCGAGTTGATGTCGACGAAAAGCCGACGCTCTTGGTCGCGCGTGAGCCCGATGTGGATTTGGAATGGCGCCGACAAGAGGAGCGGGTCACGGCGCTCATCGCCCTCCGCGTAGAACAGGCGGTGGTTGCCGTCCACTCGGCTAACGGCAACCTTTCCGGCTGGCATCTTCTCTAGGTCGAAGATGAGCTTGACGAGCTTCACACCGTTGCTGTTCCCGTAGGGCTCTACCTGGAGAACCTTCTTGTCACGGACGTTCAGCACCACCTCCGGGAAGGCACGGGGGTAGTGCGCCTCCTTTGGGCGGTGCGCGTAGTCGTAAGCGTCGGCCGCGTGCTTTGGCGAGAGGTCGCGCTGCAGACCTTCGGGGTTTGCGACCTGGTCGAAGATGTCGGCCTGGGACGCCGCGGCGAGGTGCGCCAGTGAGGCTGCACCGCGGAAGCACACCGTGTCGAGGTTCTCGGTCTCGGCGGCGATGAGCTCGATCTGCCGGATACCGGTGAGTTTTCCCACGTTTCTTGCTCCTCTAGCCGCGCTGTAAGCGCAGCACTCAATATTGAGCGTGACACTATCACTCTCATAAGCGATACGTCAACACTCAGTTTCGCGAGGCCGCTCGCGTAACCGAAGGTAGTGCTGACAGCGGAAGGCCGTTGACGACTCCTTTTAAGTGGGCCGCGGCCATCCTCCCGCCCAACCGGGCTTCTGGGCATGGACGCGTTCCAGCGATTAACAGCAGGCCCAGGCGTTGGCCCTTAGATGGCCGGACGGTCGAACCGCGACAACTCCGCGGTCTCGGACCGCGCTCGGATGGCCTGACCTATTCCGTGCGGATGGCGCCCTGGACCGCCAGCCGGCCGAGTGGGAGTTCTGCCGGCTGCGCAGAAGACTCATCATATGGGGCTGTGCCGGGACTCCGCCACAAGGGGTTGTAGAGTTCGCCACAAGCCGCGCGGCGCCAGACCTACGGGAGGAACAGGCGCGTATGGGTCCGAATAGGCGCTCGCACGAACGGCGACTCCGCGTGGCCGTTGTGGACCTGTTCTGCGGTTGCGGTGGCGCGAGCCTTGGCTTCCAGGAGGCGCAGGTTCCGTCACTCGAGGTGAAAGTCGTTGCCGGCGTAGACATCGACGAGTACGCGTGCCGAACGTTCGAAAAGATGCTGGGCTCTCCTGCCCACCGAGTCGATGTGAGGCAGATCCTCGCGAAGAAGAAGATCCGCGATGGGCTGTTACGAGAGTGGGGGCTGACAGGGTTCGATCGTTTCGTCTTGATCGGATGCGCTCCATGTCAGGGATTCGCCGCCCATCGGAAGGCAGTTCGAGGACGAGACTTTCGACGGAGCCTCTTTGTGGTTTTCTCCGAGCTCGCGGTGTTGCTCCAACCTGACGCCGTCTTCTGCGAGAACGTGCCTGATCTGCTCGCACGTAGGCACTGGCCCTATTACACGCGGGGACGAGACCTTCTAAGACGCGCGGGGTATGACGTCAAGACACGTATCTACAACCTTGCCGCCTTCGGCCTTCCCCAGGAGCGCTTCCGGGCGGTCATGCTGGCGAGCCGGACAGCTGTGTCGATGCCCGAACCACTTCTTGACTACGAGCATTTCCGCACCGTGCGGAATGCGATTGGTCATCTTCCTCCCCTTGTGGGTGGACAGACGAGCGAATCCGACCCTATGCACCAGACATCACGCCACCGCCCCGAAACGATTGACATCCTCCGAAGAGTTCCCCGCGACGGCGGTAACAGACCAATTGGCGTTGGGCCGGCTTGTCTCGATCGTGCCCGTAGGTTGCACGGTGGTTATACGGATGTGTATGGACGGCTGGCGTGGGACCGACCAGCGGTCACAATCACTGCGAGATGTCGGACCCCATCTTGCGGACGATTCGCACATCCGGAGCAGGATCGCGGTCTCTCGATACGCGAAGCGGCGCTGCTTCAGGGCTTCCCGGCCAACTTTTCCTTCGAGGGACCGTTCGATGACAAGTTCAAGCAAGTCGGCAATGCCGTTCCCCCGTTGGTCGCTCGCACGTTTGCCGAGAGTCTTCTCTCGACCCTCCGGTCAGGCTCCGCCCGGCGCGATGACCCCCTAGACATCCGGGAACCGGTCGGACCGGGTTTTGCCGTGACGATCAATGGGATCAAGCGTCGTCGAAGCGCAGCGGCATGACGATGCGTACCGCTATCGACCTATTCGCAGGGGCTGGTGGCCTTGCATTAGGCCTCAGGGCGGCCGGCTTCGAGCTTCGAGCGGCGGTGGAGCTCGACTCTGCGGCGGCTCTGACTTATCGGAAGAACATCGGTGAACATGTGATTCAGAAATCAATCCGTGACGTCTCGGCTGATGAGGTTGTGACGGTTGCATCTGTTGGGGTGGGCGACTGCGATTTGCTGGCGGCAGGACCGCCGTGCCAGGGGTTCTCTTACCAGAGAGATCGCGAGAGTGCCCTAAACGACCCGCGCAATTCCCTGGTCCTTGACGTCGTCCGACTCGTCAACCAGCTTCGACCAAAAACTTTCCTAATCGAGAACGTACCCGGTTTCGCTTCTCGCCGCGGTAGTGCCTTGCTCTCGGAAGTGACGACATTACTCAGAGAGACATACGCCGTCTATGTCACGGAGCTAAACGCCGTGGAGTTCGGGGTGGCGCAATCTCGTTCGCGACTCTTTGTCGTCGGCCAACGCCTTGATCTGCGACTGCCAGCGTTACGGTTCCCTATCGGCGCTCCCGCCAAGACTTGGCGAACGGTCCGCGACGCCATTGCGGATCTCCCTTCCCCCCCACTGGACGGCTCGCCGCATCCGTTGGTGCCGAATCACTTCCGGGAAGCGCGACTCTCCGCGACAAACCGAGAGAGACTGAGCCACATCCCGCCAGGCGGCGGCCGGGAGTCATTACCGCTTCACCTTCAACTGCCTTGTCACCGAGACAACCCTTCGCATCGGCATCTCGACGTCTATGGCCGGCTCGAGTGGGAGCGACCGTCGGTGACCATCACGGCTCGATTCGATAGTTTCACGAGAGGACGGTTCGCACATCCAGCCGAAGATCGGAGCCTGACGCTCCGTGAAGGGGCGAGGCTCCAATCCTTTCCCGACTCCTTTGTCTTTTTCGGGAATCGAGAACAGTGCGCAAGCCAAATCGGGAACGCGGTACCTCCGCTGTTGGCAGAGCGCGTGGGAAGGTGCATCCTTCAGTCGCTCGATGGCCTTCCAGCTGAGAACACCCACACAAACACGGAGGCCCCAGCACTGGCGCTTGTTTGACATTTGACAAGTGGCAGGCACCCGACCGCGACAGTCCTCAGATCCTTTCGCTCGACGTCGATGTCGACCTCGGTCGACAACTTCAATTGCTCCTGCAGATGGATGGCCGCGCGGGCACGCGCGACGAGGATGTCCAAATGGCGACAGGCGAAGCCCTTCCGCGCGCGCGACGGTGGCACAAGATCTTCGAACGTATGGGGCTGTTGTACCCCGACGGGGACGGAAACACCCGGATCACCGGCCTGGGGCGAACTCTCGCCGAAGCGAAGTCGCAAGAAGAGACTCAAATGCGTCGGCGGCTCGCCACCCTGGCGATCGCCGTCTTGCGGAAGTACCAGTTAAAGAACCCTGCCGACGAGGACGGGGACAAATACCCAGATGCCTGTGACATTCATCCGTATTGGGCAATCTGGAAGGCGGCGGTCGACCTCGGTGGACGGGTTCACTGGGACGAGCTGAACCGCGAGTTGATGTGGGTGCTTACACACGAGGACTTGCAGCCAGCAATTGATCGCATTCGTGATGCTCGATCCGACGCAGACTACGACGCGCGCGCTGGTGGCAGTGGACGGATCAAACTCCGCGAGCGGGCTTATCAACAGGGCGGCGCGGCTGGCCATGATGCTGATGACCAGACGCGAGATCAGATCACTACGCCTTGGTTCAAGAGAGCGACGCTAGGTGGCTTTCTCCTTGAAGCGCCTGGAGCGGGAGGAGGCGGCTACTGGACCGTCCCAGCGGACTTCCAGGATCTCTTGGCCGCCGAGGTCCGCACGCCACCACCGTTCTATAAAGCACAGTCCGAACAGGATTGGTTTCGTTATTACGGCGCTGTACCAGGTGCCGACGAGCGTGAAGATCTGCGCAGCCAAGCGTTTGGGCCAGCAACGGAGGCGAAGGTCGCGGAGATCGTTGACGCCGCGAACCGCTACGGCGACCGCGCGATCATCGCGCTCTCTGGTGTCCCAGGTACTGGAAAGACGCTGCTGGCCCGCGTCGCTGCGGAGCGCCTAGCCGGCGATAGCTCGCGTGTTAAGGAAGTCCAGTTTCACCCGTCTTACTCATACGAGGACTTCGTTGTCGGGATTCGTGCAAATGCGACCGGCGGCTTCGAACCGCGGCTTGGAGCATTTGCGCAATGGAACAAGCGGGCGGCGGGTGATGGAGAGCACAGATACGTTCTCCTCATCGAGGAGTTCACCCGCGCGAACCTCAATTCCGTTCTTGGAGAACTCTTTACCTATATCGAGCATCGTAGGCGTGCGTTCGACCTCCCAGTTCCCGCTGAGGGCGTCGATCGGCTTCAGGTCGCCAGAAACCTCGTGATCATCGCGACGTTAAACCCTCGCGACCGCTCGGCACTCGAGCTCGACGACGCGATGCTCCGTCGTCTGTGGCTGATCCCCTTTCCGCCAGACACGGGGCAGCTTCGCGAAATGCTACGAAGCTCGCTTGTGGGGGGCGGCGATGGACCAGGCGAGGCAGATCTGATCGCCGCGCTCGTCGGGCTTTTCGATAGCTGCCGCGGGCGTGCCGACTACGAAACCCTCATGCCATTCGGGCATGGGATGTTTGCAGGGGTGAGGGA
>JALYSZ010000110.1 GCA_030854525.1 Chloroflexota bacterium | reverse complement strand
GCTTCGCCGGCGGCGATTACGGGACGCGGGTCCCGCTCGCCGGTCCGAGCGAGATCGCGGAGATGGGTACGGCCTTCAACGAGATGGCGAGCGAGATCCAACGCTCGCGCGGGAGCGAGCAGGCATTCCTCGCGGACATTTCGCACGAGCTCCGAACGCCGCTCACGTCGATCCAGGGCTTCGCCCAGGCGATCGTCGATGGCGAGGCGCGAGGCGACGCCGTTTCGCACGTGGCCGAGATCATCCACCGTGAGGCGCGTCGCCTCGTGCGCATGGTCGAAGGACTCCTCCAAGTCGCGCGCCTCGAGTCCGGCGCTCAGGCGATGGGACACGAAGATGTCGCACCCGCCCGGCTGCTCGAGAGCGCTGTGGCTGCTCTCGAGGTGCAGGCGAGAGATGCCGGTGTGACCTTCGATGTCGTCGGCGCCGAGGCCCTCCCTTCGGTGCGAGGAGATGCCGATAAGCTGGCGCAGCTCTTCCTCAACGTCCTCGACAACGCGGTGAAGCACTCGCCTCGCGGTACGACCGTGCAAATCCGCGGCAACCGCGACGACGGCGCCGTTGTGGTCCGGGTGCGCGATGCGGGCTCGGGTTTACCGCCGGGCGCGCAGACGCGCCTCTTCCAGCGTTTCTACCGTGGCGAGAACGCCGAGCGCGATGGCGCCGGCCTCGGCCTCGCGATCGCGCAGGCGATCGCCCAAGCGCACGGCGGTTCGATCCGCGCGTCGAATGTCGACGGCGGTGGCGCGGAATTCGCAGTACGCCTGCCTCTGGCGCGTTGAATTCCTAGACTCGCTTCGTGGCACTCGGCGGGACGATCCGTGGAAAAACGACGACCCTGCGCCTCCCGCTCGAAGCGGACCTCGACACATACAACCGCTGGATGGCCGATATGCGCCTACGGCGCGCGCACTCCGTCTGGCACGAGCCGGCCATGCCGGCAACATGGAAGGAGCGCTTCAAAGAGACCGCGAAGGAAAAAATGGATGTGCTCTGGTCGATCGACGTCGGAGATCGTCTCGTCGGACTGGCCAGAGGGAGCTTCTGGTCGCCGACCGAGCCCGGGTTTACCGTGCGCCAGTTCGTGATCGACCCGGATGAGTGGCGGAAGGGCTACGGCTTCGACGCCGCGCTCGCGCTCCATCGATATCTCTTCGACTACCTCGACCTTCGGCGATGCGGCGTCGAACTTCGGGCGAACAACGCGGCCGGCCTGCGGATCGTCCATCGCCTCGGGTACGCGGAATACGCACGCGGGCACGAGGTCTATTACTGCGATGGCGCCTACCTGGATGAGATCCAGCTCTTCATGACCAAGGAAACGTGGTACGAGCGGTGGGGCGCGACCGAGCGGGAGTACCCGCCGCTCGACGCCGAGGCGACCCGCTGATGTTCGGTCCGCGGCTCGAAGGCCCGAGAGGCGTCTCGCTCGTTCCGGCCACGCTCGAGCATTTCAAACTGCACGTGCTATGGATTGTTCAACCTGAGGTCGGTCGATTCTGGGGACCGCGGCACGGCGAGATGACAGACGAGAGGCAGGAAGAGCGCTTCAAGAAAACAGGCGAGGACGAAACCCAGATCATGTGGACGATCGCGTACCAAGACGAGCCGGTCGGATGGACCGGCATCTTCGACATCGACTGGGTCCGCCGCGATGGCGAAAGCGGGATCGTCATCGGACGCCACGATCTGTTCGGCCGCGGTATCGCGAGCGAGGCCGTGCGCCTTCGCACCGGTTTCGCATGGAGAGAACTGCGGCTGCATCGCATTCACAACTGGATCGGCCTCGCCAACCGCGGATCACGTCGCGCTAACGAGAAGTCGGGCTACAAGCAGATGGGCATTTATCGCAAATCATGGTTTCGTTCCGGCGAATGGCATGACGAGTGGCTTGGCGAAGCTTATCCACATACCTTCCCCGACCCGGATTGAACTGTTAGGCTTGACATGCCCCAAAGGGGCAGCGGCGGCGAGAGTCACCACGCGGGTCAAGTGAGGCAATTCCTCCCAAGTCCTGGCGAGGCTCAAGGCGGCGCGAACAACAAAGGGAGGAAGCTTCAATTGAGCTTCTCTGACAAAACCCTGACCTGCAAAGACTGCGGTCAGGAATTCACATGGACGGCCGGCGAGCAAGAGTTCTACTCCTCGCGCGGTCTGATGAACGAGCCGGGACGTTGTCCGTCCTGCCGTGCGGCGCGTCGCGCCTCCGGTGGCATGGGTGGCGGCGGCGGTGCATACGGCGGAAGCCGTGGCATGGGTGGCCCGCGTGAGTTCTTCACGGCTACCTGCAGCAACTGCGGTGGCGAGGCACGCGTGCCGTTCCAGCCCCGCGGCGACAAGCCGGTCTACTGCAGCTCCTGCTTCGAGCAGGTGCGGCCGTCGGCCTCGCGTAGCCGGTACGCCTAACTAGCGCTCCGAACGCGGATTGAACGAAGCCTCATCGAAAGATGGGGCTTCTTCTTTTCAACCCCTTCTGCGGCCACCCGATTGATCGGTAAGCGGTAGGTGATCCGGTGCTGCTTGCTGAACTGGTTTCGCATGGCTTCGTCAAGCCTGCGCTCGTCTTCGTAATAGCGGGCCGCCAGTCGGCGAATGTCCGCGTGTGCGACCGTCTGATCGTGCTCGGCCTGGGCACTGCCGTCGATACGCACCCAGCGATACCCGTCTTCGACGATCAGGCTCATCCGTGGGTCGGCCGCGAGGTTCCGGTCCTTGATCCGTCCCTGCGCGCTGTTGACGACGATGTCGTCGTCATTGAGCAGGTACCACATGACCGCAAGATGCGGCGAGCCATCACGATTCTTCGTCCCGACCACTGCGAAACGCTTCTCCTCGAGGAATCTGCGTTGCGCCGCGGTCAGCTCGGAGCGCGACACCTAGCGGAACATGTCGCGCGCGGCGGGGCGGACGTATTCCTGCGCGGTCTCGTCCGAGTCTTCGAAGGTCAGCCCGCGCACGATCGCGACAGGGCAGCGGTCGAGCTTCCCCATGACGAGCTCGGCCGCGGCTGCGATCTCATCGGCCACCGCGATCTCGGTGACCCGGAGCTCATAGCCCTCGGGGTCGCGCTGGCCGATGTAGCGCTTGAGCGCGGGCAGGCCGGCGATCCCGATCGCGACGTTCGTGTGACCCTCGCGCCACGCACGGCCAAACGTGTCCGTGATGACGACGGCGACCGCCGCGTCCGCGCGCTCGGCGATCTCATTTCGGATTCGCGCGGCCGAGGCGTCGGGGTCCACCGGAAGAAGTACGACGGTGTCCGGCGCTCCGGCGTTGGATCGATCCACGCCGGCGTTGGCACACACGAACCCGTGGTGCGTCTCGACGATGAGGACGCCCCGCTCCCAGCGGATGATCTGCTTTGTCTCTCCGAGGACGACCTCGAGCTGCCGCGGGTCCTTGCCGGATTCCTCCGCCATCGCCAGCGCCCGTTCGCTCGGGACTACATCCCCGAGTCGGACGAGGCGGCCTTCGCTCTTCGAGACGACCTTCTGGGCAACGACGAGGACATCACCATCGACCAGCTTCTCGTGTTCGGTATCGAGCGCCTGCAACAGGAGTCCGATGAGGTCGGCACGCGGCCGCACCTCGGGAATCCCGTGGACGGGGATGATTGAGAGCGTCAAGGCCGCGGAGCCTTGCGCGCCGTAGTCTTCATGTAGATAAGTGTTAACGCTCGGCTGGAAAGCGTCCGCGGAGCAGTTCGACCCCAAGCGGCTCCTCGACTACGCCGTGCTCGCGGAAGAACTCGGCTACGACAGCATTGCCATAAGCGACCACTTTCATCCCTGGCGCAACACCGGCGGGCACGCACCGTTCGCATTCGCATGGCTCGGCGCCGCCGCGGCGAAGACGTCGCGGGCGCGCCTTGGAACGAGCGTGGTGACACCGTCTTTCCGTTACCACCCCGCGATCGTCGCGCAGGCCATGGCGACCATCGCGCTGCTCGCACCCGGCCGGGTGTTCCTCGGCGTCGGCAGCGGCGAGTCCATGAACGAGACGCCACTCACCACGACCGAGTGGCCTGAGCCTGGCGAACGTCTGCGCCGCCTGCGCGAGGCGGTAAAGCTCATCAAGCAGCTCTGGTCCGAGGACTACGTCACCTTCGAGGGGAAGTATTTCCGCACCAGGGAGGCGAACCTCTTCGACAAGCCGGCACAGCCGGTCCCTCTGCTCATCGCCGCCGGCGGTCCGCAGGCGGCGACGTTCGCCGGGCGCGAGGGCGACGGGATCATCGTGACCAGCGGCAAAGGCGCCGAACTCTACAGGGACACGCTCCTCCCAGTGCTCGAGAAGGGCGCGCGCGAAGCGGGCAAGGACCCGGCGAAGCTCGAGCGGATGATCGAGATGAAGGTGAGCTTCGACCACGACCGCACACGCGCGATGGAGGACACCAAGGAGTGGGCGGCACTCGCGCTCCCGGCGGAGGACAAGGCCGGCGTCGAAGATCCGCGGGAGATGGAGCGGCGCGCAAAGGCCGCGGAGGGCAAGGCGCACACGCGGTTCATCGTGTCGACCGATCCCGAGGAGCACGTCGCGAAGATCAAGCCCTACCTCGACTGGGGTTTCACGCACCTCGTCTTCCACTTCCCCGGGCAGGATCAGGAGCGCGCACTGCGCCTCTACGCGAAGGAGGTGCTCCCACGGCTTCGCGGATGAGCGAGAAGCTGAGCGCGCGCTCACTGGAGCTCCTCACGTTGGAACGCGTCGCGCGTCTGGCGACGGCGGATCAGTACGCGCGGCCGCACGTCGTGCCGATCGTGTTCGTGTACGAGGAGCCCTTCGTCTTCACTCCGATCGATGCGAAACCAAAATCCGGCGAGGACTGGCGCGAACTGCGCCGCATCAAGAACGTTGAGACGAACGGCCGCGCGAGCGTGCTCGTGGACGTCTATCACGAGAACTGGTCGAATCTCGCCTGGGTGCGCATCGACGGCGTCGCGGACATCCTCACGAAAGGCGACGACCACCACCATGCGCTCAATCTGCTCGCCGCAAAGTACAAGCAGTACGAGGGCATGCCGCTCCACGAGGCGCCGGTGATACGCGTGCGGATCGAACGCGTTTCCCAGTGGCACGGCTGACCTCGCTAGGATTCCGCCCTCTCATGGACTTCGGCTTCACCCTCAAACCGGACCACTCGCTCGAGCGGGTCGCGTCGCTCACGCGTCTTGCCGAATCCGCCGGCTTCACCTACGGGTGGCTCTTCGATAGCCACGTGCTGTGGAAGGAGCCGTACGTCCTCCTCACGCTCATGGCGCAGAACACCAAGCGGATGCGGCTCGGGACGTGCGTGACGAACCCAGCGACGCGCGAGCCGACGGTCACGGCGAGCGTCCTCGCGGTGCTCCAGGAGCTTTCGGATGGCCGGATGGACCTCGGCATCGGCCGGGGCGACTCGGCGCGGCGCGTCCTCGGAAAGAAGCCGACCGATCTGGCCATGCTCGAGGAAGCGACGCAGGTCATCCGCGATCTTTGCGAGGGCCGCGAGGTGACGTATGAGGGGACGAAGCTGCGTTTCGACTGGACCGGGAAGCAGCGTCTACCCGTCTGGATCGCCGGGTACGGCCCGAAAGCGCTGGAGCTGACTGGTCGCATCGCCGACGGGGCGATCATCCAGCTCGCCGACCCGAGCCTCGTCGGCTGGTGCGTCGGCCTTCTCCGTGACGGCGCGCGGAAGGCCGGCCGCGACGCGAGCGCAGTTTCGGTCATGGTCGCGGCACCCGCGCACGTCGGACCGCGCGACAAGGTCCGCGACCGCGTCCGCTGGTTCCCAGCGCTCGTGTCGAACCACGTCGTCGATCTCGTGAAGCGCTACGGCGAGAAGGGGCTTCCCGCCGATCTCACCGCGTACGTGCGGAATCGCCCGGGCTACGACTACCAGCATCACGCCGAATCCGGATCCTCGAACGCCGCGTTCGTGGACGATGAGTCAGTGGACCGGTTCTGCGTGACCGGCGAGATCGAGGAGCATATCGAAAAGCTGCGGCAGCTCGCCGCGATCGGCGTCCGCCAGTTCAACATCTACCTGATGAGCGGCGAGGAAGAGCGGATCCTCGAGGTCTACGGCGAACGCATCATTCCGGCTCTGTCCCGCGCGACGGCCTCCGCCTAGACCCGCGCCTCATGCTTCCTCGCTTGGAAGCGCCGAGCCTTCGCGCGATTCCCGCAGTCGCTCATGTCGCACCACCGCCGCGATCGGTTGCGACTCTTGTCGAGGAAGACCCACTCGCAGGTCGTCGAGGCGCACTCTTTGACGCGGTCGCTTTCGGCCGAGGTGAGGAGGTCCGCGGCGGACCGGGCAATGTCCCAGAGCGGGCGCTCGAGCTCGTCGCCATCCGAGGGAAGAGACCAGCCCACACCATCGCGGTCGTAGACCAGGCGGGAGCGCGCCGCACCCGCCGCCGCAGCGTCGCCGATCAGCGCGAGGTCCGCATCGCGCGGAGCCTCGCCCGAGGCGAGCGCCGAGAACACCGCCCAGATCGCTTCGCGGAGAACGATCCCGAGCTCGTACACGGCTGCGGCGCGCCGCGGGTCTCGTTCGGCCCGTTGCGCGAGTCGCTTGGCGACGGCTGGCTCCAGACCGCCGGCAAGCACGGCGAAGCGAGCGATGTCCCCGTAGTCACGGAGGTGATCGTGGGTGGGGCTGACGTGAGTGCCGCCGACGGTGTTGGCGAAGTCGAGGGCCAGAGCGCCGCCGGCGAGCTCGACGTCGTGGTCGGGGACCGGGGGAATGTCGCGCATCTAACTGAAGAAACCACCTATATAATCTTGACTGGTTAGAAGCTAGGACGTAACTTCGGCCATGTCAACCAATCACTAACCGGTGTAGCTAGTCGAGGCAGTTAAGGAGGCGGCAGTGGAAATGTTAGGCATCGTTGCAGCGTTCGTGGCACTCGCGATCGCGGCCGAGCTCTACGGGACGGACAGCCGACCAGCGGAGGCGGAGCGAAGGGGCTCCTAGATCTTTCCGGTCGCCGCGTACCGGTCGGCGATCTCCAGCACCTCATCGATCGCGCGGACCCCGATGGCGAGCTCGTCGTCCGTCACCGGAAGCGGCGGTGCGACGAAGAGCATGTTCCACCGGCAGAAGACGTAGACGTCGCGCTGCAGCAGCGCCCCTTTGAGTGCGGTCGCGAGCGCGCTCGACGGCCCGTTCCAGCGCTCAAGCATCTCCTTCGAACGGCGATTCTTCACGAGCTCGATCCCCGCGAAGAGTCCGCGGCCCCGAACGTCGCCGACGGAGGGATGGCGGTCTGCGATCTTGTTGAGCTCCGCGAGAAGCTTCTTCCCCATCTGTGCCGAACGCTCGATCAGTCCGTCCTCCCGATATGCCTCGATCGAAGCGACGCCGGCCGCGCACGCGAGAGGATGCCCGCTGTATGTCGACCCCACCCAGAGGACGTTGTCATCGAAGTGGTGAGCGATCTTCTCGCGAACGATCGCGCCGCCCAGGGGCACATAGCCCGAGGTAACGCCCTTTGCGAAGGTCATCACGTCGGGAACGACGCCTTCGTGGTCGGCTCCGAACCACTTCCCCGTGCGTCCGAAGCCGGTCATGACCTCGTCGAACATGAGCAAGATCCCGTACTTGTCGCAGAGCGCGCGTAGGCCCTGCAGATAGCCGTCGGGCGGCACGAGGACGCCCGACGTTCCGGGGATCGGCTCGACGAGGATCGCGGCGATGTACTCCGGGCCTTCGTACCAGATCACTTCTTCGACGTGAGCGAGCGCCTTCTGCACGTCGTCGCCGAAGACCGAGCGGTACGGATCGGGGTTGAGGAAGTGCACGACACCGGTGATCCCTGGCTCGGCCGCCCAGCGACGGTTATCGCCGCCGAGCGTCATCGACCCCTGGGATTGGCCGTGGAACGAGCGCCACTGCGTGAGGATCTTGTGCCGCTTCGTGAAGAGGCGGGCGATCTTGATGGCGTGTTCGTTCGCCTCGCTGCCGCCGGTCGTGAAGATCGTCTTCGAGAGATCGCCCGGCGTCACCTCCGCGAGAAGGCGCGCGAGCGTGGCGCGGCTCTCCTCGCCGAACGATGGTGTCACGTAGCAGACCCGCTCCGCCTGTTCCTGGATCGCGCGAACGACTTTGGGGTGACTGTGGCCCAGGTTCACGTTGATCAGGCCGGACGAGAAGTCGAGGATCCGGCGCTCCCCGGCGTAGAGCCAGGAGCCCTCGGCGCGCGTGACGACGACCTGCTTGAGGCCTCCCTGCGCGGACCACGCGACGAGGACGTGGTCGGCGGTGTCCTTCGCGACGGAGGACTGATCCGCGGGTCGTTTCGTGGCGACAGCCATCGCCGCCGAGTCTAGACCGCGAAAAAGAACGACCGCCGGGATGTCCCCGGCGGTCGTCGCTGGCAGTGCGTCGCCGAGTTAGTTCCCGCCGGGGGTCACCTGCACCGTCGCCTTCTTGAAGCTCGTCCCGTTCACATCCGCGCCCGTCGCCTTCAGCGCGTCGGCCGCCTTCTTGGCGAGGTCTGTCCGGAACGCGGCGTCGGCGGGCTTGGCCTTCAGCACCTGGTACGTCGTGGAGATGGTCACGGTCTGATCCCACGCCGCCTTGTCCATCGCGCCGATGCCGGCTGGCGACGGCCAGATGAGCGCGTTGATCTCGTTCAGCTGCCACGTCATGTGACCCTTGCCGAGCGTCGTGCCGGCCTTCAGCACGATGTCGACGCACTGGGTCTGGTTGTCGCGGCAGAAGACCCAGCCCTTGAACGAAGCTTGAAGGAACTTCGACGCGATGTCCTCGTTGCCCGACTTCGACAGCCAGGACTGCCGCACGAAGATGTGATCCTGGAGCATCCCCGTGCCGACCTGATTGAAGTCGATGACGTTGAGATCCGCGGGGGTGTAGAGCTGGCCGGTTTTCGGGTTCTTTTGCTCCAGCACTTGGGCGTACTCGTTGTAGATCATGGCCTGCGCCGCATCGACCTGGCCATTCAGAAGAAGGGACATGTCGAACGGCTGTGCAACGATCGTGACATCGCTCGCTTTGGTCGGATCGATTCCGGCCTTGCGCATCGCGGCGTAGAGCTCGGGCTCGTTCCCAAAGCCCCATGTCCCGACTTTCTTGCCCTTCCAGTCCTCGGGCTTCGTGATGTTCTTCTCCTTGAAGGAGACCTCGAGCGTTCCCGACCGCTGGAAGACCTGCGCGATGTTCACGAGGTCAGCGCCCGCCTCACGCGACGCCAGCATCTTCGGCACCCAGGCGATGCCGAACTCCGCGGCGTCCGATGCAACGACCTGCTGCGGAACGATGTCGGGTCCGCCAAGCTTGATCTCGACGTCCAGGCCGAGATCCTTGAAGTACCCCTTGTCCAGCGCCGCGTAGTAACCCGCGAACTGCGACTGGGCGACCCATTGGAGCTGCAGCCGTACCTTGGTGAGCGTTCCGCCGCTTCCACCACCGGTGCCGCCACCACAGGAGACCGCGAGCATGATCGCGATGATCACGAACGACAGAGAACGACCTGCGTCTCGCATAGCAACCTCCCTCACGCGTGACCGAAGCGCGTTACGACGAGTCGGTGATGCGGGCCGAAGCGTGCCACGGGATCGCGACGCGCTCGATAGCGAGGATGATAAGGAAGAACGCAATGCTCACGGCGGAGGCGACCACGATCGCCGCCCAGGCGTTCGCAAATCGAAAGAACGCGGCCTCGGTGATGATGAACTGACCCAGCACCGAGCGCGCTCCCCCGAAGTATTCGGCGACGATCGCACCGATCAGGGAGAGCGTCGCGCTCACTTTGAAGGCGGTGAAGATGTAGGGGAGCGCGTTCGGGACGCGCACCTTCCTGAAGATGGCCAGCTCGCTCGCCGCGTACGAGCGCATGAGCTCGAGCGACCCTTGATCCACCAGCGTGAGCCCGCGGAGCGTGTTGATCATGATCGGAAAGAACACGAGCACCGCCACGACCATCATCTTCGATAGCGGGTTCAAGATCCCGAACCAGTTGTTCATGATCGGTGCGAAGGCGATGATCGGCACTGAGTTCGCGGCGATCGCGAACGGAAGCAACGCGCGGCTCGCGCTGGCCCAGCGCGCGATCGCGAAGGCGAAGACGAGCGCTGCCGCGCCGCCGATCACAAGACCGCCGACCGCTTCGACGAGGGTGTTGCGCCCCACCGTCATGAGCTCGTCAAAATGCTCGACAAAGGCGGCCGCTATCGCGCTGGGGGGTGGCAACAGAAACTGCTGGATGCCGAGGGCACGCACGGCGAGCTCCCAGAGCCCAAGTACCCCGACGAACACGGCGATCGCGGGAACGTAGTAAGCGACGCGCTTTATCAACTCGTCGCGACCTCGGCCGCCCCGGGCCCGCGGACCTCACGACCCCGTAGTCGCTCGCGTACGCGCTTGATGAACCCGAAGTAGCGCTCGTCTTCGCGCGTCAAGTCATTGCGCGGCTGAGGAAGATCGACCGCAATGACCTCCAGGATGCGGCCCGGCCGCGCCGACATCACGGCGACGTGAGTGGAGAGAAAGACCGCCTCAGGAATGCTGTGCGTGACGAACACGATCGTCGTGCCCGTCTGCTTCCAGATGCGGAGAAGCTCGAGGTTGAGCCGTTCGCGGGTCATCTCGTCGAGCGCGCCGAACGGCTCGTCCATCAACAGGATCGCCGGCTCGAATGACA
>JALYSZ010000107.1 GCA_030854525.1 Chloroflexota bacterium | reverse complement strand
TGCACGTCGAGGTCACGGTCCAAGGGGGATGGCACGTCTACGGCCCGGTGGTGCCACCCGGGTACACCGGCCTTCAGATCGACGTTCAAAGCACACCGCCAGGCGCGCAGCCAGGAGGACCCAAATGGCCGGACCCGAAGTCTTTCCGCGTCGAGGGCCTCGACGAAGACTTCTCCGTCTACGAAGGAACCGTCGAAATCACGGAGCCTGTGGACTTCATCGTCAATCGCGGATCGGGCCCGGTGCGGCTCGAGCTCTCGCTAAGCTTCCAGGTTTGCAGCGACACCGAGTGCTTGCCGCCCGCGAGCTTTTCGCTTTCGCTGACTGTCCCGGAGGCGCCGATCCCGTAGGGGAGGACGCGAGCCGCCCTCACCTAACACGTGTCCGTTTTGATGCACTCAGTCGCGCCGACGCCCACCGAACCACGAATCACGTTTTCGAC
This sequence comes from Chloroflexota bacterium, assembly GCA_030854525.1. The sequence goes on along the minus strand of JALYSZ010000107.1, from coordinate 2,033 downwards.
GAAGCACGAACGATGCTCCATTTGCAAGACAGCTCGAACCTTGGCGCGTCAGATTCAACATCGAGCTTTACAGAGAAGGTCGTGGAGAAGTCATGTCGCCACGGAGAAAGGAGCCTTCCTCAAGAGCAGAAGGCGCCGCGATTCATGGCCGTCCTCCATTGTGCCGTCAGACTGTTCGTAGACCCGCTCAAGCGCTGATCCTCGGGCGTCACCCCGAGAGAAGGCGCTCGATCTCTGCGAGGGCGATCGCGAACTCCCCAGTCGAACCGCCAAGCCAGACCCGCAACTGACCGGGACAGTCGAAGAGCTCGCCGGGAACGACCAGGATTCCGGCCGCGGCGAGTCGCCGTTGCAGCGCGGCGGCTCCGTTCACGCCCACGAAAGCGGTCAGGCCCCCGCGTGGCGGGACGAACGAGAGCGCGTGATCACGCGCCGCCATGGCGGCCAGCGCTCTGAGGTTCTCGCGCCCGTTGGCGATGGGCTGCGCAAGCAGCTCAGCCGAGTGGCGCAGCGCGATCCGCGCGAGCGCGTCGGACAGCGTGGGCACCGAGAGAGTCGTGTAGTCGCGGCGGGCCTGTATCCGCTCGCGGAGATCCGCATCGTGCGTGACCAGCCACCCGACGCGCAGCCCTCCAAGTCCGAATGGCTTCGTCACGTCACCGACCGAGATCGCGCGGGCGTATCGCTCGGCCGCCGACACAGCGGCGAGGCCGGGCTCGAGTGCGAGATCGCGGTAGACCTCGTCCGATAGGAGCCAGGCTCCGAGCGGGTCAATCAGGTCGACGAGCGCGCCGAGCTCGTCGTGTTCGAGCACGACGCCCGTGGGATTGTTTGGCTGGGTGATCGCGACGAGGCGCGTGGCCGGCGTCAGCAACCGCGCGAGGGAGTCGACGTTCGCCCGGTAGCCACACCGCTCCTCTAGGTCCCAGGGAACGACGCGCGCCCCGAGCGCACGCGCGATGCCCGCCGCCGCCGGGTACATCGGCCGCTGGACGATGACCTCATCGCCCGCTGAAACGATGGCGCTCATCGAAAGATGCAAGGCCTCGATCGCACCGCACGTGACGACTACGTCGCTCGCCCGCACGCCCGTGTAGCGCTGGGCGATGATGGAGCGAAGCGCTTTGCTGCCGTCTCCCGGGCCATAACCGAGCGACGAGCGCGCGAAGTCCACGCGCTCTCCTGCCGACGCGACCGCGAGGAGCTCGTCGAGCGCGAGGGGGATCGCGCCGGACGCCGAGAGGTCGCAGACCGAAGGCCGCGGTTGTGCGGCGAACCAGCGCTCCAGCGCGAAGGGCACGAAGACGCGCTCGGACTCGGCCGTACTCGTCACACCACTCTGATGTTGACGCGGTGATAGCCCGTCGCTCCGTCGGGAAACGAATCGCGTTCGGTGGGGTCTTGGAGCTGTCCCTCGTCGTCGGTCGCCCGCACCACGACCGGGTAGATGCCGGGCGCGGGCGGCGTCCAGACGTAGGTGAACGGCGTCCAGTTGTCCTTTGGCAGGATCCTCCGCAGGCGCGTCTCGCTCCATGTGGAGCCACCGTCGAACGAGATCTCCACTCTGCTGATGCCGCGCGCTCCGGCGAACGCGACCCCGCGGACCAACGGGTACGGCTTGCCCGCCGGCACCGTGTCCTGTTCCTGCGGATAGTTGAGGCGCGACATCGTGCGAACGAAGGCGTCCTTGCTCCAGCCGCGCTGCTCCCAGTAACCGTTGTACGGCTGGGCGACCGGCACGATGGCGGTGAGCCACTTCGGATTCTTCACCCCATACCGGCCGGACAGGAGGATCCGTGCCGGAAAACCGTGCTCCTTCGTGAGCGGCTCGCCGTTCATCAGATAAGCGACGATCGTCCGCGGATCGTTCGCCGTCTCGATCGGGATGCTCTCGGTGTACCCGTCCGCGCAGTTGAAGCGGATCTCGCGCGCGCTCGCGGGCAGGCCGGCGCGATCGAGCAGATCGCGCAACCGCACGCCGCGGAAGACCGCGGTGCTGATAAGCGGCCCACCGACGTTGTTACTGATGCACG
>JALYSZ010000100.1 GCA_030854525.1 Chloroflexota bacterium | reverse complement strand
AGGATGCGTATCCCGTCGAACCGTTTCATCGTCTCGTAGGCCGCATCGACGCGCGCCGGATCCTCGAGGTTGATGGCGAGCACGAATCCCCTAAAGACGCCCGGCGGGACGACGGGTCCGAACTCCTTTTCGTAGTTCTTCGCGGGAAAGAGCCCGAGCACGGCGCCGCTCGTCTTGAACGCGACGAAGCTCTCGTCACTGAACTTCGACTCCGGCCAGCGGAACTGCCTGTAGAAGCGCGTCATCTTCGGCATGTCGCGAACCGCCAGGGTCACGAAGCTCATTCGAGCGGGGATGCGACCACCACCGGTGCCTCTCCCGGTCTCGCTCGCATCGCGCGGCGACTCGGTCTCCGGCGATGGCTCCCGCAAGAACTTGCCGACGTCCACGCCTAGCGCCGGCGGTTTGGGATCGTTCACGCGCTCGCACCCGTGTACGACCGCAAGCCGATGTGCCAGAACCGCGACGCGAGAACGTACGCGACGAGCGTGCCCACGACGAGCGCCGCGAGGCCGAAGAAGTCGAGACGCCCAGAGATGACCTGTGCGGGCACGGTCACGGCGACGCCGATCGGCACCGCGCTCGACAGCGTTACCCGGAGCCAGCCGGGATAGATGTCGACCGGAAATCGCCCCGCGTCGAGAAACGCCCAGTACAGCGCCATCAGGTTGTCGACGCGAACGAACCAGAAAGCGAGCGTCGAGAGCGCCAGCAGCAGCGCGTAGACCAGCACGAAGCCACAAAGGACCGCGACGAGGAAACCGAGCCCCTCAGAAATGCCGACGCTCGGCAGACGACCGAGCCCGACCGCGATCACGACTCCGCCGAGTCCCATCTGCGCGAGGTTCGTGACGCGGAACTGCCGAAGCGTCGCGAGAAACTGCGCGGACACGGGTTTGAGCAGCGCGAAGTCGAGCGTGCCCATGCGGACGTGCTCCATGAACTTCTCGAAGCTCGGGGCGAGGATGAGCTCGCCAAAGCCCTGGACGAGATAGAAGCATCCGAGCAGCACGAGCATCGCCCCGAGGTTCCACCCGTTGAGAACGTCCGTGTAGCTGAAGAGAACGAGGATCGCGCCGATGCTCGTGACCATGATCACGACCGTCTGAACGATGTCCATCACCAGATTCGTGCGGTACTCGAGCTCGTACTGCATCTCGGTGCTGAAGAAGACACGGAGGAGTCGCAGATACCGTGTCATCAGGCACCGACCGCGCTGTACTGACGAACGCCGGCGCGCCACACGCGCACGTACGCGACGTAAAAGATTGCGACCCAGATCGCCTGACCGCCCATGAGAATCAGAGCCGTCTGGACGTCGATCCCGCCGCGCAGGATCTCGGCGGGCACGCCGAGCATGTAGCCGAACGGCAAGACCAACGACAGGGTTTGCAGGACGCCTGGGAGAAGCGCGAGCGGGGCGATCATGCCCGCGAAGATGAAGACCCCGCGGTCCCACAAAGTCGAAACGGCGTGGACGCGCGTCGTCCAGAACGCGGTGGACGCGAGGACCCAGCCCGAAAGGAAGCTGAGTGCCGCGCCGAGGACCACGCTCGGGACGAAGAGAAGCACGTGCGCGGGTGTCGTCCGGAAACGCACGTCGAACGTCAGCGCGACGATCACAAGGCAGATGACGAGCGGAATGAACGTTGTCAGCTTCCACACGATGTTCTCCACGATCGCGTAGTGGATCGGGTGGAGCGGACGAAGCAGCTTCGGCGAAAGACGGCCCTGGCGGACCTCGAACTCGAAGTCGTACGCGTTCCAGCTGAAGACGATCTGCAGGACGAACGTCAACGAGATGTAGTAGGCCGCGAAGTCACGCACGTCGTACCCGCCGACGCTTCCGCCCTGAGCATTCGCGACCGCGACCCACGCGGCCAGGAAGATCACAGGGCGTACGACCTCGAGGAGCATCCAGAGGATCGATTGAACGCGGTACTGCGACGCGGCTTGGAGCTGCGCCACCAGGAGCGCCCGGTACGTCCGGATCATGCGCTCACCGTCGTCTGCTCCGACGTGAACACGCGATCGATGACCTCTTCCATCGCCGGGTCCTCGACCGAGATATCCGCCAGCCGGTCCCCGAGATCATTCACGAGGCGCGCGGTGCGCTCGGGCGCGACCTGCCGATCGACCCGGAGCGTGATGCGACCTTCGTCCGCCGACACGACGTTGCCGTAGCCGGCGAGGTCGGTCGTCGCCGCGGCGCCGTCGTGCAGGGTCACGACGATGACCTTGTACGGCGCCATCCGCTCGGCAAGATCGGCGAGCGGGCCGTCGTAGAGGAGCCGACCGCGGTGAATCACGATGACGCGCTTGCAGAGCGCGACGACGTCATCCATGTAGTGGCTCGTCAGGAGGATCGTGGCGCCCGTCCGGCGGTTGTACTCGGCGACGAAGCGGCGGATGCGCACCTGCATCGAGACGTCGAGCCCGATCGTTGGCTCGTCGAGGAACGCGACGCTCGGCGAGTGGATGAGGCCCGCGGCGAACTCGACCTTCATGCGCTCGCCGAGCGAGAGATTCCGCACGGGCTTGTGCACGAGGTCCTGGAGCTCGAGAAGCTCGGTGAGCTCCGCCAGGGTCGCGCCGAACTGCTGATCGGGTACGCGATAGATCTCCTGGAGCACCCTGAAGCTGTCGGCAGCGGGAATGTCCCACACGAGCTGCGTCCGGTTCCCCATGAGCAGCGTCATGCGCCCCAGGTAGGCGTTGTCGCGGCGCCACGGTACGTACCCCAGCACAGTGGCCTCGCCGTCCGTCGGATGCAGCAGCCCCGACAGCATCTTGAGCGTCGTGGTCTTCCCCGCCCCATTCGGTCCGAGGAAGCCGACGACCTCTCCCGGGTCGATCCGGAAAGTGATCCCCGCGACCGCGTTCACATCCTTGCGCCGTCGCTTGACGAACGAGCGGAGCGTGGCGGCGAGGCCTTCCTCGCGCTCTGTTACGCGAAAGGTCTTACGCAGTTCGCGGACCTGGACGACTGCTTCGGTCATTCGGGCATGATGAGCGCGTTCGCCGGGGCGTGCGAGTGCATCATTTGTTTCGAAGAGAAGGAGGCCGACCCATGACTGAGCAGCGCGTCATCCCGATGCTCGCCTACGAGGATGCGGGTCTCGCGGCCGAGTGGATCAGCAAGGTCTTCGGCTTCCGAGAGACGGAGCGATTTCATGATGGCGTGGGCACGGTCACCGATGTCGTCCTCGAGCTCGACGGAGCGATGGTTCTGGTTGGTCACCC
>JALYSZ010000079.1 GCA_030854525.1 Chloroflexota bacterium | reverse complement strand
CTTGCGCGGCCGAGACGGACTGATGTTCCCTCACGTTCGCAAGAGGCGGCCAGTAGAAGATGAATTGGTTGAACCCGATTTCCTCGTACCGCCCAACGAACTCGTCGAATGCGTCGAGTGACGTGAGCGGGACTGGTTCGGTGCGGAGGGCAAGGACGGATCGTCCGATCGTCTTCGGGTCGCGGCCCAGCTCTCGGCAGTAGCCCTCCAGTAGGTCCGCCTGCTCATGCGTGGCTTCGATGGCCTTCTCTAGCGGAAGCCGCGGCTTGCCGCTGGCCGTAGACGGCTGACCGCCCATCGTGTTCCACGTGTCAGCAAACCGCGCGGCCAAACGGAGGCTGCTCGGGATCTGCGCTGCGACCGTCAGGGGAGGACGCGGACGCTGAACTGGCATCGCCAGGGGCTCGCCCTCGGCGCGGTAATACTGGCCAGAGAAGTCGAGCTTCTCGCCCCGGAGTAAGCGGTCGAGCATCGCGAGTTGTTCTCCTAGCCGGCTCACCCGTTCACGTACCGACCAGTGCTCGATCCCGAGCGCGGCGCTGTCTACCGGCGCGCCTCCGGCACCAATGCCAAGCTCGAATCTGCCCTCTGAGACTCGATCGAGCGCGATCGCTTGCGCTGCGAGCAGCACAGGATGCCGATAGATGATTTGGATCACGAGAGTGCCCACACGGATGCGGGATGTCTCGCGGGCGAGCGCCGCAAGGAGCGTCGTCGCGTCGTAATCGACGAGGCCCGGATATGTCAGAACATCGACAACCCACGCGTCGTCGAAGCCGAGAGCTTCGGCGTGACGCCAGAGGCGCGCCGTCTCCTCAAATGGTCCGGTGGCGAATGTCAGGATTCCGAATCGACGCGCCACAGTGCGAGAACCTAGCAGGACCCGCACGGGTCGAGGGTCCGAGTGCCGGGCCCTCGACTGCGGCGGAAGCCGGTTAGTGGCAAAGAACCTTGATCTTTTGGGTGGATGTGAACAGCGAGGCATGCGCGTCGAGCGAGCGGCCATCGACGATCAGCGTCGCAACGGCCTCGCTTGAACTGCCTTTGCCGACGAAGTACATCGTGCAGCCCCCGAACGTTGACTTGCTGTTCGCCCTGAATGTGGCGAGGCCACCAACGCCGGTGAACGTCGCGCTGACCACCGCGGTCCGCGCACTCGTGGGGTTGCACCCGATGGAGTCGCACGAAAATGCCTGCACGGGGATCTCGGTCGGGCCGAGCGAAGCCGCAGTGAGACCCTTTGTATCGATCGAGAACGAGGTCTGGGCCAGCGGAGCGCAGCCGGTCTCGTAGCCGAGTGGGACCGAGCTCGTTCCGATCTGCTGGTATCGCCAGACCTCCAGACACGCCTGCGTTGGACCGTCTGGGCTGTTGACGATCGCGAAGACGGATGTGGCGGTGCAGACACTCCCAGCGCAAACGAAGCTACCAGCGCTCGCGCCGGTGCTTGCGATGTGGTCGCGCGCGACTGGCGGAGCCGCGAGAGCGCTGCTTCCGAGCATCGCGAACGCGACTGCCGTGGCCACGATCGCGCTGGCCGTCCTTCGGATGGCTCTCGGGGTACGTAGGTGACCGCGCATCTTGTTTCCTCCTGCTGCCTGGCGCTTCGGGGACTGACGGTTTGCGCCGGCCGAGGAGGTCTAGCGCTGCAAGAGGTGCGGACTGCTCCGAGTCGTCACGTGGAGTGTGTGATCCGCAACACGTTCTGGCCCAGGGCGGTTGACGATCACGCGGTCAACGTCGCCGGTCGCGTGCGCACGCCGGCTTATGCTCAGCGGATCAAGAACAAGACCGCCAAAACCCGCAAGCCCGCCTCTCGTCCGGCCGCGAAGGCTGCGCCGGCCGCGAAGGCCGCGCCGGTCGCCGCGCCGAAGCCCGAGCCCGCTGTGACAGCGGCGGCATCGGGCGAGCTCGACCAACTCAAGGACGAGCTGCAGCGCGTCAATCAGGAGATCTCGCGAATCGCGCGCCTCACCCGCCCCGGCTCGGACGCGGGAAGAAACTCGCAACTGCCCGAGAAGCAACAGCTTCTTGTGCAGCGGCAGGACCTCGAGAGGAAGATCCGGGCGCTCTCGAAGTCGTAGCGGGGCTGGATGTAAAACCGGCGATAAACGGGACCGACGTCCACCGCTAACGTGATCCGGTGACGCGCCGAGGCTGGTTTCTGTTCACTGCGATGGCTCTGATCTGGGGCATCC
>JALYSZ010000070.1 GCA_030854525.1 Chloroflexota bacterium | reverse complement strand
GTGCGGTGCTCGACGTTCTTCTCGGCGGAAAGCGCCGTGTCGTCGTCGCTCGGGTGGGATTCCGCCATCTCGAGCGGCGCCGGCCGGAACGTGGTCTTGCGCCGGAGGATGTCGACAGCGCGGTGGTGGACGATCGAGAGAAGCCACGCCCGGGGGTTGCCGCGATCGCGCCGGTAGCTGCCGGCGCCTCTCCACGCGGACAGGAATGCGTCCTGGACGACGTCTTCCGCCCCCTCGCTCTCGCCGAGGATCCGGTAGGCCAGGGAGTACGCAAGGCGCCCGTAGCGGTCGTAAAGGGTGGCCAGGGCGCTCAAATCCCGATCGGCGAGCGAGGCGAGAAGGACCTCGTCGGGCGGCTGCAGGTCAGGCACTACAAAAATGTACGGTCGACGCACAGAGGTAGATGCAGGAGGGTTGGGGGAAAGAAAAGCGTCCCGAGCGACCTGCCTCCGTGCCCGACCGCAGCTTCAAAGCTCTGCGGCCTGGCCGTGGAGCCGATCCTCGATATCCTCTCGGACCGCCTTTGATGCTATCTCCGGTTGCGCTCCCGGGGAACGACGCCCTTGATGGAATCTCGGACTCGTTCCCTTTAGCAGACCCCTCGGGACGAGGTGAAACATACGGTGTGCTCACCTGAGGGGCAATCAACTTATCCACCAAATAGAGACCTCGGCATTCGATCTTGTCCACGATTTCGGCCGCTTATCCACGACGAATCAACAGTCCGCTTCCGTTCCTAGTACGTAGCGCAGCGAAGTAGCAGGAAGCTGGGCGCCGCCGTGCGGCGCACGGCTTCCTACGATGGACCTGATGTCCGACCCCATCCTCGACTCGCTGAATCCCGAGCAGCGCGCCGCCGTGACCCACGGCGACGGCCCGCTGCTCATCCTCGCCGGCGCGGGGTCGGGAAAGACGCGCGTCCTGACGCACCGCGTCGCGTACCTCATCCGCGATCTGGCGGTGCCCGCGAGCGCGATCCTGGCCGTGACGTTCACGAACAAGGCCGCAAAGGAGATGCGCGAGCGGCTCGACCGCCTCGTGGGCAAGGAGCGCCTAGCCGAGCTCACCGTGGGGACGTTCCACGGGTTCTGCGCGCGTCTCCTCCGTCGCGAGGGGCCGCTCGTCGGGATCGACCGGTCGTTTGCCATCTACGACGAGGCCGATCAGCGGGCGGTGCTGCGCCAAGCGATGGCCGAAACCAATGCCAGCGAACGCGTTTTCGCGCCGGGCGCGATCTCCAACGTGATCTCGAGCGCCAAGAACGAGCTCAAGGGACCCGCCGACCTGACGGCCAACCCGAAGGGCCAGCTCGACCGGATCGCGGCGATCGTGTGGAGGCGCTACGACGAGCTCCTCCGCGAGAACAACGCGGTCGACTTCGACGACCTGCTGCTTCTCGCCTGCCGCGTGTTCGAGACGAGCGACCGCGCGCTCGAGAAATGGCAGGACCGCTACCAGCACATCCTCGTCGACGAGTACCAGGACACCAACCGCGCCCAGTACGTCCTCCTCCGGTATCTCGCCGGGTTCAAGCAGAACCTGGCGGTCGTCGGCGACGACGACCAATCCGTCTTCAGCTGGCGCGGGGCGGACGTTCGCAACATCCTCGACTTCGAACGCGACTACCCCAACGCGAAAGTAGTCAAGCTCGAGCAGAACTACCGGTCGACGCAACGGATCCTCGACGCGGCGCATTCAGTCGTGCGCAACAACGCCGCGCGCAAAGAGAAGAAGCTCTGGACCGATCGCCAGGGTGGCAGCGACATCGTCGTGATGCAGGCCTACGACGAGTCACACGAGGCCGAGCTGGTGGCGCGCGAGATCGAGCGCCTGCAGCGCGAAGGCGAGGCACACGGCACGCGCGACGTAGCGGTGCTCTACCGCACGAACGCGCAGTCGCGCGCGATCGAAGACACGTTCCGCGCGTTCGGGCTGGCCTACCAGATCGTCGGCGGCGTCTCCTTCTACCAGCGCCGCGAGGTGAAGGACACGCTCGCCTACCTGCGTCTCATCGGGAACGCTCATGACGCGTTCGCCCTCGCGCGCGTGCTCAACACTCCGCCGCGTGGCCTCGGCGACAAGACACGCGCCGCCCTGCTGGCCAGCGCGCGCGAGCACGAGATCAGCGTCGGCGAGGCACTCGCGAAAGCCGAGCTCGTCACGACGATCCCGCGCCGTCAGCAGGAGGCGCTCGTGTCGTTCGGGAAGGTGATGACCCGGCTGCGTGCGTCCGCGGAGCAGCTCGCGCTTCCGCGGCTTATCGACGAGCTCGTCTCGCTTAGCGGCTACGAGACCTATCTAAAGGACGGCACCGAGGAGGGTGAGGAGCGCTGGGCCAACGTGCAGGAGCTTCGCACGCTCGCCGAGGACTACGTTTCCCTGCCGCAGGAGGAGCAGCTGCCGAGCTTCCTCGAGGAGATCGCGCTCGTTTCGGATGTCGACGAGTACCAGGACGCCAAACCGGCGGCGACGCTCATCACGATGCACGCGGTGAAGGGCCTCGAGTTCCCCGTCGTGTTCATGACCGGCATGGAAGAGGGCGTGTTCCCGCACATTCGCGCGATCGACAGCGGGAAAGAGTCGGAGCTGGAGGAGGAGCGGCGCCTCTGCTACGTGGGCATCACGCGCGCGAAGGACCGCGCGTATCTGACGTACGCGCGCCGACGATCTCTCTTCGGTCGCACCAATATGAACCCACCCTCGCGCTTCCTCATGGAGCTGCCGAGCGAAGGCGTCGAGCTTCGCGGCAACATCGAGACCGAGGAGCGCGACTCGTGGGCCGAGCTTGATTGGGAGCGCGATCGCAGCCGCTACGAGGAGCGCAAGCAGGCGCGCCGCGACGCGATGCTCGCCGGTCTCCCTTCGGCATGGACTGGCCGCGCGACGAAACAGCGCACGGCGGTCGCGTCAGACACACGCTTCCGCGCCGGCGATCGCGTTCTGCATCCGTCGCTCGGCGAGGGGATGGTCGTCTCGAGTGTCGCGCGCGACGACGATGAGGAGGTCACCGTCGCGTTTCCCGACAAGGGCGTGAAGAAGCTCATGGCTAGTTTTGCGAAACTTGCGCGCGCCGAGGGCCCGCTCGGTCGCTGAGGGATCAACCGGCACGCTGCTTGCCTGAATTCGGCCATGGCGCAGGGTGGGGGAGCGACACGCCGGAGATCTCCGCGGCTAGAAGTTCGCGTACCGCTCACAGCGTCGTCCGATATCGCTTTTGGTCTCGTTCTCCGCAAGCCGCGCCGCCGCCGTCGCAGGCGCAGCGCTGTGCGTCTCTGGACATCGACGGTGATGATCGCGGCGTGCTGCGTCATCGCCGCTGTGATTCCCATATGGACGGTCATCGCGGCACCCGAGCTCGAGCGCCTCGGAGCGTGGGCGCTGGCCAAGCCGCAGGCGCCGGTCGTTGCCCTCGCTGGCCCCGACCGGCTCGAACGGGCTGTTGTCGTCGCACGCGGTGCGCCGGTCACCGCGCTCCGCAAGGACCCGCCCGGGCTTCTGGTCCATTCAGTCGCACCGGGTGAGACGCTTCTTTCGATCGCGGCGACCTACGCGATCACACCGCAGACGCTCGCCTACAACAACGGGATCAAGGACACAGCGCAGCTGCGCCCGGGTCAGTCCGTCGTCATCCCGCCGATCGACGCGGCCATCCACGTGGTCGGCGATGGCGAAACGCTCGCCGGAATCGCGGCGAGCTTCGGCGCGGATGCGGACACCGTGCGTATGGTGAACAGCGTCGCGTTCGAGCCCGCCGACGTGACGGCCGGACGAGTCCTTCTCATCCCCATGCCCGAGGGTCGCTATCCAGGGTTCCGGCTGGTCGTCAGCGACGCGCCGCGCGTCTTCGCGCCGCGTATAAGGTGGCCGACCGACGGGATCGTCACGCAGCTCTTCACGCAGGCGCACACCGGGATCGACATCGCCGCGCCCTATGGATCCGCGGTCGTGGCGAGCGACTCGGGGACCGTCACCGAAGTTGGGTGGCGTGGCCCGGGCGGTCTTTCGGTCTGCCTTCTCCTCGACTGGGGTCTCGAGGTCTGCGACTACCACCTCTTGGCGACGAACGTGGAGCTCGGCGAGCGCGTCGTCGTGGGACAGCGGATCGCGTCGGTGGGGTCGAGCGGCGTATCGACCGGACCGCACGTTCATTGGGAAGCGCGGACGAATGGGGTACTCGTGGATCCGATGACGTACGCGCCGATAGGGCCAACCGTGGTCAGGGTCGGAGGCGCGACCGGCTCACCCTGATCGGGCGACCTCACGCACGGCGCTGGAT
>JALYSZ010000009.1 GCA_030854525.1 Chloroflexota bacterium | reverse complement strand
TGCCGCGATCAACGCCGAACCGAGCGAGATCGTGTTCACCAGCGGCGGCACGGAGGCCGACAACCTCGCGCTCCGTGGTGCGCTCAAGGCGCGGCGCGACGAGCGCGACGGGCTCGTCACGAGCGCCATCGAGCACCACGCGGTGATCGACACGGCGCGCGACCTGGAGCGGTACGCGCACGTGCGCGTCACGGTCGTCGGCGTCGACCGCTACGGCGTGGTCGACCCCGAGGCGATCCGCGACTCGATCGACGAGCGCACGTCGCTCGTCTCGGTCATGCACGCTAACAACGAGATCGGGACGATCGAGCCCATCGCCCAGATCGGCGCGATCTGCCGCGAGCACGGCGTCACCTTCCACAGCGACGCGGTGCAGACCGTCGGGGCGCTCGAGGTCGACGTGCGCGCGATTCCGGTGGACCTGCTTTCGATCAACGCGCACAAGTTCTACGGGCCCAAGGGAGTCGGCGCGCTGTACGTGCGCCGCGGCACGCGCATCGCAACGATGCAGACCGGTGGGGGCCAGGAGAAGGGCAGGCGCACAGGCACGGAGAACGTGGCGGGGATCGTTGGCCTCGGCGTCGCGATGCGCAACGCGCGCGAGCGCCGCGCGACGGAGTCGCCGCGTCAGGCGGCGTTGCGCGACCGGTTGATCGAGGGTGTGCGAACTCGCGTTCCCGACGCGGTGCTGAACGGCCACCCCACGGATCGTCTTCCGAACAACGCATCGTTCTGCATCCCCGGCACCGATGGCGAGTCGCTCATCGTCGCGCTCGACCTCGAAGGCTTCGCTGTGTCGAGCGGGTCAGCCTGCACCTCGGGCGAGACCGAGCCGTCGCAGGTCCTGCTCGCCCTTGGCATGGATCGGGAGCTGGCGAAGGGCTCGCTCCGCGTGACCGTGGGCCGCTCGACGACGGCAGCGCAGATTGACCGATTCATCGATGCGCTCTCGCGCGTCGTGACCCTACTCCGGGATTCCGCCGCGGTGGCGGTTTGACCCGCGGCGTCGGGAGTGAGGCGAACCCCCGCGACGGCGACCGCGTGAAGATCGAAGTGAATCTCCAAGGCGGCGTCGTCATGGAGGCGCGCGTGACGCTTGCCGGCTGCGAGGTGTCCACCAAGTCGTCGGCGGCAATTACGCGCCTGGCTCGCGGCAAGGGCCGCACTGAGGCACTCACGATCGGCGTCGTCGACGTGACCGGTCAGATCGGTCCCATCGACGAAGAGCACGAACGCTGCGTGCTGACGGCGATCGGCGCGCTGCGCGCCGCGATCGTCGACGCGCACGTGAAGGCGATCGCATGAGCCGCGTCTTCGTGGCGATGAGCGGCGGCGTGGACTCCTCCGTGGCCGCAGCGATCCTCGCCGATCGGGGCGACGACGTGGTCGGCGTGTGGATGCGGCTCGTGCCGTCCGGCGGCGACGTCGATGCGCCGCGCTGCTGTGGGACGGACGAGGCGGGCGAGGATGCGCGCCGCGCGGCGGACGCGCTCGGCATTCCTTTCTATGCCCTCGACTACACGGATGTGTTCGGCGAGCGGGTCGTCGATCGATTTGTAAATGCATACGCGGGCGGCGAGACACCGAACCCGTGCGTCTCGTGCAACCAGCACGTCAAGTTCGACGCGCTACTGCACGACGTCGTCCGGAAGTTCGGTGCCGATCGGCTCGCGACAGGGCATTACGCCCGGGCCGCGACGGGTGACGATGGCCGTCGCCATCTGCTCCGGGCGCGCGACGGGTCGAAGGATCAGTCGTACGCCCTCTACATGCTCGGACAGCGCGAGCTCGCGCGGATCGAGTTTCCCATCGGCGAGCTTCGCGACAAGTCGGAGACCCGAGCGATCGCCGCGCGATTCGGCCTCGCGACGGCGACCAAGGCCGAGAGCATGGACATCTGCTTCGCGCCGGGCGACTACCGCGAGCTCGTGCGCGAGCGCGCGCCCGAGGCGTTCGTTCCTGGCCCGGTGGAGCGGACCGACGGCACCATCGTCGGCACGCACGCCGGGATCGGCGCGCTGACTGTCGGCCAGCGATCGGGCGTCGGCATCGCCACGGGCGAGCGCCTGTACGTGCTGCACCTCGACACCGAAAGGCGCGCGGCGGTCGTGGGCACCCGTGCCGAAATCGCGCGGACGACCTACACGCTGACCGACGTTCGCTTCGTCTCCGGTGACCCGCCGTCAGCCCGTTTCGCGACGAACGTGGTCCTCCGATACCGCGGCATCCCTCTTGCCGCTTGCGTCGAGGTGGATCGAACCCACGCGACGCTCGACCTCGAATCCCCGGCCCTGGTGGCGCCGGGTCAGGCCGCCGTGTTCTACGACGGCGACGAGGTCATCGGGGGCGGCGTCGTAGCGCGGCAAGCGCTGTAGCTCCGTGCGCGCCCTCTTTCGCATCGCGGCGGTGGCCGTGGCCGGCGCAACGCTCTACTTCGCCGGGATCGTCAACAGCATCATCCTCGAGCACCCCGGGCGCGGCGGCGTGGGCGTCGTTGTGCTTGCGATAGCCCTGGCCATTGCGATCCTCGTCGCGGCACTTCTCGGGACGGGGCGCGACGACTCGGTCACGCCCGTGCCGGGACGCGCTTGGTTCCTGCGTGCGACCTGGGGATTCGTATGCGTGATGGCGCTCGTTGGGTTCGGCTCGCTCGCCAGCATGCCGCGGCAGCATTCGTTCGACTGGACGCCGTACCACAACGACGCGATCGCGCTGAACCAGTGCGCGGCGAGTCTGGTCCTCCAGGGCCGCGATCCGTACACAGACCTCGATGTGTTCGCGTGCTACGCCAGCCTTGGGATCGGCCCCGACCGGACAACGCCGCTGAGGCGCGGGGCCTTCGCGGACGTCGCGATCTACCCGAGCGACGATCAGATGGATCAGGTCTGGGCGGAGCGCGCGAGCGGCATCGGTACGAACGACGAGTTCGTCTGGCGACCTTCCTATCCGGCGCTCTCATTTCTCGCGCTGCTCCCAGCGGCCGCGTTCGGCTGGGACACGAATTACGTCTACGTGGCGTGCCTCCTCGTGGCGATGGTCCTTGTGATCGCGAGAGCCCCGCGCACGCTGCGGGCGTTCTTCTTCACCGCGCTCCTCGGCGCCGCGAGCCTCGCCGCGTTCACCGTCGGAGGAAGCGCGGACCTGCTCTATGCGCTCCCGCTCGTCGTGGCGTGGATGTACCGCGAGCGGAAGTGGGCGGCGGTCCCGCTCGGGATCGCGCTCGCCACAAAGCAGATCGCGTGGTTCTTCGCGCCATTTTGGATCATCGCCGTCGTGACCGAGCGCGGCTGGCGCGCGACGGCGCGCGATGTCGCGATCGCGGCGGGGATTTTCGCGGTGACGAACCTGCCGTTCATCGTGCACGACCCGCAGGCGTGGGCCCTCGGCATCGTCACGCCGCTGGTTGAGCCGATGTTCCCGCGGGGCGCAGGGATCATCTTCCTGTTCACGAACGGCGGACTGCCGATGCTGCCGACCATCGCGTATTCAGTGGTCGAGGCGTTCGCGGGCATCATCTGCCTCGTGGTCGCGTGGCGAACTCGGCGGACGAGTCCCGAGCTCGGGGCGGTCCTCGCCATCGTTCCGCTCTTCTTCGCCTCGCGGAGCCTTTTCTCCTACTTCTTCCTGCTGCCGCTCTTCGCACTAGCGGCCGTCGCACGGATGCCACTCGGGGAGCTCGCCGTCGAGCGAGCACGAAAGCTTGGAGGGTTGACGATCTTCGCGGCGCCCTCCCGCTCGTAGCTTTCGGTGCCGCCGGCGGTCGTCGTGCTCGGCCTCGTCGCGCTCGGAGTCCCGGCGGGGATTCGCGCCGTCTTCGGCGGCCCTCGATCGCTCGGCCGCGCCTGGCTACTCGCGGGTGCGCTGGCGCTCGCGGCCCAAGCCCTCGGTGAGCTGGCCGGTGTGTCGCTCGGGGTGCTGGGAGACGCCCAACTGCTACTCGCGGCGGTCGGTGCGGGCATCGCGGCTGCAATTGTTGCCATCGCGGAAGGCCCCACGAAGGGGTAACTTCTTACTCGAAAGACAGGAGAGAAAAACCTATGGGATTCATCATCGGAGTGCTGACCGGCGCGGTCGTCGCGCTCCTGTACGCACCGAAGACCGGCGACATCACCCGCGAAGAGCTCAAGGTCCGAAGCGAGGAGCTCAAGCGGCGCGCCGACGAGCTGCAGAAGATCGCTCAGAAGCTCGCCGACGACGCCTCCGTGAAGGGGCGCGAGCTCATCGATGAGGCGAAGAAGCAGTGGGACTCGAGCGGGGTTGGACGAGCATCGACGGGCCCCCGAACCACGCCCGGAGGCTCCACCAAGCAAGACTGACCGCTAGACTTTCATTCAGCGGGGAACGCGGGGAGCCGAGGGCGGCGCCCCGCGTTTTCGTTTAGGAGGACGGCAAACTGGACAGCGCGACCATCCGGGAGCGGTTCATATCCTTCTTCGAGGAGAAGGGTCATACCCGCATGCCGAGCTGGCCGCTGATCCTCCGGGACGACCCGAGCGTCCTCTTCACGAGCGCCGGAATGCAGCCGCTCGTGCCCTATTTCCTCGGAAAGAAGCAGCCCCCGGCCAAGCTGATCGTCGCCGTACAGAAGGTCTTCCGCGCCACGGACATCGACGAAGTCGGCAAGGATGGCTACCACCAGACCTTCTTCGAGATGCTCGGGAACTTCTCGATCGGCGATTACGGGAAGAAGGAAGCGATCGAGTGGGGCTGGGAGCTCCTGACCAAGGTCTTCGGGTTCGACGGCTCGAAGCTCGTCGCCACAGTGCACACGAGCGACGACGAGGCGTACGACATCTGGACGAAGACGTTGAGGCTGCTTCCGCCGGAGAAGATCTTCCGACTCGGCGACGAGAGCAACTTCTGGGCGCCCGGTCCCACGGGGCTGTGCGGGCCGGACAGCGAAGTGTTCATCGACAAGGGTGCGCAGCCGGGCGTGCCCGAGCACGATTGCAATCCGGGCGAGAACTGCGGCCGGTGGCTCGAGATCTGGAACTTCGTGTTCCAGCAGTACGACCGCAAGGCCGATGGCACGCTCGTGCCGCTCCGGAAGACGAACATCGACACCGGCGCGGGGCTCGAGCGCATCGCCCAGGTGCTGCAGGGCGTACCCGGCGACACCTACCGCACCGATCTCTTCCAGCCGCTTGTGAAGAAGATCGAGTCGCTCGCCGGCAAGAAGTACGGCGAGAGCCCAGCGTCCGACCTCTCGATCCGAATCGTCGCCGAGCACTCGCGCGCCGCCGCCTTCCTCATCGCCGACGGCATCTCGCCGTCAAACGAATTCCGCGGCTACGTCCTTCGCCGGCTGATCAGACGCGCCGCGATGCATGGGCGGCGCCTCGGGCTCAAGACAGGGTCGCTCTCGCAGCTCGGGGCCGAGGTCGTGAAGACGATGCAGCGCCACTTCCACGAGCTCACGTCAGCGCGCGACCGCATCACGCAGGTGATCCTCGAGGAGGAGGAGAAGTTCGAGCGAACGCTCGCGCAGGGCCTCACCATGATCAACGAGGCGATCGCCCGCGCGAGCGCGCAGGGCCAGCGGTGGATCGACGCCGATACCGCGTTCCGGCTCTCGGACACGTACGGCTTCCCGCTCGAGATGACCAAGGAGATCGCGACATCGGCCGGGCTCTCGGTCGATGAGCGCGGTTTCCGCGAGCTCCTCGAAGGACAGCGCAGCCGAAGCCGCGCGACGGCGAAGTTCTCGCAGGATGCCATGCGCTTTGGGCAGTTCTACGCCGGCCTACGCGAGAACGAGAAGGTGCGAAGCGAGTTCACCGGCTACGCCGAGCTCGAGACCGACGCCACGATCGCCTCGCTCGTCCTCGGCGGCTCGCGCGTCGAGGCGGCGCACGAGGGGACCGACGTCGAGATCGTTCTGGACCGCACTCCTTTCTATCCGGAGGGCGGCGGCCAGGTCGGCGACCGCGGGACGATCACGACCGACGAGGGTCGTGCCATGGTCGCTGACACGCAGACCGCGGCGCCCGGCGTGATCGTCATGAGCGCGAAGGTCGTCGACGGGGTCCTTCGCCTGCGATCGCGCGCGCACGCGGCCGTCGATGGGGAGGCGCGTCGGGACACGATGCGCAACCACACCGCGACGCATCTTCTGCACGCGACGCTCCGCAACCTGCTTGGCGAGGACCTGCATCAGGCCGGTTCGCTCGTCCATCCGCCGAATCTCCGTTTCGACTTCACGTTCGGGCGTGCGCTCATACCCGACGAGCTTCGGCGAGTCGAGGACGAGGTCAATCGCGCGATCCTCGCGAACGCCGACGTCCACGCGCGCGAGATGCCGCTGCAGGAGGCGCTCGCGACCGGTGCGATGGCGCTGTTCGGCGAGACCTACGGCGACGTCGTGCGCGTGGTCGAGGCCGGCCCGTCGCGCGAGCTGTGCGGCGGAACGCACTGCCATTGCACCGGCGATATCGGACTCTTCCTCATCACCAAGGAGGAGTCCATCGGCGCCGGCGTGCGGCGGCTCGAGGCCGTGACGGGTATCGGCGCCCTCCGCGAAGTGCGCGAGATGCGCGACCGCTCCGTGAGGGCCGCGGCCGCGCTCCGTGTGCCACCCGCGCGACTGCCCGAGGCGGTGGCGCAGCTCGTCGAATCGCGCGAGCGCCTGGATAAAGAGCGCGCGGCACTCCAGCGGAGCGGCGCCGACTCGGTCGCGTCGTCGCTCCTCGCGAAAGCGGAACAGCTCGGAGGGGTGAAGGTCGTCGCGGAGAACGTCGGCGAGGCCGACCTCAAGCACCTGCAAGCGCTCGCCGACCGCGTGCGCGAGGGACTCGGGACAGGAGTGGTCATCCTTGGCGGGCACCGGGACGGCAAGGCCGCGCTGCTCGTCACCGTGACCAAGGACGTGGCGCCAAAGGTCAGCGCCGACTCCGTCATCAAAGCAGTGCAGGGCGTCTTCGAGGCGAAGGGCGGCGGGCGCGCCGAGAGCGCCTCGGCGGGCGGCGGAACGCCGGGGCGCCTGGGGGATGCCGTCGCCGCGGCACGTAGAACGGTCCGGGAGCGTTTAGACGGAGGTGGCTAGGGACCGGGGACGCGAGGCAGCAAGCGGGCCGCGGGTCGCGGGCATCGAGCTCGCGGCGGGCATGGTTCGCGCTGTGGTCGCGCGGGCCGAGGGCGGCCGCCTCCGCGTCGTCGGCCGCGGCGAGAC
>JALYSZ010000363.1 GCA_030854525.1 Chloroflexota bacterium | reverse complement strand
CGCCATCTTCGACACCGCCGACGGCGAAGCCGCCGCGACGGCCCCTCAGGCGTCCGCAGCACAGCCCGCCGCGGCTCAGGCGCAACCCTCGGCGGCTCAACCACCGAAACCCTCTCAACCCGGCGTCCCCCAACCCTCGACCGGGTTAGGGTCCCCCGCCGGGCGGAGGCCCTCGGTGGTTGAGCCGCCGTCACCGCCGCCTGCGCGACCCGTCCCTACGCCACCTCAAAGTCCGTCCCCCGCGCCCCAATCCTCGGCGGCGGCGACCGCGACGGCGGAGCGCCCCGATCTCTCCGATGTAAGAGCGACGCCGGCGGTGCGAAAGCTCGCGAGCGAGCAGGGCATCGACATCTCGCAGATCGCAGGGACCGGTCTCGGGGGGCGCGTCTCGCGCAAGGATGTAGAGGACTTCATCGCGCAGCGGCAGTCATCGCAGCAGCAAGCCGCTGCGCGCGTCATTCCCGCACAGCCGCAGGCGCCGTCGCAAGCGGTCGCGGCGCGCTCAGCGCCTGTTCCGTCGCTCGCCGGGGACGAGCTCGTCCCGCTCACGCAAATGCGGCGCGCGATCGCGAACAACATGGTCCAGGCTTGGAGCGCTCCGCACGCGCACGCCGTCATGGAGGTCGACGTGACCGACCTCATGCGGTACCGCGAGCGCGTGAAGGGAGAGTTCCAGGAGCGTGAAGGGTTCGACCTGTCGCCCGCGGCGTTCATCGCCAAGGCGGTGGTCGAAGCGCTACGCACGGTCCCGTCGGTCAACTCGAGCTGGACGGACCAGGGGCTCATCCGTCACCGCGAGCTCAATCTCGGCTATGCCGTGGCGCTCGGCGATGACGGCCTCATCGTGCCCGTCATCAAGGATGCCGACGGAAAGAGCCTCGCCGGCCTCATGCGGTCCATCCGCGACGTTGTCGACCGCGCGAAGGCCCGGCGCCTCACGCTCGACGATCTGACCGGTGGCACGTTCACTTTGAACAACACCGGCCCGCTCGGGACCATCGTGTCCAGCCCCATCGTGCCGCCCGGCCAGGCCGCGATCCTGTCGTCGGAATCGATCCGCAAGCGCCTCGTAGTGACCGACGAGGACGCGATCGCGATCCGTCAGGTGATGAACATCGTCATCGGCTTCGATCACCGGGTCGTCGATGGGTCGACGGCCGCTCGCTTCCTCACTGCCGTGCGCGACTGGCTGCAGAACGTGGGTCCGTCGGTCCCGGTGTACTAATGAACGAGCTCGCACCGATCAAGTTCGAGATGCCCGGCGAGGTCGAGCGTCCCCGCTCGCGGGGTCGAGGCGCCGCGAACACCGTCGTGCCAATCGATCGCGCGAGGCCCGAGTGGCTCAAGGTCCGGCTCCCGATGGGTCCGCAGTACGAGAACCTTCGACGGCTGATGCGATCGAAGTCACTTCATACCGTTTGCGAAGAAGCCCACTGTCCGAACATGGCTGAGTGTTGGGGCGCGGGCACCGCGACGTTCATGATCCTCGGTGACACCTGCACCCGTTCGTGCGGCTTCTGCGCCGTCAAGACCGGGCGTCCGGGGATCGTCGACTTCGACGAGCCGGCGCGCGTGGGCGCGGCGGTCGCGCAGATGACACTGGGTCACGCCGTGGTCACAAGCGTCAATCGCGACGAACTGCCGGACGGCGGGGCGTCGCTCTTCGCGGCGACGATCCGCGAGATCCGCGCGCAGTCCCCGGGGACGACCGTGGAGGTGCTCATCCCGGACTTCGTCGGCGATCCGGCCGCGCTCGACGCGGTGCTCGCGGAGCGGCCGGAGATCTTGAACCACAACGTCGAAACGGTCGAGCGCCTTTATCCGCGGGTGAGGCCCCAGGCGCGCTATCCGCGTTCGCTCGAGGTCCTTCACCGCGCGAAGGAACGCGCACCCGATCTCGTCTGCAAGAGCGGGATCATGGTCGGACTTGGCGAGACCTACGAAGAAGTGCTCGGCACGATGCGTGATATCGCGACGCAAGGCACCGATGTCCTAACGGTCGGCCAGTATCTCCGGCCGTCGCCGATGCATCTGCCGATCGAGCGCTATTGGACGCCGGATGAGTTTGCGGCTCTGCGCGATCAAGGAATGACGATGGGCTTCCGCCACGTCGAGTCCGGACCGCTTGTCCGGTCTTCGTATCACGCGGAGCGACAGGTTGGCCTTGGGTAGACCACTACACGCGACCTGGCTCGGACGGGTCCCGTACGTGGACGCGTGGCGGATGCAGGAAGCCGTCGCAACCCGCGTGCGCGACGGCGGCGCCGAGCGTCTCCTGCTTCTCGAACACGATCCCGTGTATACGATCGGACGACGCGGGACGACTGATCATCTTCTCGTTGGCCCGGACGTTCTTCGCGCGGCCGGCGCGTCGGTCTATCGCGTCGACCGCGGCGGCGACATCACATACCACGGGCCGGGGCAGCTCGTCGGGTATCCAATCACCGCATTCGCCGAAGGCGCGGATCTCGTTGCCTACGTCCGTGCCATCGAAGAAGCCTTGCGCGATGCGCTCGCGAGCTACGGTGTGGCGTCGCGGACCGAGCCGGGCAAGACCGGCGTGTGGGTCGATCTTCAGGGCGGCTCGCAGGTCGCGAAGATCGCCGCGATCGGTGTCCGGATCTCGCGGGGCATCACCACGCACGGCTTCGCGCTCAACGTTTCGACGGACCTCGCGGCGTTCGACCGCGTCCTGCCGTGCGGCTTTCAGCACGAGGTGGCCTCGCTCCGGCGCCTGGGCGTGTCGGCGGACGTCTCGGAGGTGGGGGCGCGGTGCGCCCGTACGCTCGCGGCGCGGCTCGGGCGCGATCTCCTTGTCGACACGTCGGTCGAACCGCCACGTGATGCGGAAATCCCCATCGACGCGCCAGTTCGTGCGGCGCTCAACCTTCTCGCGGAGCCTCTTCCAGCCTAGGTTTCAAGCGTGGCGGATGACCCCTGATGCATTTGCGGTAGGCGGAGACCATGCGGCTGAACGGTCCTGGGACGGGGGCACCCGGTCGGGTGACCGAACGCGCTATGGAGACACGATTAAGTCGGACATAACGTTAGCCGTGACGGTGGGAATGAAGTTCAGCAAGCCGGCCATCACGCGGACCCTCGGGGAACCGATGGTGTGTCTCGATGCTGTCGCGCTCACCCAGCGGATCGGGAGCATCTCCCACCCCGAAAAGCCAGTGCAGTCTCCGATCTATCACTCCATGACCCCGCACCAGCAGCCGTACGAAGCGAAGTGGCGGAGGGCGCTCAAGCCCCGCTAGCTGACGAGCTCGCTGCCCCGCGCTATTTGGTCTTCTTGCCGATGCTGCGGATGAACGTCTCTATCGGTATCGCCGAGAGCGTCTCGATCTGAACGGTGCCGCGCGCCCCGAGACCGACGGAGACGCGAGAGATCGTCTCGTTGTCCTTCGCCTCGACGATGTTGACGAAGTCATAACGCCCGAGCGTCGCGTACTGGGCGACCACGCGGGCACCCATTGCTTCGATTTCCTCGTTGACCTTCTTGATCCGGCGCGGGTTCGATTGCAGGGTCTTGACGCCAGCCGCGGTCACCTTCGTGAGAAGGACGTACGTCGCCACGATGCACCCTCCAGCCCCATACTCGAACGCGAGCATATGCCGACGTTCACTCGGGCTCAGGCCGAAGCGGTTCTCCCCAAAGTGCGCCCCCTCCTCGAGGACCTCCAGCGGCGAAAAGCGTCATACGATCGGCGCCCCACGGATCCGGTCGCGAAGGAGATCAACGCACTCCTGCTCGAGATCGCGCATCTCGGCGTCGACGTGAAGGATCCGGACCAGGGGCTCATAGATTTCCCGGCGATGCGCCGCGGACGCGAGGTCCTTCTCTGCTGGAAGCTCGGCGAAGGCGATCGCATCAGCTACTGGCACGACATCGAGACGGGGTACGCAGGCCGAAAGCTCATCGAAGACTAGCCCTCGCACATTTGTGCGACGGCCTTCGCCACTTTTGACGACGTCTTTGCACATTTAGGGGACATACACGCACGCTTCTTTCTGTCTAAATCTCGTGGTTGGAGAGCCACGACTTCGCCTGGGCCGCGGGATTCTTCGACGGCGAGGGCTGGGCGAATCGCAGCGGCAGGGGCGTCCAGTCGCGAATCAACCAGGCCGGTCTTGATGGGATTCCTGAGGTGCTGATCAAGTTCCAGCGGATCGTCGGAGTCGGCCGGATCAAAGGACCGATCATTGTCGAAGGCAAGCAGCCGCTCTACTACTGGGTGGCGACATCGCGATCCGACCTCGTTCGAGTAGTAGCACAGATCGCGTCATGGCTTTGCCCTGTCAAACGAGCCGAGTTCGAACGGACCCTGGGCGTTCCACTACCGCCGGCGGTTTGGCTCGGTTCGATGAGCGAAGAGCTTGCCTGGGCGGGCGGCTTCTTTGATGGCGAGGGTTCCACTTATCTCGAGAAGCATCGAACCCACGCTGGCTACTTCGTCCCCAGACTCTACGTTCCACAATCCGCAGACGTCGGAATCGCCGCGGAACTCACGCGCCTGAAGTCTGCTCTCGGTGGGC
>JALYSZ010000317.1 GCA_030854525.1 Chloroflexota bacterium | reverse complement strand
TCCGCGCACCGCGCGCGTCTAGGGAGGAGAGGGTGGTGAGGGGCGACGCTCAGGTAGCGGCGCCACGCAGGTAGTCCTCGACCGTCACCTGCGGCCGCAGCCACTCGGGCGCGGGCGCCAGTTCGTCGCCGCGCGTCTGGGCCATCATCAGCGAGGGGAAGACTGCAGCGTCGGTTCCGCCCGCTTCGTGGAGCTGCTCTGCGAGCGCCTCGGCCGGGACGTGCTCGACGGCGACGCTTCGGCCCGAGAGCGACTCTGCGAGTCGGACGACCTCGAGCGGGCTCAGCGCCTGGGGGCCGCCGAGCTCGATCGTCTCGCCGTGGGCGTCCGGATTGTCAACGCACGCGAGGATCGCGGCGACGACGTCTTGCGCGGAGATCCAGCTCACGCGCTGCTCACCCGTGCCGAGGACGCGGACGGTGCCGCTGGTGAGGTCCCAGCCGAGCGGCGGTCCGAGCCAGGCCTCCATGAAGAAGCTCGGCCGCAGGATCGTGTACGCAAGCCCGGAGGTGCGCAGGTGCTCCTCGACCGCCCGCTTCGCCTGCGTGAGCGGGTCGTCGCCGGTGATGTTGCCGCTGAAGGAGACGTAGACGAAGTGCCCGGCGCCGGCGTCGCGCGCCTCGTTGACGAGGGCCACCTGGCCGTCGCGGTCGACGGCGTCGATCGGGTCGGTGCCGAGCGAGGCGATTGCTGTGGCGCCCGACACGACCGTCTCGACGCCTGCGCACGCGCGCGCCAGCGACTCCTGGTCGCGCAGCTCGCCCCGCGCGATCTCCGCGCCCGCCTTCTCCAGACGTGCGACCCGCGCCGCGTCCGACGTCGCTCGCACGAGCGCGCGCACCGGCTTGCCCATCCCGCACAGTGCCTCAGCGACAGCTCCGCCGACATTTCCGGTCGCCCCGGCGACGAGAATCATCCGACCTCTTCTTTCGTTGGAGCCGCGAGTATCCCGCCGAGCCGGGCACGCGGCAAGCCCGTGGCGTGGGAAAACTCTGGCCGTGCGACAGAAAGCGCGCGACCGCTGGAGCGGGGAAGCCGCTCAAAAGCGCGAACCGCGCCTTCGCGCAGGACTGACGTCCGTGGAACCGCTTTGGACCGGGGCGTTCGCGACAAACCGGGCGACGTCCTGGCACGCCATCGAGAGCCGCGCACCGCCCCATCCTCGGCTTTCGCAATCGCGCCGAGGGAGCCGGCACTGGTTGTCGCGGAAGAGCCGAAGGACGACACACAGGTGCGTGTTCGCGTGGTCGCCAAAGGTTGGAGGGTTGCTTCGCTATCGCACTCGCCTGCTTCTGTTACGTGCCGTTCGCCGGGTCTTTCTGCCCGCCGGCGCCCCAGAACGTCGTGTTCGTGCTGACGCAACAGGCTCCGTAAACATCACCGATAATGAGGCCGTGCGCCTGATTCATCGGGAGCGACCGCGTAAAGATTCTCTTGAAGAAGGCGAGTGCTATGACCATTCGTACGGGAAGCACGTGTCCGACCACGTGGAGGTCGTCCGCCTCGAGCCCGCGGGGATCAGGGTCGAGATCCCGGCGGAGGTTGAGACAGAACATCACGTCACGACCGAGCGTTTGAAAGGTCAGTTCGAGGAGCGACTCGCCGCACGGACGCGCCGTTCGCGCCGCGCTCGCCCGTAGTCTCAAGCGGTTTACTCGGGGCCGGCTCCCAGAGAGCGTGCGTGCGGCTCCGACCGAGATCGGACCGCCCCACTTGCAGGCGCGAGATCGAAAAGGCCGGCGAACGGCACGCACAGGAGCAGGTGAGTGCCTCGCGAAGCAGTCCGACAAGGGTTTTCGCTGGTCGCTGTAGACGAAGCGGTAGTGCGTGTCGCCTTTCGCCTCATTTGCGACACCAGAGCGACCGTCGATGTCACTCCCCGCGGCGAAGTACGGTGTTGCTTCGGCCTCCGTCGATTTTTGCAGACTTTCATCGGATGACCGAGGGAAGCTCGCAGGCCGCGCAGGCGAGGTAAACGCGCTTCAAAGCTTTGGCGCTTGGCCGGCCGGTGCCTTGCCGAATAAGCGGATCTGAGTCTCGTCGGGGATCGCCGCGCCGAGCATCCGCAGCACCCCATTCAGCTGCTCCTCTTCGTCTCCATCCTCGGCAGCGATCGCATGCCGCAGTCGGCCTAGGGCCGCTTCATCCACAGCTTGAACAGAGTTCACCACAAGTCCACCCCACCGTACAGCCGAGGGACGCGATGCGCCTTGTTGCCGACGGGGACTTGTCGGAGTTTGCGCGACTCGCTTCACTGCGACCGCTGGTGCGATCCGATCGAGCTGCACCGAGCGGTTGCGCCGAACGGTCTCCAGCAAGTCGGAGTGACCACCGCTGACCGCCGAGGAGGAAGCCGACCACGGCACAGGGCGGGGCTACCTCGGTAGGGTGCGCCTGGGAGCACGTCAACCGGGAAGGAGTCCGACGTGGCCGGTAGGAAGCGTCCGAAGTCGCTTGCCCAGACCGTGAAGAAGGCGCCAGCGAAGCCCAAGCGACCGAAGAAGACTTCGCGCGGCAAGTAACAACAGCGGTCAACGGGCCGC
>JALYSZ010000313.1 GCA_030854525.1 Chloroflexota bacterium | reverse complement strand
TACCTACTCGACTACCCGCTCGCCGGATTCGATCCGCGGATCTTCGCGGCCGCGTTCGCGGCCGCCGCCATGCTCGCGGCAGGCATCGTGCGGGTCGCGATGGGGAAAGCGGCCACAGCCTGGGCTCGCGGGACCCTTCGCGGATGGCACGAGGGCTCTCGCCCGCCGGTCGCTCTGTTGCGCCGGGCCCTAGCCGCCATCGTCCTGAATCCGTCGATCGCGGCCGCGGTGCTGCTCGCCGCGATCGTCACCTGCCTGCCGAGCGCGCGTGCGCAGACCATCATCGACGAGAGCGGCTTCCACATCATGCGCGCGCTTCCATTCTTTGACGACGATCGCGCGTGGAACTCGGTCAAGGATATGAGGACCGTTCCGGCACCCACGGTGCAGCACTTCGAGGGCGTCGCCGTCATCTTCACGTTCAACGACAACTCAGAGATCTCTACGCTCGACGCGCATCTGCGCGGCGGGACCGACAAGCAGCTTCTGTCGAGCGCGACCAAGTGGCAGAGCGAGGCGCGATAGCGCCCTAGCGCTTTTCTCCCTCGACCACGGAGAGCAGGTGGCCGAGCTTATTCCGCTTCGTGGCGAGGTATCCGCGATTTGTGGCGCGTGGCGGGACCTCGATCGGGATGCGTTCGACGACCTCGAGACCATAGAGGGGCACCAGCTTCTGCGGATTGTTGGTGAGGATCCGTGCGCGGCGCACGCCGAGGTCGAGGAGGATTTGCACGCCGACGCCGCGCTCCCGCTCGTCGGCTTTGAAACCGAGGCGCTCGTTCGCTTCCACTGTGTCCAGTCCCTGATCCTGCAGCGCGTACGCGCGGAGCTTGTTCATCAGTCCGATGCCGCGACCCTCCTGCCGCAGATAGAGGAGTACGCCGCGACGCTCCTGCGCGATGCGCCGGAGGGCGATGTCCAGCTGCTCGCCGCAGTCGCAGCGCACGGAGTGGAAGGTGTCGCCGGTGAGGCATTCGTCGTGGACGCGGACCAGGACCGGCTCGCCGTTCGCGACGTCGCCCATCGTCAGAGCGACGTGTTCGGCCTCCGTGTTCCCGACTTTCGCGCGGTAGCCGTGGACCGAGAACTCGCCGTACTCGGTCGGCAGCTTCGCCGTGGCGACGCGCTCGACGAGCCGCTCCTTCGCCATGCGATGGGCGATCAGGTCCTTGACGGTGATGAGCCGAAGGCCGTGACGCCTGGCGAAGCGCTTGAGCTCGGGCATCCGCGACATGGACCCGTCCGCGTTTGTGATCTCGCAGATCACACCGACTGGCGAGAGGCCCGCCATGCGCGAGAGATCGACCGCGGCTTCGGTCTGGCCCGCGCGCACGAGCACGCCGCCGTCCCGTGCCTGGAGCGGAAAGATGTGCCCCGGCTTCACGAGGTCGTGCGCTTTCGTTTCCGGATCGGCGAGGACCTTGATGGTTCGCGCGCGGTCGGCCGCGCTGATGCCGGTCGTGACCCCCTCGCGCGCGTCGACGCTCACCGTGAAGGCGGTCCCGAGCCGCGCTTCGTTGCGCGAGACCATCTGCGGGAGTTCGAGCTCCTGCAAGCGTTCGGCGGTCATCGGCACGCAGATCACGCCGCTCGCGTATTTGCGGATGAACGCCACATCCTCGGGACCCGCGAGCTCCGCTGCCATCGTGAGGTCACCCTCGTTCTCGCGGTCCTCGTCGTCTACGACGATGACCATCTTCCCTTGGCGAATGTCGTCGATGGCCTCGGCCACGGACGCGAACGGGCTGGTAGAGGCCACCACTCTCGGTCGCTTCGGGCTGGCGCGGCGGGCTTTGGTCACGCTCTCAAGTCTAGGGAACCGGTCAGGCCTTCTTGACGAGCCGCTCCACATACTTGGCCAGCACGTCGGTCTCGACGTTGACGAGGTCGCCTGGCGAGAGCGCGCCGAGCGTCGTGCGCTCGGCGGTGTGAGGGATGAGCGCGATCTCGAAGAAGGTCTTGCCGAGCCCCGCGATGGTGAGCGACACGCCATCGAGCGTGATGAATCCCTTCATCACGATGTAGCGGGCGAGTCCCTTCGGCACCGCGAAGCGGAGTCGGGCCGCGCCGCCGCCTTCCTCGCGGCGACCGACGAGCTTGGTCGTCGCGTCGACGTGGCCCTGGACGAAGTGGCCGCCGAGCGCCGTCGTCGGCGTTGCCGCAGGCTCGAGGTTCACGCGCGTTCCACGCATCGCTCGACCGAGCGTGGTGCGCGACAGAGTCTCGGCGACGACGTCGACCGCGAATCCGTGCGTATCGCGTTCCACGACGGTCAGGCAGGCTCCGGCGACGTTGACGCTCGCGTCGATGCCGAGATCCTGTGCCACGCGCGACGACGCGATCTCGAGTCGCAGGCCGGACGCGTTCGGTCCCGCGTGGCGAACCGCACCGATCTCCTCGACGATCCCGGTAAACATCTAGCCGAGCACTCCCTCCACCGCGAGATCGTCGCCGAGCTTACGCACGCGTACATCGCGAAGCTCGCTCGCTTTGGGAACGCCCTCGAGAGCCGGCGGTCCGTCGCCGCCGGCGAGCGGTGAGAGGAGGAACAGCACGCGGTCGGCGAGACCGCCCCGCACCAGCGCACCGGCGACGTGCGGCCCGGCCTCGCTCATCACGGTGTTCACCCCGCGCTCGCCGAGCCAATGCAGCACGGCCCCGAGGTCGAGTCCCCCGTCAGCGCGCGGAACCGTGACGAGCAGCACCCCGGCCTCCCGGAGCTTGTTCGTGCGGCGTACGTCAGCATCGCGGGCGACGAAGATAACCGTGTGTTGCGGGTCCTTTGCCCGGACGACCTTGGCTCCGATCGGCGTGCGGGCGTCGGCGTCGACGATGACCCGAAGTGGGTCCCGTCCTTTGACCTCGCGAACGGTGAGCGCAGGGTCATCGGCGAGCACGGTGCCGATCCCGACGAGCACCGCGTCCATACGGTCACGGAGCCGGTGCACCTCGCGAAGCGCCGGCTTCCCTGAGAGGTAGCGCCGGCCAGTGACCGCGACTCGTCCGTCGATCGTCGCCGCGAGCTTCAGAAGCACGAACGGTCGGCCTCGTTTGAGGCGCGAGACGAATCCCGCATTGAGGCGCTCGGCCTCCTCCCGCAGAAGGCCCTCTTCGACCTCGATCCCTGCGGCGCGAAGGCCGCGCACGCCTTTGCCGTCGGTGCGCGGATCGGGGTCGCGCATGGCGACGACGACGCGCGCGATCCCCGCCTCGCGCACCGCATCGACGCAGGGCGGCGTGCGCCCCTGGTGCGCGCAGGGCTCGAGGTTCGTGTACAGCGTCGCGCCACGCGCGCCGGCGCCGGCCTTGCGGAGTGCGTTGACCTCGGCGTGCGGCTCGCCGGCGGCGTGGTGGTACCCCTCGCCGACGACCTGGCCCTCCCGGACCACGACCGCACCGACGAGTGGGTTGGGGCTCGTCCTTCCCGCGGCGCGCGCGGCCAGGCGCAGAGCACGGCGCATGTACGTGGCCTCCGGTTCGGTCACGGTTGCTAGTCTGCGGCCCCTCGTGGCCGTCCGCGAATACTCATACCAATTGCATAATTATCCATGCGACCGCATAATCTCACTTCTATGCCGACGAAGGTCGCGATCGTGGGAGTCACCGGCTACGCGGGCGGGGAGCTCGCGCGCCTCGTCCTCCGTCACCCCGAGGCGCGCCTGGTCGCCGCCGTCGGCCGTTCGCATCAGGGCGAGCCACTCCGCGCCGTGCAGCCGCACCTCCACGCCGCGCCCGATTCGCTCGTCATCGGCTCTGACGTCGATGACGCAGAGGCTGTGTTCACCGCGCTGCCGGCGGGCGAGGCCGCGAAGCAGGCGCGCGCGTGGCTCGACGACGGTCGCACGGTCATCGACCTCGGCAGCGACTTCCGTCTTCGCGATCCGAAGCTCTATGAGCGCTGGTACGGCTACACCCACCCCGCGCCCGAGCTCCTGAAGGAGGCGGTCTACGGCCTCACGGAGGTGACGAGGGATCGCGTGCGCGGCGCGCGCCTCATCGCCAACCCCGGCTGCTATCCAACCGCCGCGTTGCTCGCGCTCGCCCCCGCTCTGAAGGCAAGCCTCGTCACGGAAGACATCATCGTCGACGCGAAGTCCGGGGTTAGCGGGGCCGGCCACGCCGTCGAGGACGCGTTCCTCTTCGGCACCATCGACGAGAGCGTTCGCCCGTACGGCGTGCCGAAGCATCGGCACACGCCCGAGATCGCCCAGGAAGCGGCGCTCCTCCTCGGAAAGCCGCTGAAGCTTACGTTTTCGCCGCACCTCATCCCCATGAACCGCGGCCTCATCGCGTCGTGTTATGCGCCGCTTCGCCCGGGGAAGACCGGCAAGGACGTCGCGGTTGCCTACGCGAAGGAATACGCGGAGGAGCCTTTCGTCCGTGTACTCGACACGTATCCCGCGACGAAGGCCACGCTCGGGAGCAACTGGTGCCTGGTGCACGCCCTCGTCGATGAGGAGAACGCGCGCCTGGTCGCGTTCGCCGCGCTCGACAACCTCGTGAAAGGCGCGGCCGGGTCCGCGCTCCAGAACTTCAACGCGAGGTTCGGCTACCCCGAGACGATGGGGCTCGAGGCCCTGCCGCTCTGGCCATGACCGACGAAGTGCTCGGATTCACGGTCGGCACCGCGTCGGCTGGGGTGAAGGACGGCACGCGCCGGCGCACCGATGTCGCGCTCATCGTGTCGGACCGCATCTGCGCGGCGGCGGGTGTTTTCACGACGAACGAGGTGATCGCGGCGCCTTGCGTCGTGACCCGGCGCCACCTCGAGCACGGAAGGCTGCGGGCGATCGTCGTCAATTCGGGGAACGCCAACGCCTGCACCGGCGAGCAGGGCGAGCGCGACGCGGTCGCCATGGCGGAGGCCGTGGCGGCGCGGGTCGGATGCGATCCGCAGGAGGTAGCCGTCGCGAGCACCGGCGTCATCGGCGTGCCGCTTCCGGTGAGCCGCATCGTGGCCGCGGTGAAAGACATGAAGCTCGCGCCCGAGGCGTGGATCGACGTCGCGAAGGCGATCATGACCACCGACACGAAGCCAAAGCTCATCGGCGTCGACGTCCCCCTCGAGGCTGGGACGGTTCACCTCCGAGGGGTCGCGAAAGGCGCCGGAATGATCCACCCGAACATGGCGACGATGCTCTCGTTCGTAGTGACCGACGCGGAGGTGGCCGCCGAAGAGCTTCAGGAAATACTCGAGGACGCCGCGGATGAGAGCTTCAACCGAATCAGCGTCGACGGCGACACGAGCACGAACGACACCGTCCTCGCCCTAGCGAACGGTGCGTCGGGCATCCAGCCGCGCGGCGACGATCTCAAGAAGTTCGGCACAGCCGTACGCGGCCTTTGCGAGAGGTTGGCGCGAGCGATCCTCGCAGACGGCGAAGGCGTGACCAAGGTGTTCGAGGTCCGAGTGAGCGGCGCGGCGTCGGCCGAGGATGCGCGCCGGGCGGCGCGGACGATCACGACATCGAATCTGGTGAAAACCGCGATCCATGGCGCCGATCCAAACTGGGGCCGCATCCTCGCGGCGGCCGGTCGCTCCGGCGCCAAAGTGGATCAGAACAGAGCCAGCGTCCACATCGCCGATGTCGCCGTATTCGCGCAGGGCTCCCCGCGGCCTTTTGACAGCGAGGCGGTGCGCCGCGTGTTCGAGCAGCACGACATCACGATCGGTGTCGATCTCGGTGTGGGCTCAGAGTCGGCGCGCGCCTGGGGTACCGATCTCTCCCCCGAGTACGTGCGGATCAATGCCGAATACACCACGTAAGGACCTGCTCGTGCTGAAGATCGGCGGATCGGTCGGTGCCGAGAATGACGCGGCGCTCGACGCGGTCGTCGCGCTCAACGACGCCGGCCATCCGCTCGTGGTTGTGCACGGCGGAGGGCCGCTGGTCGGCGAGTGGGCGGAGCGCTTGGGCATGGAGACCCGCTTCGTGCGAGGTCTTCGTGTCAGTGACGCCGAGACGCGCGATCTCGCGCTTGCCGTGCTTGGCGGTCTCGCGAACGGGCGCGTTGTCGGCGCGCTCATCGCGCGGGGCGTGCCTGCGGTCGGCCTCACAGGCATCGATGGGGGAATGCTGCGCGCCGAGCGCGAGGACGCCGAGCTCGGGCTCGTCGGCCGCGTGACCCTTGTCGATAGCGCACTCGTCGAGGAGCTCGTCGACGCGGGCCGCGTACCGATCGTGGCGCCGGCCGCACTCGACCGTGCCTCCGGCGAGATCCTGAACGTGAACGGCGATGCGGCGGCCGGGGCGATCGCCGCGAGCCTCGGCGCGCGCCTTCTGGTGTTCGTCACCGACGTTCCCGGCGTGCGCGGCAAGGACGGCCGCGTGATCGCGCGGCTCGACGCTGACAAAGCCCGCGCCCTGGTCGACGACGGCACGATCGAGGGAGGCATGCTCCCGAAGGTCGAGGCGTGCCTCATCGCGGCCGCGGCGGGATGCCGCGCCGCCATCGTGGCGACTCGCGGGGTCGATTCCGTCGAACGGCTTCTCGCGGGCGAGCAGGTCGGCACCGTATTCGAGGCCGCGGCATGAGAGATGCGCTCGCGCGCAAGCACCACCGGCAGCAGGCCTTGCTTCGGGTCGTGTCCCGCCAGCGGCTCTCGACGCAGGCCGACGTAGTCCGTGCGCTTCGCGGCGCGGGGTTCGCGGCGACGCAAGCGACCGTGTCGCGGGACATCGTCGAGCTCGGGCTCGTGAAGGTGGCCCGTGACGGGACGCATGCGTATGCGCCGCCGTCGGCCGCCGCGCCGAGCGGCGGGATGGAGCGGCTGCGCCGATTCTGCGAGGACTACCCGGTCGAAGGCGCGCTCGCGACGAATCTCGTCATCCTGCGATCGCTTCCGGGCACCGCGAACGCGCTCGCCGCCGCGCTCGATGCCTCGCGCCTCGATCAGGTCGTCGGCACGCTCGCCGGCGACGACACCGTATTCATCGCCGCGACGACCGAGCGCCAAGCGCGCGCGCTCCTCGGACGCCTTACGTCGTTCGGTATCGCGCGAAGGGACGGGAAATGACGAAGCAGTACGCGGGCGAGACCTGCGTCCTCGCCTACTCGGGCGGCCTCGACACGAGCGTCGCCGTGGCGTGGCTTCGTGAGACGCTCGGTTTCGAGGTGGTCACGTGCACCGGCGATCTCGGCGCGACCGGCGACCTCGACGCGGTGCAGCGCAAGGCGATCGCGAGCGGCGCACGCAAAGCGATCGTTCAGGACGCGCGTGACATCTTCCTTCGCTACTTCGTGTGGCCGGCGTTGCAGGCCGGCGCGCTGTACGAGGACCGCTATCCGCTGGCGACGGCGCTCGGCCGTCCGCTTTTGGCGAAGCTCCTGGTCGACGCGGCGAGATCGGAGAACGCGCGCTTCGTCGCTCACGGCTGCACCGGCAAGGGCAACGACCAGGTGCGCTTCGACCTCGCCGTCGGTGCGCTCGCGCCCGATCTCACGGTGATCGCGCCAATGCGCGGCGGGATGAACATGACCCGCGACGAGGAGATCGACTACGCGAAGAGGCACGGGATCCCGGTCGAGGCGACGAAAAAGAGCCCCTACAGCGTCGACATGAACCTTTGGGGCCGCTCGATCGAGGCCGGTGTGCTCGAAGACCCGTGGGGAGCGCCGCCGCGCGACGTCTTCCAATGGACGGTCGACCCCGACGAGGCGCCGGCGAGACCGCGCGAGATCGAGATCGGCTTCGAGGAGGGCGTTCCCGTCACGCTCGACGGCGCGAAAATCGAGAGCGTCGATCTAGTGCAGCGTCTCAACGACATCGCCGGGAAGCACGGCGTGGGGCGCATCGACATGGTCGAAGACCGCCTGGTCGGGATCAAATCGCGCGAGATCTACGAAGCGCCGGCCGCGGTGCTCCTGCACCAGGCGCATCGCGCGCTCGAGTCGCTGGTGCTCACGAAGGAGTCGCTCCGGTTCAAGGCCCAAGTCGGCCGCGAGTACGCAGAGCTTGTATACAACGGTCTCTGGTTCTCGGCGCACCACCAAGACCTCGCTGCCTACGTGCGCAGCACGCAGCGTTTCGTGACCGGCGACGTCCGCGTTCGGCTCGACCGCGGCACCGCGACCGTAGTGGGGCGACGCTCACCGCACTCGCTGTACTCGACATCTCTCGCGACCTACGGGAAGGGCGACGCGTTCGATCACAAGGCGTCCGAAGGATTCATCCGCGTGTTCGGATTGCCGCTGCGCACGCAGGCGCGGACCCAGGCGCTCTGGGGCGAGGGGAGCGAGGCATCGCTCGATATTCCAAGGAAGGCGCTCTCCGCGCCGAAGAAGAGCGCGAAGAAGCCGGCCAAACGATGAAGGGCCTCTGGTCTGGTCGATTCGATAAGCGACTGGACCCGCGGATCCGCGCGTTCACGTCTTCGCTCGACCTCGATCGACGGATCGCGGCGCACGACGTCCGGGGCAGCATCGCGCACGCGCGGATGCTTGGCCGGCAAAAGATCGTGAGCGCGGAGGAGTCCGCGCTCCTGGTGCACGAGCTCGAACGGATCTCGGCCGAGCTCGCGTCCGGCACGTTCCCGTGGCCCGCCGGCGCTGAAGATGTCCATTCGGCCGTCGAGCAGGTCCTCTACGAGCGCGCCGGCGCGGTCGCTGGAAAGCTGCACACGGCGCGTAGCCGCAACGACCAGGTGGCCCTCGACCTCCGCCTTATGGTCATCGAGCTCCTCGACGAGCTCGATGGCGCGGTGGTCGATCTGGCGCAGGCACTCGTCGATCGGGCGACCGGCGAGGTCGACACGATCCTTCCCGGCTACACGCACATGCAACGCGCGCAGCCGATCTCGCTCGCGCATCACCTGCTCGCGCATGTCGAGCCACTGCGCCGCGATCGCCAGCGAATCGCACAGGCGCGGGAGCGCGCTGCGACCTCTCCACTCGGAGCCGGCGCCCTTGCCGGCACGCCGCACCCGGTCGACCCCGCGTCGGTCGCGAAGGAGCTCGGTCTTCCTCGCGCTTTCCGCAACAGCGTCGACGCCGTCGCCGATCGTGATTTCATCGCGGATTTCCTCTACTCGGCAGCCCTCGCCGCGGTTCACGCATCGCGCATCGCTGAGGAGCTCGTTCTCTGGTCGAGCGCGGAATTCGGTTTCGTAGAGCTGTCCGACGAGCACGCGACCGGGTCGAGCATCATGCCGCAGAAGAAGAACCCCGACGTACCCGAGCTGGTCCGCGGCCGCGCCGCGCGCCTGATCGGTGACCTCGTTGCCGTCCTCACTATTTTGAAAAGTCTGCCACTCGCGTACAACGGCGATCTTCAGGAGCAGCGCGTCCCCCTCTATGACGGCGCGGTCGCGGCGCCGGCGCTCGGGGCGCTCGCGCTCGTCGTGCGCGAGCTTCGGTTCGACCGCGATGCCATGCGCCTCGCCACGGAGCGCGGGATGCTCGGCGCGACCGACCTCGCCGATCACCTCGCCAGACGCGGCGTTCCGTTCCGTGAGGCGCACGAGATCGTCGGGCGGCTCGTGCGAGAGCGCATGGCAGCGGGCAAGGATCTCGGCGGAATGACGGTCGACGACCTCCGGCGCCACGACAAGCGGTTCGAACCGAGCGCCCTTGAGGAAATCCGCCCGGAACGATCCGTCGCGTCGCGCGCCTCGGCCGGCGGTACGGCGCCCGCGCGCGTACGCGAGGCGCTCGCCGAAGTGACCGCGGCGCTCAAGCGATGAGCGTGGCCATCCGGGCAGCCCGTGTCGAGGACGTCGAAGAGATGCGGGTGCTCATCAACGGGTACGCGGCCGATGACCGGATGCTCGAGCGATCGCGCGACTTCCTGCTCGAGCATCTTCGCGATTTCGTCGTCGCCGTAGACGCGTCTGGGTTCCTAGGATGCTGTTCCCTCGCCGTACTCACGCCCGATCTGGCCGAGGTGCGATCGCTCGCCGTGCGTCCTGATGCTGCTGGCCGCGGCATCGGCCGACAGCTTGTCCTGGCGTGCGTCGCTGAGGCGCGGCGGCTCGGTCTGCGACGGGTTTTCGCGCTGACGCTTGTCCCGGACTTCTTCCAGCGCTGCGGCTTTGTTCTCACGAGTCTCGGGCGGCTGCCCGAGAAAAGCGCGTCGGAGTGCCCGGTCTGCCCCAAGCGCTTCGCGTGCGACGAGCACGCGATGCTGCTGCACCTCGACGGGACGATCCCCGAGCCCCTGTCATCGAGCGAGCCGGTCGGCTACACGCGGCTGTTCCTCGGAGTCGAGCCCGGAGGAAAGTCACCCGGGTGAGCCGCATGGGGAAAGCGGCGCGGTTCTTCGCCGCCGGTTTCGACACGGCCGCGATCGGCGTGCTGGCATTCACCGAGACGGGTGGGCGGTTCGCGGCGACCTTCGCCGAGTACGTGCTCTGGGGTTCGGTGCTGGCCGCGGGGATCTGCGCGATCGTCATCCTGGTCGAAAGCCTCGCCCCGATCGCGTGGATCGGCATCGGCTACATCCTCTTTGGTGGACTTCTAACGCAGGGAAGTCCGCATTACGGTTTCGTCCTCCTCGCGCTCGCGCTAGCGCCGATGGTCCCGCGGCCGCGTGGCTCGCTCAGCCTGGGTCTCGCTATCGCAGCGGTCTCAGCTGTCGTGTCGCGCATCGCGATCGCGCTTGTCCCTTGAGTACCATCGACGGCAGGTGACGACTCGCCCGACGGTCCGAGCGGCAAACGGTCTGGTCGCGAGCGGACATCACCTCGCGACGTCTGCCGGCCTCGCCGCTCTTCGCGAAGGCGGCAACGCCGCCGACGCCGCGGTCGCCGCAGCCGCGGTGTGCGCCGTGGTCATGCCGCATCGCACCTCTATAGGCGGCGACATGTTCGCGCTGACGTACGACGCGCGGTCACGCGAGGTGACCGCATATAACGGCTCGGGCGCGGCGCCGCACGCCCTCGAGCCCGAGAGCTTTGGCGGGGCGTTCCCTGCACGCGGCGCGACGATCGCGACGGTCCCTGGTCTCATCGCCGGGCTGGCCGATCTCGTCGCCGACCATGGCCGGCTGGGTCTCGATCGGGCCCTGGCTCCAGCGATCGGCTACGCCGAGAACGGCTTCCCGGTGAGCGAAGTGCTTGCTGAAGCGATGGCCAGCGAGGGCGAGCGGCTCGCCGAGGATGAGGAGGCCGCGCAGCTCTATGGCCCGCGCGGCCGCTGGCCTCGCGCCGGGGAGATGCTCCAGCAGCCCGACCTCGCCGTCTGGCTGAGAGCCGTTGCCCAGGACGGGGCCGATGCCTTCTATCGCGGCGAGCTTGCAGAGCGGTTCGCGACGGCTATCGCGTCGATCGGCGGCTCGATCGACCGCGCCGATCTCGCCGCGCACCGAACCGATCGCCCCGAGCCGCTCGCGCTCAACTACCGCGGCCTACGTCTCTTCGGGCAGCCCCCGGTCTCGCAGGGCCACATCCTTCTCGAGGAGCTCGCCATCGTCGAGGGTCTCGACCTGCGATCGCTCGAGTGGGGAAGCGTGGAGCTCATCCATCTGATGGTGGAGACCAAGAAGCTGGCGTTCGCCGATCGCGACGCCCATGCCGGAGACCCGTCGCGGGTCGAGTTCGATGCTCGTCGCCTGCTCGACGCCGAATTCGTCGCCACTCGTCGCCGTGCCGTTAATCCGAAGGCGACCGAGCGCAGTGAGGCGGGCTCGCTCATGACGCCGGCCGACACGACGTACCTTGCCGTGGTCGATCGCGACGGCAACGCGGTCTCGCTCATCGAAAGCGTGTTCAGCGCGTTCGGGGCCGCGACGGTCGTGCCGGGCACAGGGATCCTGCTCAACAACCGCCTCTCGGGTTTCTCGCTCGATCAGCGCTCACCGAACGCGCTCGCGCCCGGCAAGCGGCCGGTGCACACCTTGAACACCGTCATCGCGCTCGAAGGCTCGATGCCGCGCTTCGTCTTCGGAACGCCCGGACGCCACGCCCAGGTGCAGACGAATTTCCAGCTCGCGGTCGGCCTCATCGACTTCGGTATGGACGTGCAGCAAGCGATCGAGGAGCCTCGCTGGTATCACGAGTCGGGGCGCACACTGAAGATGGAGCGCCGGTATCCCGAGGCCATCCGCCGCGGGATCGCGGCCAAGGGCCACGAGGTCGCCGTGCTTGGAGATTGGGACGAGATCACCGGGGGCGCACAAGCGATCGCGATCGAGCCGAACGGGTCGTTCGCCGGTGGCGCGGATCCGCGCCGCGAGGGTCAGGCCGCTGGGTATTAACCGCGGCCTCGTCGCCGCGGTCGCGATCCTCTGTGCGATGGTGCTGGGTGCCTGCGAGCCGGGACCGCCTCCACCCGAGCCGATCGCGCGTCAGTATGCGGCCGCGTGGCAGAAGTCGGACTACCAGGCGATGTGGGACCTCCTGACCGACGACGCCAAAGCCCAGGTCACAACGGCCGGCTTCATCGACCGGCTCCCACGTATCGCGGAGGAGATGACGCTCGCATCGCTGGAGGCGAAGCCCGGTACGGGTACGCATCCCGCACTCCCAAATGGGTCGCCCGATCCGCGAAAGGCGAGCGTGCCACTCGAGGTGACCTTCCACACCCAGCGCGTCGGTGATATCGCTCGCGCGACCATGCTCCAGCTCGTGATGGTCGGAGAAAAGGACAAGGCGGTCTGGCGGATCGCCTGGACGCCCGAGGCGATCCTTCCGCATCTCACCGCCGGTCGTCTCGTCCGCATGACGCGGCTGCCGACGTCGCGAGGCCGGATCGTCGCGCGGGACGGCACCGAGCTCGCGACGTTCGTCGAGGCGGGCGTCGTCGGCGTGGTCACCGGACAGATCCGGTCCGAGGCCGGCCTCCTGTCATCCCTTTCGGCGGCGCTCGCGATGACGCCGGAACAGGTCAAAGCGAAGTACACGCAGTCCTGGGTGAAGCCGGATCTCTTCGTTCCGGTGAAGATCATTCCCGCAGCCCAGCTCGACGCGCTCCGCACGCGGCTCTCGCTGATCGAAGGCGTCCAAGTCCAGGCGACGCGCGTGCGGAGCTACCCGACCGGACTCGCGTCGCACACCCTTGGCTATCTTTCTGAGGCGAGCGACGCCGAGGCCAAGGCGAAGACGGCTCGGGGTATCGAAGCCGGAGACCTCATCGGCAAGAAAGACACGGGGCTCGAGGCGGCGCTCGACGACGAGCTCGGTGGCAGCTACGGGTTCCGGCTTGGCATCGTCGAGCCGGACGAGCGCCCCGTGGAGACGCTCGGGGAAACCGCGCCGGTGCCTGGGCGCGACGTCGTCCTCTCGCTCGATCCGAAGCTGCAGCGTGCGGCGGAGAACGCGCTCGGGGAAAACAAAGGCGCGATCGTGGCCGAGGATCCGTGGTCCGGAGAGATCCTTGCCCTCGCGAGCCGTCCGACGTTCGACCTGAACGCCCTCGTTGAGGGCGACGCGGCGGCGATCGCGCGGTACACGTCGGATCCGAAGCGGCCGTTCTTCAACCGAGCGACGTTCGGCCAGTACCCGACCGGCTCGTCGTTCAAACCGATCACAGCGGCTGCCGCGATGAGGAACGGCGTCTACAACTGGGGCGATCGCATCGACTGCCCAGCGCGCTGGACCGGCTACGGCGCGCAGTGGGTGCAGCTCAATCACGAGACCGGCAACCTCGGGCCGATCGACCTTCGCACCGCGCTCGCGCGAAGCTGCAACACCTTTTTCTATGAGATCGGCAAGCGGCTCAACGACCGCGACCCGAACCTGCTGCCGAACAGTGCGAAAAGCTTTGGCCTCGGCAAAGCCACGGACATCGACTTCGTCTTCGAAGCCGAGGGTCTCGTGCCGAGCCCGGACTGGAAAAAGCAGCACTTCACGAATCCCGGCGATCAGACGTGGAATCCGGGCGACGCGTCGAACCTGGCGATCGGTCAGGGCTTTCTTCTCGCGACGCCCCTTCAGATGGCGAACTACGCCTCGGCCCTCGCAAACGATGGGATCCTCTGGAAGCCTCGTCTCGTGATCGAGCTCCGCGAGCGCGACGGCAAGACCGCCAAGACTTATCCAAAGACCCAGGCGGGCTCGACTCTTGCCATCCCGACCGATCTCTCTCTCATCCGCGATGGTATGCACGCAGTGACTACCGACGCGGACGGGACGGTGTCCTTCGTGTTCAACGGGTTCGCGACGAGCACGGCAGGCAAGAGCGGCACTGCCGAGTCATCCACACCAGGCAAGGTTCACGCGTGGTTCATCGGCTTCGCCTCGTTCGAGCAGCCGTCGATCGCGATCGCCGCGGTGCTCGACGAGTACACCGAGAGGCCCGGCGTGTTCGGTTCGGTTGACTCGGCCATCGCCGTGAAGGCCGTTCTGAGCGCGAGGTTCGCGACGCCGTAGTCACCGAGGTTCGCGCGGCCCGGGACTAGGCTCGTGGTGATGCGTCGCGTCCTGACGTGCGCTCTGGTCTCGGCCGTGCTGTTGTCTTGCAGCGTCGAGGCTCCAGCGTATCGACAGACGCCGATACCCCTACCTTCGGCCACCGCCGCACCGAAGCCCGACATCCTTCCGCTCACGTACGAGGTCAATCCGCTCGAGGTCCGTACTGGCGCGTCGGTCACGAAGACAGCGATCTTCT
Source organism: Chloroflexota bacterium (assembly GCA_030854525.1). The sequence continues at coordinate 12,814 of JALYSZ010000313.1, read as the reverse complement.
TTTCGAATCCCAACGCCTTCGTCCTGGACTGGTTCATGACGGTGCGCGTGCGGAGCGCCGACGGACTCGCCGTGAGCGATGAGCGCATCGGTAACGCCGACGTGCCGCCCGATCGAGCCGACCCGAAGTTTCAGAACTGGTATTTCCCCATCCCGCCCGGCGATTCGTGGACGGTCGTGAGGTTTGACAAGACGTTCGCGAAGAGCGACGTGCAGGAGTTCAAGGTCGCCCGGAGCCTGACCACGATCGGCGAAGTCGGCGGCGTCGTGGTGGCGAACCAAACATGCGCCGACGATCCCGCGGTTGGTGTCATCGGGTGCGACTTGACCATCGCAACGACGGACGCGGTGCCCGCGTTCTCGAAGCTCCACCTGGTTGTTGTCGTGCGGAGCAAAGCGCCATCCCGCGCTGTCCTGGGGGCTCTGCAGTGGCGGCCCGAGCTCACCACGACGGGGAGACCGTGGTTCAGCCTTGCCGCGGGGGGGACGGTGAAGATCGAGATGCACGACTCCTACCCAACCCCGACTGTTCCGTGGGAATACGAGGTCTTCGCGCACGCGTACCAGTTCTCGAGCCGGTAACCCGGCGCTTCGCCCGACGCTAGACTTTTCTTATCCCCACGCTGACCGACGCCCCCGCTTCGCGCCGCCTCGACAACGGGCTTGTAATGCACGCGCTCGAGGCGCGGCACGCCCCAGTCATCTCGCTGTGGGTCTGGTATCAGGTGGGCGGACGCAACGAGGTGCCCGGGACGACTGGGATGTCGCACTTCCTCGAGCACATGCTCTTCAAGGGCACGCCGAGGCATCCGAAAGGTGATCTCGACAAGCTTCTCGCGCGGTACGGCGCGCTTTGGAACGCGTTCACCAGCGAGGACGTGACGTGCTACTTCGAGACCGTGCCGGCTGAGCGATACCCAGTCGCGCTCGAGCTCGAGGCGGACCGCATGCGCAACGCGCTCATCACCGTCGAAGAGACCGAGGCCGAGCGCAACGTCATCGTGAGTGAGCGCGAGGGACTCGAGAACGAGCCATCGTTCCTCCTCGGCGAGCAGCTTCAGGCCGTCGCGTTCGCACGACACCCCTACGCGCAGGGCGTGATCGGGAGCAAAGAAGAGATCAAGCTCATGACGCGCGATGGTCTCTACGCGCACTACCGCCGCCACTACGCGCCGAACAACGCGTACTTCATTGTCGCGGGCGACGCGCCGGCGGACGAGCTGCTCGATCGAGCAGCCTCGGCATTCGGCCGCCTCGAGGCTGAGGTTCCGATCGAACCGCCTAAGGCGCCCGAGCCGCCGCAGTACGGCGAGAAGCGCGTCATCGTCCGTCGCGCCGGCGGCGCTCTCCCCATCATCCAGATCGGACACAAGGCGCCTCGCGCAACGGATCCGCGCGCGGCCGCGCTCTCGGCTCTCGCCGTCGCGCTCGGTGGCGCAGGGGCGGGCGGAGAGGCCGCATCCGGCCGCTCGGCCCGGCTCTATCGCGCGCTCGTCGACACTGGGCTCGCCACGACAGTCGAGGCCTCGTTCCAGCTCATGAAGGACCCGTACCTCTTCGTGGCCGAGGCGCACATGCGGCCGGGTGTGACCCACGATCGCGTCGAGCGCGTAATACTTGACGAGCTCGGAAAGGTCGCTCGGACTGCGCTCAGCGACGAGGAGTTCGGTCGCGTGCGCAGGCAAATGCTGTCGGCGAGCGCGTTCATGACCGACACCGTCACGTGGCGCGCCTTCCGTTTTGGCCAGCTCCTCGCGACCGGCGCGGCCACATCGCTCGGCGAGTGGTACGACCGCCTCGCCGCGGTCACCGCCGAGGACGTCCGCGCCGCGGCCGAGTCGGTGTTCCAGGAAAAGGGCCGCGTCGTGGGCTGGTTCGTCCCGGAGGAGTCCTAGTGGACGTTCGCCGCCATCGCCTCGACAACGGCTTGCGGGTCGTCGTCATCCCGATCCCCGGTCTTCTCTCCGCGGCCGTACTCCTCGCCATCGAAGCGGGCCAGTGGTTCGAGTCCGCCGGCCGTCCCGGCATCGGACGTCTCTGCGCGCAGACCATGCTCCGCGGCACCACCACGCGCGACGCGAAGACATGGGCAGACGCCCTCGACGGAATCGGTGCCGCCGCGCGTCTCGACGTCGGATCGCACGCGGCGACGTTCATCGCGCAATCGTTGGGTAGCGATCTCGAAGTCCTGCTCGAGCTGACGGCCGACGCTGTCGTGCGTCCGGCTTTCGCCGACAAGGAGGCCGAGCTCGTACAGCAGCAGACCGTCGCGCAGATCGAGGAGGACGCGAAGAACACGCGCGCCGTCGCCGAGAGCGCGTGGCGCGAGCTCGTTTATCCGAAAGGACATCCCTTCCGTGCCCGGCCGATCGGCGACCTCGAAGTGGTGCGCAGCGCGAAGGCCGAAGACCTTCGCGAGCATCACCGGCGCGCCATCCGTCCGGACGGCGCCGTCCTCGTCGTGGCCGGAGGGGTAGAGGCTCAGCAGGTCTTCGATGACTCAGCGAAGGCGTTTTCCTCGTGGCGCGCGGGCGGGCCTCGCGAGGAGAGGAAAGTCCCCGAGGCGCGCCTGACGACGGCGGTGCGAAAGCTCGAGGTTGTCCCCGACAAGACCCAGAGCGACGTCGTGCTCGGCTGGCCCGGTCTGCCGCGGACGGATCCGCGGTTCGTCGCGGCGCGCGTCACCAACATGGTCTTCGCCGCGGACACCTTCGCGAGCCGCGCGGGGCACGTGGTCCGCGACGAGCTCGGGCTCGCGTACTACGTCTTCAGCACGCTCGGCGGCTCGCGCGGCCAGTCACCGTGGGTCGTGCGCATGGGCGTCAATCCGATCAACGTCGACCGCGCGGTGAGCACGACGCTTGAGGAACTGCGAAAGATCGTCGACGGGAAGGTCTCCCAAGACGACCTCGACCTCGCTCAGGACAAGCTCGTCGGTGAGCTCGACGTCGCGCGCGAAAGCCCGGCGGGCGTCGCCTCTCTCCTTCTCGAGGGCGAGGTCTTCGAGCTGGGCGACGACTACGCCGAGCGATACCCGCGCGAGCTGCGCGCGGTCACGGTCGATCAGGTCGTTGAGATCGCGCGGGCATTCCTTCCACCCGACCGCCACGCGCTGGCCATCGCCGGCCCGCCCCTTCCGGAGCGGGACTGAGCTTTCCGAAGGCAACCATCGCGCTGCTCGACCGCTCGGGCGAGGTCGACATCGAGACGCGCTCGCCGAAAGGTTCCAAGCATTCCGTACCAATCTGGGTCGTGGTCGACGGGGATGACGTGTTGATCCGCGCCGTTCGCGGGCCGACGTCACGCTGGTTTCGCGAGCTCGTGGCTGGCCCGGGAGCGCTTGTCGTGAACGGGCAGCGCATCCCTGTGCGCGCGATCGCCGCCACCGACGGCGTTTCGGTGAAGCGCGCCTCGGATGGCTACCGGAAGAAATACGGCAAGGGCGGCTCGCTCGATTCGATGCTGGTTCCGTCCGTCTTGCCCACGACGTTGCGCCTCGAGCCGGCCTGATCGGGTTCTCGCGCTAGGTGCCATTCGGCTCAGCGCGCCGGAAGACGAACTGTCCCGGCTGATTCGGTCACGAGGCCCTCGCTCGCGAGGATGCGCACGAGGCGCGGTACGCGGGCGTCTTTGATGTCGCGTCGAAGCGCATCGATCGTCAGGCCGGTATTTGACCCCACGAGATGACGGACGATCGCGCCGCGCACGCGGCGATCGCTCGATCCAAATGGCGATTGCTTTCGCCGCGGGGCTCGCTCGGCACCTTCGTAGGCGCATATCGCCTGGACGGGACAAGCCTCGCAACGTGGCTTCGAGCTCCGGCAGATGGTCGCTCCGATATCCATGAGCGCGTGATGCCACCCTGCCGCCTCGGGTCTCGAGCCAAAGCGCCTGTCGAGCTCGATCGCTTCGCGATCGCTGGCGGTGCGGCCGAGTATCGCCCGCCCGAGGACGCGGCGGATGTTGGTGTCGGCGAACGCTCCCGCCTCGCCGAACGCGAAGCAGGCGACGGCGGATGCGGTGTAGGCACCGATGCCCGGGAGGGCGTCGAGCAGGGCGACGGTTCGCGGCAGCCCGGAGGAGTGCCTCCGTGCGATCCGGTGCAGGTCGCGCGCGCGCCGGTTGTAGCCGAGCCCCGACCACTCGCGCAGCACCTCGCCGAGGGGTGCCCGGGAGAGAGCGCGAAGCGTCGGGAATCGCCCGAGGAAACGTCGGTAGGCGGGAAGAACCCGCGAGACCTGCGTCTGCTGGAGCATCACCTCGCTGACCAGGACCCGGTAGGGGTCGCGGGTCCGGCGCCAGGGAAGGTCGCGGCCGGAGCGCCCGTACCAGGTCAGGACGCGCCTGCGGAAGGTCGCCGGAGAGGTGAGCGTGTCGTACAATTTCCGGCACAAAAGAGTACGCCCGGTTGAGTGCTGAGGGCCCCCGGCCTTCAGCGCTTTTCATTCCAACGGCATGCACGGGTGCAAAGGCCGTGCGCAGAAAGCGGAGGCTCCAATGAACAACCTTGAAAAGCCTGTCTACGTCTCCGCGGATGGTCTCAAGAAGATCCAGACGGAGCTCGACGACCTGAAGGCCGCTGGCCGTCAGCGTGTCGCCGAGCGCATTCACGCGGCCATGGAGTTCGGAGACTTCACCGAGAACTCCGAGCTCGAGCAGGCGAAGAACGATCAGGCGTTCCTCGAGGGACGCATCCTCACGCTCGAGCAGATGGTGAAGAACGCTCAGATCATCGACGAGAAAGCGAAGCACGAGACAGTCGAGATCGGTAGCCACGTGATGGTCGAGGCCGAGGGATCGAAGGAGCAGTACGTGATCGTCGGCTCGGCCGAGGCCGCGCCCGCGGAGGGGCGCATCTCGAACGAATCTCCGGTCGGTAAGGCACTCATGGGGCACCGCGCAGGGGAAACGGTCCGGCTGGTCGTTCCGGCCGGCGCGGTGGAGATGAAGATCCTCGCCGTACGTTGAGCTCAGGGCACGAGGCGGCCTTCTGGGCCGACGAGGAGGTGCGGCACCTCGCACCTGGCCGGACGCACGTGGTGCGCGATTCGAAGACCCCATCGGGACCCGTGCCTATCTCCGGTCTGCGCGGCCCGATCATCAGCGACGCCCTGTTCCGCACCTTCAAGGCCCACGGGTTCGATGTCCGGTTCGTCTACACGATCGATGACTACGACCCCATGGACTCGCAGTCGATGAAGGAACGCGCGGGGATGGCCGAGCACATGGGCAAGCCGCTCTGCACGATCCCGAGTCCGGATCCTTCGGTCGGCACCGACTTTGCCGACTATCACGCAACGCGTTTCGTCGCTCTGTTCGCGGGCCTCGGTATCGTCCCCGAGTTCCATCGCATGCGCGACCTCTATCGATCGGGTGTTCTGGACCGCCAGATCGACCTCGTGCTGCGCAACGCTGAGACGATCCGCAGCGTGCACAAACGCGTTGCGAACGTTGACCATCCTGAGGGATGGCTCCCGGTCGCCGTGATCTGCGAGAACTGCGGACGCATCGGCACGACGCTCGCGACCGACTACGACGGCAGGACCGTCGCCTACGAATGCAAGTCCGACTACGTCGAGTGGGCTAAAGGCTGCGGGCACAAGGGGCGCATCTCGCCGTTCAAGGGCAACGCAAAGCTTCTCTGGAACGAGCAGTGGTGCGCGCAGTGGGACCACTTCGACGTGACCTATGAGGAGGGCGGCAAGGATCTCCTCACCGCTGGAGGTTCACGCGAGCGTTCGAACGAGATCTATCGCGAGGTCTTCAAGAAGGAACCCCCGCCCGGCCTGCAGCATGAGTTCTTCCTCCTCGGCGGCAAGAAGATGGCGAGCTCGAAAGGCATCGGTGCCGAGGCGCACGAAATCGTGGCGATCTACCCGCCCGAGATCGCGCGCTTTCTGATGCTGCGCACGCCACCCAAGCGTCACCTCGAGTTCGATCCGGCGGGCATGACGCTGCCTCGTCTCATGGATGAGTACGACCGCGCGGCGGACGCGTACCGCGAGGACCCCGAGAGCGATCTCGGAAAGACCTGGCGGCTCTCGCAAGTGTCGCCGACACCCGCGGCGCCGGGCTTCCGCGTGCGCTTTACGACGGTGGCGAACTGGCTGCAGATCCCGAGCATCAAGCCGGAGGCCGAGGCCGAGGAAGAGAAAGGCGCGCGTCTCACCGATACCGAACTGCGGGAGCTGCACCGGCGTCTCGAGCTCGCCCGCGCCTGGCTGGAGCGCTGGGCCCCAGACGACGCGAAGTTCGAGGTCCTCGACGAAACTCCACCGGTGGAACTCACGCCCGAGCAGCGTCGATACCTCTTCGCCATCAAGGCGCTCATCGGCACGGTCCACGATGCGGGCGAGATGCAGAACCAGCTGTACGAGCTCGCGAAGAAGGTCGGCCTCGTCGACGCGAAGGGCAAGCCTTTGCAGGACGCGTTCGCGGCGATCTACCTGGCCTTCATCGGCAAGCCGAACGGGCCGCGTGCCGGGTGGCTTCTCCTCTCGATCGAACCGGAGCGCGTCCGTCGCCGGCTCGACGACCTGGGTCGTGCCGCGTGAACGGCAAGAAGCTGCCCGTCGCGATCCTCTGGCACATGCATCAGCCTTACTACAAGCATCCGCAGACCAGCGAGTTCGTGCTGCCGTGGGTGCGGCTCCACGCGTCGAAGGACTACCTCCACATGGCTCGTCTGCTACAGGAGTTCCCCCGCGTAAAGGTGAACTTCACGATGGTCCCGAGCCTTCGCGATCAGCTCGAGGACTACGCGCGCGGCGCCGACGACGAGGACACGCGCCTCACGATGCGCACCGTCGATGGCGTGCTCGCCGAGGAGGAGCGCGCGCATATCCTGCGACGGTTCTTCTCGATCCACCACGGCAACGTCATCCACCAGTACCACGAGTACCGCCGTCTCCTGCAGCTGGCGATGGCCACGGGCGACCGGCACGAGCTTCTCTCGGACGATTACTTCATTGATCTCGCGCTCTGGTTCAACCTCGCGTGGATCGACCCGGACGACATCCGCTCCGATCAGCGCCTCGTCGAGCTTGCCGACAAGGGCGCGCGGTTCACGCGCGAGGACGTGCGCTACGTCATCGGCCGTCAGCGGTTCATGGCGTCAGGCGTGCCGCACCTGTATCACCGGCTCGAGCGTGATGGCCAGGTCGAGATCCTGACGACGCCTTATTACCACCCGATCCTTCCGCTCATCATCGACGACCGCTCGGCCTTGCGTTCCGACCCGTCGGCCCAGCTCTCGGAGACCCCGTTCGCGTATCCGGACGACGCCGCGTTCCAGCTGGAGGAGGCGATCGCGTCGCACGAGCGCGCGTTCGGTATACGGCCGCGTGGCGTGTGGCCCTCGGAAGGTGCGGTGTCGCCCGAGGCCGCGGACGCGATCCGCAAAGCCGGCTTTTCCTGGTTCGCTTCCGACGAGGGCGTGCTCGCGCGCTCGGTGAACGTCGACCTTAGGCGGGACGAGGTGGGCGCGCTTCTCGAGCCGGCCCTCCTGTATCGGCCGTATCGGCTCGCGAACGGGGCGACAGTGATATTCCGCGATCGCGAGCTCTCGGATCGCATCGGTTTTGTTTATGGCGATATGAAGCCGGACGACGCGGTCCGCGACATGATCGCGAAGCTCGAGCGCGCTCGGGACCGGTTGCCGGACGAAGGCGGACCCTATCTCGCCTCGATCATCCTTGACGGCGAGAACGCCTGGGAGCAGTACCCGAACAACGGCAACGACTTCCTGCGCGCGTTATACGGAAGGCTCGATGCGGACGATCGTTTCGAAACTGTCCGCATCTCGGATTTCCTCGAGACCTCGCCGGCGACCGTCGAGCTCCCGCGCCTTCACACCGGGTCGTGGATCGAGGCGAACCTTCGGGTGTGGAGCGGCGAGCCCGCGCACGCCCGCGCGTGGAGCGCGCTCGAGCGCACGCGGCGCTTCGCACAGGAGCAATGGGGCTCGCTTCGCTACATGCCGAAGAGCGTGCGACAGCCGCTGATGGTCGCGGAGGGTAGCGACTGGTTCTGGTGGTACTCGAGCCGGAACTCGTCGCCCGAGGATGGAGTTTTCGATGAACTGTTCCGTGCGAACCTCGAGGTCGTGTGGTGGTTCGCCGGCGCCGAGCCACCCGACGACATCCGAAGCCCGCTGATGGATCCCCAGCGCATCGCCGCGTCGGGCAACCACATTGGTGCGATGCTTCCAGGCTTAGGTGAGCGCTACGGCTAGCATCGGGCAGATCCTTCCGGGCGGGCTCGGGTATCTCCGTCCGCCGGCTGAGATCGAGCTCGGCGCCTATGGGCTCGATCTGCGGAGACTTCGTGTGGCGGACATCGGCGCTGGCGAAGGACGGCTCGCGCTTGGCGCCGCGCGCGACGCCGCTTCGGTGCTCGCGGTCGACCCGGACCGCGGCGCGCTCTCACGTGGCCGCGCCGAGGCCAAGCGGCAAGGCCTGACGAACGTGAAGTTCCGCGAGGGAGCCGCGCAGTCGCTTCGACTGACGGACGCGTCTTTCGACGTGGTGATCTTCTCGTGGACGCTCTGATGAGTTGCGCGCAAGGGCATGGTCGATGCCCTCCAGGAGGCCCACCGGATCCTCGTTGACCGAGGCGTCTTCGTCGACGCGCGCCCTGATTCGCGCGTTTCGGCGCGGGTGCGTGCCAGGAGCGCCGGGGGCGCAGTGGTCGGGACCATCGGTACGCAGCGGCCCACGAAGACCGACGACCAGATGTCGGACCGCGCCATCCGGGACGTCCTCCGCCGCAAGCTTTTCCGCTCGCGTCGGCGCGGCCGGTTGTGGCACGCGATCCCGTTCGAAGATCTCTCCGAGCTGAACGACTACCTCAGCGATCACTTGCGCTTCTCCAGGCGCGTGCGGTGGCTCGCTCCGGCCTCGCGCCGCATGGCGCCGCTCTTCGTCGAGCGCGCCGTGCGCTTCGAAATTCTGGAAAAGAAGAGCGACGAGCGATTCACTCGCGAGGAGCGCTTCCGTCAGCCTTGAGCCCGTGGCGAGTCATGGAGGCGGAGCCGACGGGACGAGCTGCTTCCTAGGAGCGCCTCTAGGTCGACGTCAGCATGAAGGCGGTCTCCCACGCGGCTTCGTAGCCATCGAGGACCCGCGGCCACGCGAAGCGTTTCGCGGTCGCCTTTCCGTCGGCACGTATCGCCCGCACAACTTCTGGACGCGAGCGCAGCGTCGCGTGCGTCGCCAGCAGCTCGCGCGGGTCATCGCTCTGCATGACCACCGCGTTTCCAAATGGGACCGCGTAGTCCTCTCCCGTGCGGCCGACGTACGCCACGCCGCCGGAGGCCATCACCTCCAGACCGACGAGGCCGAAGGGCTCCTTCTCGGAGTTCGCAAGCACCCCCTCCGCGGCCTGGTACATCGCGCGGAGCGTCCGCTCGGGGATGAAGTAGTCGAGGAAGAGCACGTCGGCCGTGCTCGCCGCGACCGCGGCGGCAAGGTCCCGCGTCACTCCCTCGGCGGGCAGGGCGACGCGCTCGATCGATAGCCCGCGCGCCCTGATACGCGCGCCGACCGTGTCGCCGTAGGGACTGCGGCTGCCGCGCATGAGGAGGCGCGGGCGCTGGCCGGCGTCGCGCATAAAGGCGATCGCGTCGATCGCCCAAAGCCAGCGCTTGTCGGGATCGAACCGCGCGACCTTCACGAAGGTCGGCCGGTCGCCGAACGCCTCGCGCAACGAACGTGCCTCGGTCGGCGGGAGCGGCTTGAGCCAGCGCTCGGCGATGCCGTTCGGGAGCACGGCCGCGTCGACGCCGACGGCTGACATCTCGGCACGCATGAAGCGTGAGACTGTCGTGATCGACGCGGCGCGCCGGAGGAGATCGAAATCAATGCGCCCGAATCCGTACGTGTTGTTCGCGTTCCACAGGATGGCCGCCGCGCCGGGCATGCGGACGCCGAGGATCACCGCGGTCGCGATCGCCGCATCGGCCGTCTGCCAGTCCTCGAAGAGCAGGACCGTCCTTCGTCCCTCCGCGGCCGACGCGGCTATGAGGTCTGCCAGGTGACCCGGGACGGTCCGCGAGAAGTCGCGCCACTTGCCGTCCTCGCCGTCGTACACGTCGCGCGGGTGGTAGGTGCTGATCCACTGAGACCAGCGCTCCAGAACGAGACGCCCACCGGCGCGCTCTTCGCGGGCAGGGAGTCGCGGATCGCCGACAAACAGGTGGTGCACGAAGTAGCCGCGATCGACCAGCGCTTCGCCGAGATCGATCATGCGCGTCGCCAGGCCGCCGACGAACGAATAGCGGTCGGGACCTTCGAAGGCGACGAGCACCACGTCATACACGGGAGAGCACGGATAATGGCACGCGCTCGATGACGCCTCTCCAGCGCATTCGTGAGGATCCCGAGAAAGTGCGCGACATGCTCGCTGCGCGTGGCTTCGAGGCGCCGCTCGACCGGATCCTGGAGCTCGACAAAAAGGCGCGCGAATTAAGGGCTCAGGTGGAGGCCCTGAACGCCGAGCGGAACAAGGCCAGCCGCGGCGGGCCGCCAAGCGACGACGTGAAAGCCCGTATGCGCGAGGTGGGGGAGAGGATCAAGTCGCTGCAGGCCGAGCTGACCGCTCTCGAGGCCGAGCGCGACGAGAAGCTCCTCTGGATACCGAACGAGATCGACCGAGGCGTTCCGCGCGGCAAGGACGAGCACGACAACAAGGTCATCCGCCAGGACAAGCCGAAACCGCTCGAGCTGGCCCCGCGGCCCCACTGGGAGTTCGGCGAGACGCTCGGCATCCTCGACATCCCGCGGGGCACAAAGCTCTCGGGTTCGCGCTTCTACGTCTTGCGCGGCGCCGGCGCGGCCCTGCAGCGCGCCCTCATCGCCTGGATGATCGACCTCAAGATCGCCGCCGGGTTCACCGAGATCTACCCGCCGTTCGTCACCCGGCGCGAGACGCTCATCGGCAGCGCGCACCTCCCGCATTTCGACGAGAACCTTTACCGCGACGAGGACGATGACGTGTGGCTCGTCCCCACTGCGGAGCCGCAGCTCGTGGGGCTGCATCGCGACGAGACCCTGGACGCGGCGGCATTGCCGCGCCGCTACGTGGCGTACACCGCGTGCTTCCGCCGCGAGCACATGAGCGCGGGCCGCGACGTGCGTGGTATCAAGCGCGGCCATCAGTTCGACAAGGTCGAGATGGTGGTGCACTGCGCCCCCGAAGAGTCGCCCGCATGGCTCGATCGCATGACGGCACTCGCCGTCGAGGTGCTCGAGAAGCTCGAGCTTCCCGTGCGCGTGACCGAAAGATGCACCGGCGATCTTGGCTTCACCGCGATGCGCGGTTTCGACGTGGACGCGTGGGGCCCCGCCGCGAACGAGTGGCTCGAGGTCTCATCAGCATCGAACTGCGGATCGTTCCAGGCCGAGCGCTCGAACATCCGCTTCCGGCGCGAGGCTGGTGGAAAGCCCGAGCACGTCCACATCCTGAACGCGTCCGGGGTCGCGCTCCCTCGCCTCATGATCGCGATCATGGAGAACTACCAGCGCGGCGATGGCTCGCTCGAGGTCCCCCGCGTCATTCGCTCGTACCTGGGTGGCCGGGAGAAGATCGCGGCGGGAGAGTTCGTCCTATAACCGCTAGGCGCTGTTCGCGCGCCCGGTGACGTCGAGCTCGGCGATGCGACGCCGGGTGCGCTCTGCGAGATAGGTCGGGCCACGTTCCTCGAAGACAGCGAGCGCCTCGGTGCATTCCTTCCTGGCGCCGACGACATCGCCGTGCGCCGCGAGGAGGCGCGCGGAGGCGGCGCGGATCTCCGCACTCGCCACCGGGAGGCCGAGGCGGTACGCGTGCTCCAGACCTTCGGTGCGGCGCGCGTCCGCAATGGTCAGGTCCCCGCTCGCGCAGGCGATCTCGACCAGGGTGGCCGCGATCCCCGCACCACATCGGCGGCATTCGTGTGCGAGCGCGGCCGCGTGCGCGGTCGCCGCATGCTGCGCGGCATCCTCGAGCGAGCCCTGGTAGAGCGCGAGTCGCGCAAGCTCGGCGGCAATCCGCGGTGCGAGGTGATCTCGGGACGGCGACCGCTCGGCCACCGCGCGAGCCTCGGAAAGGGTTGTCGCCGCGGACGCGAAGTCGCCGCGCTCTAGGGCCAGGGAGCTGAGCACGAGGAGGGTCGAAGCGGGATCGGCCGGCTGTCCGCCCTGCGCGAGCGGGTCGGCGAGCGCGAGTGCGCGGTCGAGCGTGGCCTCGGCCTCGGCGAAGCGGCCGAGCCCGAAGAATGAGCGGCCGAGCGCGCGGAGCGCGCCGGCCTCACCCGAGACGTTCCCGAGCCGCGATTCCGCGCCGAGCAACTGGTGAGCGAGGTCTTCGGCCTTCGAGAGCTCCCCGCGGTCGAGCGCCGCGTAGGTGAGGAGCGCGAGCGAACGCGCCAGTCCTGACAGATCGCCGATCGCCGTCGCGTGCTCGACGCACCGCTCGGTCGCGCGGAGCGACTCGTCCTGCGAACCGGAGTCCGCCGCGAAAACCGCGACGGCTTCCTCGGCCGCGAGCGCGAGAGCACGATCGTTCGCCGCGAGCGCCTCCTTCACGGCGATGTGGCCAACCGCGAGCGCCTCTGCCGGTCTTTCGTCGGAACGCGCGAGGTACGCCTTTGCGAGTGTGAGCTCCGCGCGTTCACGTCCCTCGGCCGGGGTGAGGCGATCTGCTTCCGCGAGGTGCTCGGCCGAGCGCTGCGTCTCGTGCGCGCGAGCGGCAAGCTCACCGGCGCGGCGCCGCAGCGCGGCGCGAACGACGTCGTCGGACAGCGGACCGCGGAGCGCGTCCTCCGCGATGGCCAGCGC
>JALYSZ010000266.1 GCA_030854525.1 Chloroflexota bacterium | reverse complement strand
ACGACGGCACCGACGTCGCCGCGATGCGCGACGGGAAGATCAGCGTGACGCCGATCTATCTCGATCTCACCAACCACCAGCTCATCGACGAGCTCGCGACGTGGGACTGGGGCTGGAGCGCACCGGTCGAGATCACCGCGGACTAGAGAGGCGAGGCAGGACGGCAGGGTGGCCGTCGCGGGCGACCACCTCGAGGCCGTCGCCGAAGACCGCTCGGATGAGATCCGGGTGCAGAACCTCGAGCGGCATTCCGTCCCGGACGATGCGTCCGTCGGCGAGCGCCACGATGCGAGAAGCGAAGGCCGATGCGAGATTCAAATCGTGGAGCACCGCACACACTGCGAGCTGCCGGCGGGTCCCGAGCTCGTGAAGGAGGGCGAGCGTCGCGAGCTGATGCCCCGGGTCCAGATGGACGGTCGGCTCATCCAGCAGCAGTACATCCGTTTCCTGCGCGAGCGCCATCGCGAGAACGGCGCGCTGCCGCTCGCCGCCGGAAAGCTGATCGATGCGACGCGACGCGAGCGATCCAAGCTGGAGCTCGCCGATGGCGCGTTCCACCGCGGCGACATCGCCGACTGACGCGCGACCGAAGGCGCCAAGTCTTGCGGTTCGGCCGAGGGCAACTACTTCCCGCACCGTGAAAGGAAACAGCGTGTCGAAGATCTGGGGCACAACAGCGATCCGGCGGGCTAGCGCGGACCGGGGCATCGTCCTCACGTTCTGACCGTCGAGCGCGACGGCGCCTGCGCTCGGCCGCAGCAATCCCGCGAGGACCCGCAGGAGCGTCGACTTCCCCGCCCCATTCGGCCCTACGACCGCGACGATCTCACCGCTGCCGATCGCGAACGAACAATCCCGCAACACGACGCGAGGGCCATATGCGGCGGTGACCCCGGTCGCCGCGAGCGTCGTCATACGACGATCCGCCGCGAGCGCACCAGGAGCGCGAGAAAGAACGGCGCGCCGATGAGACCCGTGATCGCGCCGACCGGCAGCTCGGCGGGGGCGATCAGCGTTCGCGATCCAAGGTCCGCGAGGACCAGCGCCGCGGCGCCCGCGAGAAAACTGGCCGGGACGAGACGGCGATGCGTCGCGCCGATCAGGAAGCGGAGCGCATGCGGGATCACGAGACCCACGAACCCGACGAGGCCCGCGAGCGCGACCGCCGCCCCGGAAAGTAGCGCGGTCGCGCCAAGGACCGCGGTGGTCGTTCGGTCCGGATCGACGCCAAGGGTCGCGGCGGTTTCCTCGCCGAACGCGTAGGCATCGACGCGATGGGCAAGAACGAGCGCGAAGCCCAGGCCGACCGCGACGATGACCGCGGCGACACCGAGCTCCGGCCAGCTGATCACCGAGACACCGCCCTGCAGCCAACCGAGGACCGCTCGCAGCTGCAGCGCGAGGCGATCGCTCGAGACCAGAAGGAAGGTGACGACCGCGCCAGCGAACGACGTGAGGACGACGCCGGCGAGGAGAACCGTCAGCACCGTGGTGCCCCCTCCGAGGCGGGCCAGGCGCCAGACGAGCGTGACCGTGACGAGGGCGCCCGCAAACGCGGCGAGTGGAACGAGCGGCGCGGCGAGGCCGAGGACGATCGCGGCCACCGCGGCGAGGGTGGCGCCGGCGGACGTCCCTGTCACGAACGGATCGGCGAGGGGGTTTCGAAGGAGACCCTGGAGGAGGGCGCCGGCGGTCGCCAGCGATCCGCCGACCAGCGCCGCGCCCAGGACGCGCGGAAGCCGGAGCTCGCGGATGATCGTGCCGTTCACGTCGTTCGACCCGAGGAGGGCCGCCAGCACGTCACCGGGCCCGATCGCGACGGCTCCGACGAGAATCCCCGCGGCTGCGCTCACGACGAGCGCGCCCACGAGGAACGCCAGGACCCCGAGCGTGCGCATTACCGGAAGAGCTCCGGGTGGACGAGCTTCGCGTACGCCTCGGCTGCCTCGCCGACGCGAGGGCCGGGCCGATTGATGAGATTGGGGTCGATCGTGAACACGCGGTTGTTCTTGACCGCGGCGATGATCGACCAACCCTGTCGCGCCGCGACGTCGCCGGGCTTCGAGGAGTACGCGTCCGCCGCGAGGACGATGATCTCGGGATCGCTTCGCAGGATCTCCTCGGCGGAGAGCTGCGGGTACGCCGAGGCGGCGCGCGCCGCGACGTTGACACCTCCGGCGATGTCGATGAGGTCGT
>JALYSZ010000199.1 GCA_030854525.1 Chloroflexota bacterium | reverse complement strand
GGGCGGACCTACGGCAACGAGACCTGCCACGTGTGCGCGGGCATCGACGATATCTGGAAGGCCCTCAAGGATGTCGAGGCAAAGGGAGGATACGACCCGATCGGACCGGGCGAGGAGGTTGAGGGCGAGGTGGATATTCTGGACGGCCTCAACCTTCCTATTCCAATCCAGGCGCCGCGTGATGACGACGAAGTGAGCGCCAAGAAGACGAAGAAGCCCCGGCGCACCTCGGCCCTGTCGCAGAAGATGGTGGACGACGCCGAGAAGCACGGGCTGTACGAAGCGCTCGACCTGACGGCCGAGGAAGTCCATGCGGTGGAGTGGGCCGCTGAGGAGGCTCGGCTGCATCCCGAGAAGCTGGGTGATGTTGGCGAGCTGACCGCGGGTGACGATGAGCTGCTTAAGGGTGTTGAGATCGATGAAGATAGGAAGGCGGGCCCCAAGGACAGCAAGAAGAAGAAGAAGCTCTCGAAGTGAGAGGCCGCAACAAGGAACCGCGGCCGGTGCTGCCGAGCCGGGCTGTGACGAAGCTGGGGGAGGACGAGCTGTACTGCTTCTACTGCGGCGAGTTCCTGCGCGAGGACCCCTCGGTGCCCGAACATCTGCGCGGGTACACGTACGTGCATGCGGGCACCTGGGTGTGCAGGGCCTGCTGGTTCAAGCGGAGTGACGATGCAGAGCGCGAAGAGGAGCGCTCGAAGTGAGAGGGCGCAAGAGTGAACCGCGGCCGGTGCTGCCGAGCGTGCCGGCCCAGCCGTTCGATGAAGGGCAGCCGTGCCAGATCCTCCGCCATCTTTCTGGCCAGCGGGGTTTCTTCTGGTGCTGGGTGCACGATCAGACCTTGTTCGACTGCCTCGCTCAGCGGGAGGCGTTGGCGAAGTGAGAGGCCCTAACCGTGCGCCGCGGCCGGTGCTGCCGACCGTGCCTGCCACCAAGCCGTTCGATGAATGGAAGCCCTGCCAAGTCACGCGTCGTTTTGCTTCTTGGTCGTTGGAGTTCGACTGGTGCTGGGTTCACGAGCAGACACCGCGCATGTGCGTCGAGCAGCGGGAGGCGTTGGCCAAGTGAGGGGTCGGAACAGTGCGCCGCGGCCAGTTCTGCCGGCCACCAAGGCGCCTGTCGAATGGAAGCCGTGCCGAATCCTTCGCTACCTTGCTGGCCAACGGGGGTTCGACTGGTGCTGGGTTCACGATCAGACACTGCGCCAGTGCGCCGATCAGCGGGAGGCGTTGGCGAAGTGAGAGGCCGGAACAGTGAGCCGCTCGGTGCTTCGGGAGGAACAGTTGACTGCGATTACGGACTTCAAACCGACCGACGAGGAATTAGAAGAGCTCGAGTCGTTCGTGAACGCGCTTGAAGTGCCACGCGTGAATTCGGGCGGGATCGGGAACGCGCTCGCTGAGCTACTCGACCCCGCGGACCCGAAGCAGCGTCGCGCGTTCCAGATTGCCTATTCGATCGCCTGCGACTACCACAACATGTCGATGACCGGTCCCCGGCAACCGGAGCCTGACAAGAAAGGCGGAGCGGTCGTCGAGTTCACGCGTCGGGCGAGGGGCCGGAAAAAGGACTGGGAAACCGGCGACAACCAGCCTCCTAGCGGCCCTAATCGGAACAATTGGCATGAACTGCGCGTTCACCAAAGTAGGACTTTTGGCTTTCTTGACTTTCTTGGGTTTCTTGCGAAAGTATATCTCCGAGGAGAGGCACCTGGAAATGGCACAGTTCACTGGCGTAGAAATCTCGAAGCTGGAAGCAGTCGCTGCGGAGCTCGAACGTGAGCGCCGGTCGACTGTTGCCCGCCTGCTCCGGCGCGTGATCCGCAGGATCCGTCCCCAGAGTGATCCTCGCGGCGACGAGGAGACCCTGTCGACCACACAGGTGGCCGAGATTCTTGGGGTATCAGACCAGACCGTTCGGAACTGGGCCGACCTCGATTGGCTTCCAGCGCAGCGCGCACATCCGCTTTCGCGGCGACGGCGGATTCCCGCAGCGGCGGTCCGCCGACTCCAAGAGTTCCGCCGTCAAACTACTGCTATCCCGAGTAACAGAAAATTACCCGATGCCGAAGCCATTGCCTTGGTTGCCAAGAGGCGCGCCCGCAAAGCGGGTGAGTCTGCGGTGGTTGGGCGTAGTCGATAGCAGCGTTCTGGTTGCGGCGGTCGTCAGCTCGCACCCGCAATCCCCGAATCGTGAAGTCGTTGAACTCGCCTTGGTTGACGTTTTTGTGATGGGTGTCTCCGACTACATCCGATCTGAGGTCGAGGGGACCCTGCTCGAAGACTTCGGCCTGACGCAGGAGCAAATCGACGCAGTGCTTTCGCCTATCTGGCGCGTAGCTCGATGGCTCGAGCCCGTCCCGGAGACACCCGAGCTGCGCGCGGCCATAAAGGATCCGAACGACCGACCCATCCTCCAAGCCGCAATTGGTGCGTACTCCATCCCTGAGTTGGCGCCGTTGCCGGAGAAGTACCTAATCAGCGAAAACACCACCCACTTCAAACCGGGTCGGAATCATTACGGATTTGAATGCATCACCTCGGGTGGCTTCCTCGCCGACATTCGCAGGGCAACCCGATAGAAAGGTCCACGAAGCGCCCTGGCGGCGTCGGCCTCGCGCTTACGCCGCGCTGCGAGCCCGTACGTCGCGACGGGCGCGCTCGCGAAATTTCACGGCCGAGCGTGCATAGCGAGCCAGGTCAGATCACGGCCCGGTCCTGCCCTCTAAAGGCCCAGCACGTGTGCGAGGTCTGCGCGCGTGAGGACATAGATACGCCCCGTCGTCTCCGCCATTAGGGCGCACAGGTCTGCGGCGACATCGAGTTCCTCCTCGCATAGGTCGCGATCGACTAGGAACTGGGCGGTCCAAGGGACGTTGACTGCGGCTATGCGCGAGGGGAGCTCCGAAGGGTCGACGTATTCGGCCTCCATCCGCAGTCTGCGGGCCAGAGCCCAGTGTGCTTCGAAGACCCGTTTCGATTCTCGCTCCTCGAGGTCGATGACTTTCACGGCTGCAAGCCTGCTCTTGAATGGCGCTCAGTCAAGAACCGAAACGCTAGGCCAGGAGTGATCCTGTTGGGCTGGCCTAGTGCGGATACGCGCAGAGCATTCGCGTTAGGCCTCGGAAGCAACCGTTAGTCCCCGGAGTAACGTTAATGTTCCGGGCGCCGGCGAAGGGGAAAGACGTGGAGCGACACAGGCTCTTCACTGACGACGAATGGAATGAGATCGACCGCGTCACCAAACGCTGGAGCGATGCCGGTCACGTGAAGGATTCCCTCATGGCGTCCCCGCCCGTCGACGGGGAGAGGCTTCAAGCTGCATTCACCGAACTCCGCGCCGCTGCGCAGGACTACGGGAAGACGGTTGGCGGGATTCTCGACGCGCTACGCGCGAGGGCTCCGCAAGGCTAGCCACCATCGCCGAGTAGGCTCGTCCGCGATGGATGTCGGCCGTCGTATCAACGAGGAGCTGCGCGCGATCGCCACTTGCAACCTTGCCGAAGGCGACGACTACAGCCGGGCGCTGCTTCGTGAGCAGCTCGAGGCTGAGGAGCACGACGAGCGCCCGGCGGTGATGTCCGAGGACACCCTTCGCTTTCGTCGATTACTCGAGCGGTTCGGCAAGACCCCAGAGAAGGCCGGCCACCTGCGTCACAGCGGCACGGTCCGCTCAGACAAGGGCGACGACGGCGTGCTGGCCTACGAACTCGAGTGCGGCTGCGGCGCGACACTCGGACCGTGGCGCGATATCTAAAGCGCCATGGTGACTTGGCGGGAAACCGGGCCGATACAGGACGACTTCGTCAAAGTGTTCGCGCCGCTCGAGCGGACACAGACGCGGTTCAGCGAACTGAGTATTGGTGGCCCCACGCGCGGATCAAGCGCCGCGCGGGATGGCCGCACGAAAGTCGGAAAGATCGCATGGGACACAGCCTTGGTTGCCGGCTCGATCGGAGTCGACCACTTGGTCGCGTGGCGAATGCTTCGGCTCAGAGGAGCATTTCAACCCAACTTCGCCCACCTGGCCCTGATCCGAGGTGCGATCGAGGGCAGCTCGGTGGCCCGATGGCTTTGCGACCCAGATATCCAAACTACCGAGCGCCTACGCCGTGCCGCGGGAGCAAAGCTCAACGATCTCACCGAGCGAGGAAAGTTCGAGCGTCGCATGAGCTCACGCTTGGCGAAGCCCACAGGAAAGGGCAGAACGGCGGAACAGCGGATCGTTGCGTTCGAGCGGCTATTACGGAGGCGCAACATAGAACCGAAGCAGATGCCTCGCGCGACGGAGCTATTCGCCCGCTATTTTCCGGGCAAGACCGCGGAAGGCTCCGAAGGTTTCTATCGCATGATCAGCGCGGTCATCCACGCCAAGGTCTGGTCCGTGATACGGACTCAGTGAACTCGGCGAGGTCTCTAAGTTACGCAACAACCGCCGCGCCGTGCTGGTTGGCGCGCATGATGAGTTCACGATCTGGGCAACTGGACTCGCGGTGCGGGTTGCTCTGGACGCCCTCGCGGACATAGAGCACTACGGCGCCGCTCAGTCGCAGCAGGCGCGTCCGATCGCCAAGTAGAGGGGGACGGGCCGCGGAGTGGGCTTCTTCCGGGGCTTGGGCAGCTTTGCGCGGGGGCTTGTCATCCGTGGAGAAGGTTAGCGGGCAAGGACACCACGATGGCCGAATTTTCCGACGCCTCTCGCCCTAGAAGGCACGCGGGGCGGGGAAGTAGTCCAACATCGCTCCTCCGACACCTGCGCCCTTCTAGCGCGACAGCGCGAGCTCTCTCGGTGCGCTCTTCTGGCAGCCCGCAAAGGCTTGACCCCCAAGTTGACCCCCACGGCAGCGGAGGTGTGCGTATCTCTGCGGCCGAGAGCGTACGCATTTACGCATGGACGGACGGTGGCGAGCCCCAGGTGTGACGTTCACATCGCAGAGGTCGCTGGTTCGAATCCTCGTCGAGATCGCAGTCGGGTTGGGGCAGCCACGGAAGGGGCCGCCGATCAGACGCAACCGCGGCTTCAAGGAAATCGGCGATGACTCGAGAATCCACCGACGGGGCAAGCCGGCCCGATGCCACGTCCCTAGTCAACTTCCCGACGGGGCTCCGCCGCCACGTCAACTCCGGACACCCGCTCAAAAGCGTGGTCTGATCGCGAAATCTCGACGCCACACGCGGCTGACCGCAGCCTCGAGCTCGTCTGAGATGAGGAAGCCCGAATGCTCGAGGCTCACGCCGGACGGGTGCCACCGTCAGGTGGGACTCCGTCCGACCTTTCCGCCCGGTTCCGTTCTGAGCGCGAACGACTGCTCGGCACGGGACGGGAGTTGATCAACCTGCTGATCATGGCGAGCGTCTCAGCCCGCGACAGTCAGCTCCGCGAACTCGGTGATGACGCGTGTCTGGTCCTACTCGCGATCACGCGACGACTTGGCTCTCGCCACCGACGCCGTTCGTCAGCGCCAACTTCAGTCGCTCGAACACGCCATTGTGGCCACGTGGCCGGCGGCTCGCTAAATGAGGATCTCGCCAAGCGCATCATGCGCGATCACCCGGATGTCTTCTACGAGGTCGCGTACACCGCGCTGGCTGCTGACGATATTGAGCGGGCGCTCGATGTTCTCGAGTCGGCGCCGACGGATAATTTTCCGCGACCAGACGATGGCCGACCTCGCGCGCACGAGGTGAGTTGAAGGCGGGAATCAAGGCGTGGCGCGAGAAGATGTGGCCGAAGAAGTGAGCCAAGAGGGGCGCGCCTGGCTCAAGTTGTGAGCAGCTGGTTGCTTACGCTCGAGCAGGAACACGAGACGGCCTCCCACACCGACCCCGACCAGACCATCAGCAGCGAGACCTGTCACCTCTGTGCCGGCATCGATGAAATCTGGGCAGCCCTGAAGGCCGCTAAAGGGCTGCGTCGGTGGAGGGCGCTGAAGTGACGGATGGGGGAAAAATCGCCTAGCAGACTATAAGTCTACATCGCCGTTGCGTCGCGTTCGCCCAGTCAGGCACAAGATGTATGACCGCGGCCAACGGACCGTGTGAGGTGCGTCTTGATCCCGCGCGTTGCGCGCCGAGAATCCCCTCCTTGGCGCGCGCGGTGCGGGTTACGAACGCCGAGCCCAACGAGAGTGCTGCTTTGATCTCTTACTCTTCGCGGTCCGAGCTGGATTCTTCCTGTCGGCCCTTGTCGCCGGGCTCTGGCTGACTGCGGGGGCGTGGCCAGCGCCGCCAAGTGGATAGCCAGTCGATCAAGGTGGTTGGAGCGATCGCAGCGGCAAGCGCCGTGGCCATCGTCGTCGCGCTCATCTGGGCAGATGCTCCCAGAGGTCAGCTGGCAGGGATCATCAACCGCTGCCTTCAGGCGGAAGAGGATCAGGGCGCTTCGAGAACGAGGTGTTCAACCCTTTTCCGCGCGAGGGATCTATGAGAGTGGGTGGACCTGCGAAGCGGGAATGACGGTGCCATTTTGCAAAATCAGGACTTGCGTACCGCTCAACCGAACGGCCCGATAGAACGGCGAGAGTTCGGTGGATGGGCCGCCCTCGAGTGGACTGATTACCGCCCACGCCAACGTGATCGATTGGACGGGATCCGCCAGGGTGCCCGCTTTCGCGGTCGCGTCGGCAAGACTGAGCGGATGTGGAAACGCTCCGGCCCATCGGCTGAAGGCACCCGTGGCCCCCCTGTTGGCTGCATCAACGGACACGGAGATCACCCCCAGAGTCTTCCCTTCTGCGACCACTGGCACCAGCCACTCGTTCTCTTTACCGGGGGAGTACGCCTGAACAAACACTGGGACCCCGAGCGTCGGCGCGGTCTTCACGCTGGCATCAAAGAACGGGCTGCCAGGACTCGTGAGGTCGTTGATAGCTGACTGTGCGAAAGCGTCGGTCTTGAGGCTGTTGATAAGGTCGTCAGCGGTCGTCACCAAAAAACGGGGATGCGCGGTAGGAGCGCTGTAACCCGACGGCGGAGTCGCTGCCTTGGGATCGACCGGTGATGCCGTCGCCGCCGGCGGGGCCCCAGGCGCGAGCGCTTGGCTTGCCGACTGACGGACGGCCGTGATTCCGCCCACCACCAGCACGGCTGCGGTCGCCACGAGAATCCCAACTAAGAGCGGACCTGCCTTCACCTTGGTCTCCTTACTACTCCTCAGTACTGATAACGCAATAGGGTGTCGGGGGTGTTGTTCGCCACACCGCGCTCGACTGTTACGTAATCTCCCCACCACACCGGAAGTGCGCCGAAGCCAGTACGGGCGTCATCGCGACAATTAGGACACGCCGGCGCTGGCGTCGGGGTGCCACTCCCGTAACCATATCGATTGAAATGGCTGGCCCACAGGCTACCGCCTCCCGTCGCGTAGATAACGAGCTGATCGGGCGAGCCCCCGATGACGTTCCATGGATCACGCAAGAGCACTTTGCTGATCGAGACACCCCAGAAGTTATTCAGAGGATCTTGATCGGCGATCACACCGACGCCGAGGACGTAATGGCCACCTGCATCGATCAGGACGCCCACCGGCTGCTTGTACCGAGAGAGGGTAAGTGCCATGCCCCGCGTGCCGTAGTCGAAGCCTGTGGCACTGGATCCATCTCGATATCGGTTCACGTTGTAGTAGTGACCCCCTGGGGTGTAGTCGAAGATGGCCCAAGCGGCGCCGTACGGATCCACACCGTCATCCTTACCGTCGTTGATCAGCCTTCGGTTGTAAGTGATCGTTCCGCCTTGGCTCCCGCAATCCACTGTGTTGCTGGTGGTGTTGTATCCGCTGTACGCCTTCTGAGTGACGCCGAAATAGCTGTCCCACAAGTACTGGTGCGTGTAGTTGTGGCCCGCGTCGCTCCCGGTTTCGTCCTGCCACACGTAACTGATCCAACCGGCGGTCGCAGCCGGAACGCAGTACAGGCATGTCCCTTGACGAAGAAGGATGTTCGTCCCATTGGGCCGTTTGAAATTCGAATTCTGCACGCCGTAGTAGCTCAAGGTCTTGATTTGCTCCCACATCCCGAGGTCTTCCATCCACACCTGACCTTCAATCAAGGGACGCAGATAGGCGGTGAAGACGCCGTCGAAGGGTGCCTTCACCTGGAAGTTAAAGGTCGCCACCATGTCGGTGTAGATGGGCCCAGCGTCCGACATGACGATGCGGGTGCATCCGAGCGTCCAGCCGCTGAGCCCAGCCGCGCACAGTGGAGTCGGTTGATCTTGTCCCGGCTGCGGGTTCCAAGTCCCCAGGCGTGCCTCTGTCGATGTTCCCTTCGTCCACGACGTGCAGCCGGTGTTCTTGAGCTGGATCCAGCCATTCACGACCGTCCCAACACTCGTCGTGAACGACGACCAACTCTCATTCCAGTAGGTCGCATGGAAGCCGGCGATGCATTGCGCCGACGGTGCAGTCCGCGGAGCCGCCACTGCCGCTTCAGGTTCGGCCGCCAACGCGAGTAACGCGACACATAGAATCACGGCGAGGCGCCGACTTAAGGGCAGCCGATCCAACACCAAACCTCCATTCGCTTGGCTAAGTCGATTGCTTTGTAGGCCGCGAGGCTCGACTATTGGTCCAGCAAAGTCAAGCACCAGACAAGCATTGCATACGCTCGGCTGTCTGCGTGGGCTCTGAGCAATGGCCTGGGTTTACATCTGCTCAGGGGTGAGGACTCGCGTTCTGACCGCCGCGAGCTCGATGGTGCAGAAGGGCGAGGGGCTCGGTCGCGGCTTGATCCCGCAAATCGAGCGCTGCCAGGACCGCGTTGCTGACGAGCCTGATTCAGGACGACGCCCGGTGGGTCAATTCGTGAACGCCGACGCGACCGCCGGTTGGATCACTTACGTCTGGCGGGACGAAATCGGCAGCGACGCAGGCCGCAACTACAAGCACTAGTACCGGTGGGACAGTTACTTCGCCCGGCGCGGTCTTCGTGAATGCAATCGGCCGGTCTTTCTGTATCTCGCCCATCGAGCTTCCGTGCGCTCGGCAGGAAGACCCGATATCTCCATAGTCCCCGGCGAGCTCAACCGATAAGTGCGACCGGCGGCCGAGGATCGCATTGCCAGCAGAGGACGACCAGGATCCGACCTCGAGCCTGATGTACGCGACGAGTTGGGCGAGGGTCGCCGTGTCTAGTACAGAAATGTATTAGTATGCCGACGGCCACTCGCACACCCACCGGATCCGTATCGGAGGCGCGAAACTGGAGTGGACGCAGGTCTTATCGCCGCATTGCTCCGTAGCCTCGTTGCGTGGGTGTTCCTTACGGCGGGCGTGGACAAAGCGCTGCACATCAACTCCTTTACGGCGGCGTTGGAGAAGCGCTACGGACTCCGACGATCGGTGGCGGGTCTCCTCGGACCGGTCGTCTGTCTCGTGGAGATCTTCCTCGGGGGAGCACTCCTCCTCGGCATCGTGAGCGTCGAACTGGCCCTGGCGTCGGCCGTGCTTCTGATCGGTCTGAGTGTGGTAGCCGCGTGGCGCCGCCCGCATGACGCCCCCGAAACCTGCGCGTGCGGTGGTCTGGCTGACTCTGGAGAAGGGCCAGCTCACCTCGCGATCAATGGTGGGCTCATTGGGGCCGCCTTGGTGAGCGCGGCGCTTTCGTCGAGCTCGCCCCCGCAGACGGATCTATTCGAACACCTCGGCCCGGAGCTGGTGTCCGTCGGTGGGCTAGCTCTCGTACTTCTTCTAGGTGTTCGGTCTGCGGTGGCGCTCACATCGATTAGCCGTACCTGGCACGAGATTGACGAGAGGCGGATGACTTGATGGAGACGTTCTGGACCACTGGAATCGTCGTGCTCATCGCCGCGAACGCGATGTTCCTGGCTCTGTTACTCGCCCTCACACGCCAGATCGGCGTGATTCTCGTCCGGCTTGGGCCCACGGTCGCGCGGGAGACCGCCGACGGTCTCGCCGTCGGCGCGCTCTTGGAGCCTGCGGTCTTGCGCGACGTGGCCGGGGTCGAGCATCGCATCGCGCCGGCGAAGCGCGGCAGCACGTTGCTCCTCTTCATCGCGCCCGGCTGTCAATCCTGTCGCGAGTTGGTCACCGGCGTTCGCGCCTTTGCGAATCAATACGCGCGTGACGTGCGGACGCTGGCAATCAGCACGGCGGCGCCGAGCGAGCTCGACGCGTTCTACGTGAGCCGACTCTCACCGACCGTCCCCTACATCCGCGATCGCGCCTTCGCGGATCAACTCTTGGTGAAGGCAACACCCTTCGCCATTCTCCTCGACCCGAGCAATGCCGTCGCCTCAAAGGGGATCGTCAATAGCTTGGAGCAGCTCGAGAGTCTCATCGCTGTGGAAACAACGAACCCGGTCAGGCCTCACGCCGTGTCCGCCAGTCTCGCGGAGACTGCCGCTGGAGGCGGGAAGTGATCGAGCATCTCGGAGACGACGAACGCGATCCGATCGCTAGCTCGGCCGTGTGGCTCGCGCAGTCGCTGACTCGGCGCAGTTTCGTCGCTCGCCTTCTCAAGGTCGGCTTGGCTGCGGTCGGGCTGACCACAACGTACATGGCGCTGTCGGCGCCGCAGACGACCCTGGCGTCGAACTGCAACAACTGCTATTGGTGCGGGGTCTGCGGAACCATGTGTGATGGCTGCGGCGGCTCCGATGGAGCGTGTCCGAGCGGCACAGCGCAAGGGACCAGTTCCTGGTCGGCATGCTGTCTGTGCGGGACATGCAGCTTGACGCGATACAAAGATTGCTGCGGCACTTCGAAGTGCAACGGACAGGTTTGTCCCAATATCTGCCCGCGCGACACATGGTGCGCCGGAAGTGGTTACTCGGTCTATGTCTGCACGGTCGCGGTTACCGCTGGGTCGTGTGGACCCTGCTGAGAAAGGGGACGGGTAGAGGGTCATGGACGCGCTGACGCGCGATCTGTTCTTGGGAGCGCTGGCCGTCGCCATACCGTTCGGTGTTCTCTCGTGGAGAACCGGCTGAGGCGTGTCGATGGTCGGAACCATCGCTTCTGTCGTGAACAGAAGGCAGGCGTTCTCCTTAGCCGCCGTGTACTTGGCCGGGGCTTCGCTTGCGGCCGCCGCAGTTGGTGCACTCGCTGGTTTGATCGGCGAAGCCGTCCACCTCCAGCAGACGCTCGGCGTGGTCGGCGCCTTCGCCTCTGTAGCAGTGGTGGCGATTTTGGCCTTGGCCGTCGACTTGGGCGTCGGGCACCCTCCGTTGTACCTGCACCGGCAAGTGCCTTCGATTTGGTGGACCCGAAGAAAACGTGGAGTGACGGCGCTCCTATGGGGGGTGCAGCTCGGTATCGCGCCTCTGACCTACATGCCCTCGGCAGTCTTCTACCTTCTGATGTGGTGTGCCTTGCTCGTGGGGCCAGTCTTTGGTGGATGCGCGCTCGCTGGCTATGGAGCCGCACGCGGGATAAATCTGATCTTGGTGCTGTCACGCTCGAGCGCATCGCGCGATGAACCTTTTCCTGACGCGACGGGGCTGCTTCGGGTAACCACAGCCGTCGTCGCGTTGATGGCACTCGTGCGGGGACTGACGTGAGGGGCCGAGCTTCGCGTGGCGATATGGAGGTACCCACCAAATGGCAAGACTGATGAGTGCGACGACGGGGTCAGCAGCTGGAATCGAGTGGCGACGGCTTGCCGCTCTTACCATCGCCGTCGCGGCCCTAGCCGGTGTCGCCGTGGCGAACCTGCCACGCATTCATGGCGATCAAGCGGTGACGGCTGGAGCCTGGCCGTCCAGGATCGAGACGCTCGGCGCCGTTGCGCCGTTGCCGCCGGGCGAGTGGGTGGCCGGAGTCCGCGACGCGGGACCGACATCGACGATCGAGATCCGGCGTCTGTCGACGGGCGAGCGGCTCGCCACGTTGAGCAGTGGTTTTAGCGTAATGGCAGTAGTGCGGAAGACGCGCGGCGAAATCCTTGTTTCCGATGTCGTCGCGGACTTACCTTCCGGCGCGGGCCTCCCGCATCCGCGCTTGTGGGTACTTGACGAGCGCACCCTGGTGATCAAGGGCGGCCCCATTCCTCTACCGGAACGCGCGATGTACACCTTATACGCGCCGGCGATGACCCTTTCGGGCGACGAGCGATCGCTCTTCTACCTGCGTCACAGGGAATGTGGAGACGGCTGTGATGACTACGCCCTCGCGGTCCTGGATCTCGATTCGATGAGCGAGCGGGCCGCAGCATCGCTCCCCCGCGGCTGCGGTTTCGCTGAGCTGACGAAGGTGGGCGAGGGCGGTCTGATCGCGATGTGCCCAAACTTGCGGTCCCTGTGGAAGGTTGACCGGACTGGTTCGGCAGCGGAGGTGGCCAGCTTCAATTCCCTTGAGTGGCCGATTCACGGTGGCGTCACCGCCAGCGGCCAGGCCTTCATGGTGACCCAAAAGGGTCGCTTGATCGTCAAGGATGCGAACGGTGCTCTCATCATCGACCGCACCCTCGCCGCACCCGGGGGCTTCTTCAGCGGACTTGATCGCATAGCGCTACCCGATGGCCGGGATGTTCTGGGGGTGCGGCCATCGCCCGATGGAGATCTTTCTGCTCAGCTCGTCCTCAACCGTGCCGACTGGACGACGCGCGTTCTCGAACTGCCCCTGGGCGTCACCCATCTCGTTGCGACTGGCGACTCTGCCGTTGCAGCGGTCGGACCGCGCACCGTGATAGTGGCGAACACTAGGGATGGTGCGTTTCAGACCCGGCCGGTCAGCGGCGATGGATTCGTGCCCAGCTGGTCATTCGGAGCGGGGACCAACTAGGTTCCGGCACGGACCGCTCAGGGTCGAGGTCGTGCGGGCGGGACGCGCGAGGGGATGACTCCATCCACCGTCGCGTCCCCGCCCCACCGAGTTCGGGACAGCATTCGAACGCGCGTAAGGGATGATCCTGGCGTCGCGGGGACGTGAACGCGGGAAGGCTCAAAGACCCGAAAGGATGGTCCAATGGTTCACCGCGCCGCTGACTAGGCGGGCATCGAGCGCGCCATCCGTGGAGCGCAACCGCCCCTGCACGAAGTACACGACTCGCGTGCCGACAAGCCCGACACCTCTGATCTCGGGAACCGTGGTGTCGATGCGTCGTCGCGCAACGAGATCGATCTCGGTGAGCGTGTCAGCTTCTAACTCGTTGGTCGCGGAGGCGGCGCTCGTCAGGATCCACAACTTTGATCCATCGGGGGCGAACGTGAGGCGGCCCCAGTAGCCGACCACGGGCCCGGCGCGATTACTCCATGTGGAGTTCTCCAGGGGCAGGCCTGTGCGTAGATCCCATCCGAGCGCCTGCAGCTCGCGGGTAACTCCGATCAGTTCGGCGTCGCCGACCAATCCAATTGGGCCGAGCGTTGAGACCGGGAGCCAGCGCACCACTTGCCACGTGCGGGTCGAGACCGTGCGGACGCCGTCGCGGCACACTACATAGACAGCGGCGTCGGCACCCGTAAGGACGCGACCCGTGCCGCAGTCCGGCAACTCCACCTGGGCTACGAGGGCACCATTATTCGCGTCGTGGATGCTCAGCCAGTCGCGGCTGCCTCCCGGGGCGCCGGCATCCGCCTTTAATGCAACCGTGTGGAGAGCGAAGACCAACGTCCCATCGCGTGCGACAGCTAGCGTCGGCAATCCGCCGGGGGCTTTGGTGGTGAGAGGGTCAGGAAATGCTACCCGCCAATGTTCCTGCAGGGTGCTCAGGTCGAAGGCGATCAACTGCGGCGGCTGCACGTTCTCGCACAGGACCACCAGCTGGTTCCCAGCCCTATCGAGCGCAAGTTCGGGAACCGCACTCACAAGCTCCAAGCGCCCGCGTTCTGCGCCGTTGGGCTCAAGGATGACGGCGATCGCGGCCGGGGCGCGCTCCGCAATCGCGACGAATGCGGGTCCAGTACCGTGACTGGTGACCGTAGCAGCACAGTCCGCCAGCCCGGCGACCGGGGGCGTCGAGGTCGCCGTCGGTAGAGGCACGCTCGCCGAGCAGACACAGGTCAGGAATGCACCAACCAGGCCTAACCCAAGATGCCTCTGCCACTGCTGCACCTGGCTGGTTCTCCTCATCTCGGCACTACAGATGCAGTCCAATCGTGCCGGATATAGTCGCTCCTAGTATCGCTTTAGCGAGTGATTTGCCGTAAGCCAGTTTCGGCGGGCAGGCAAGCACCTGTTGCGGATTCGGTCCGGTCGGCCGCCGCCCGCACGGTTGCGGGCCGAACGAACGGCCGTCGTCCTTCCCCCAACAAACCCCCAACTCGGCATACGAGGCTCCGACCCGACGTTCGCCGCTTCCGTTGGGCGCATCAAGCCACGCGTCAAGTCGGGCTCGGAATCGCGGGAAAGAAAGAGGGAGAGGTCTTGTGATCTGACGCCTTCGTTTCTGGTGCGACGACGACAAGTGAAGACAAGCGCCACTTGACATTACCTAACAAAGCACGTACAACCACCGCCTTTGACGACGGGGAGGACGGGCCAAACGGTTCCTAAGCGCCGCTTGCATGCATTAGCGCAGGCGGTGGCTGGGACGCTGAGCGGCCCGAACCGGCGTCTGAGGAGGAATGCCATGCCGGAGCGGATCCTGATTCCCGAGGGAGCCGAAGCACGTCTGATCCGCGACTTTCATCGCCGCGCCACCGCCGATCTTGATCGTCGCGGGAAGGAAGCGCACACCGCGTTCCTGCGCTCATCCGAGATGAAGTCCCGAGCAGCTACGAAGCTCGCGGCCTCTTTCGGCATCAAAGTGCGCGACGCCGAGGAGGCGATCGCCGGCGAGCGCAAGCGCTTGCGCCGATACGTACGCGGCGCGAAACCCTCACGCTTTCGAGCATTGAAGGAACACAACCCGGTGCGCTACGCGCCTTACGCCTTCCCATGGAGCTACATCAACTGCGGTGGCATTACCTACTGTTCGCTCTACGGCCCCAGCGCCGGCTCTGGTCAAATCGGCGCGGATCTAGCGATCTTCAATGGCGGTGGCGCTTCGTCCGGCTCGGCGGTGGGCTTCTGGTACTACGCCCAGCAGAGCGGCACCCTCTACACAACCGTCCAAGCAAGTGTCTGGGGGCGCGGTTACGTGTTCTCAGGTTTATTCGGGTATGCCTCGGCGTGGGCGGCTCTGCGCGTCTATGTGCAGCGCTACTCGCCCTTCACCACCTGGAGCGCGTCCGCAAACATCTACAACAACTGGGGTGTCCTCGAGTTCGACATTCACACGTTCGATTGGGAGACACGCACTGTCAGTCTCGCTGTCCCAGTGGTGGCGGGAAACTGGTACGCAATCTGGGGGGCGGCCTACCAGAGCGCCTACGCCGGCGGGGTAGCGGATTCAGTGTCTAACTTCGATCTCTACGTCGGACCGGTTTCGTATTTCCTGGTCTGAGCCTGACCGGGACAACCAGAATCGTGGCGCGAATACCACGAGCACCAGCGGATGAGTTGCCCCGGAGTGTTCAGGCGCGATCGGACAGGGCGGCATGTCAGCCGTTGCCTCCGTGGCGCAAATCAAAACGTCGCCGACAGAGGGACGTGGACCGGCCATCTGTGATCTTTTGGCCATTGAGCCGACGTATCGCCACTCCGATCCGGCTCGGGTCCGGCAGCCGAGTCGACTAAGGCTAGGAAGGACTTGCGTTAGCAACTAATACTCGGATCGACGCGCGACGAGGTCTGACTTGTTGACGCGACGGCGCCGGCCTTTCGACGAACGGCCGTCAAGAAACGGACCCAATCGTCCTCGGGCGTCGCGCTCCGAAACTGTTCGGCCGCGCGCGCATACATCGTCTGGAAATCATTGGCGTTGTACTGCTGGTGGAGAGTCTCCACGGCTGTATCCGCGCTCGCGCGGTCGGCTGTGCATGACGCGAGCAGCATCGCCGTGATCGTGAGTAAGCAAGGAGTCGGCCCACTGATGCCGGCACTTTCAATCGCGGATCCCGATGCCCCTAACTCGGCCGCATCCAGCGAAGGCGAAGAAGTACGGCGCCGTACGCCACCAGGAACTGCCAGATCCAGAACACCCATAGCTGACCAATGGGTGTTTGGGCAGGGTCAGCCAACACCCAAAGGGCGGTGAAGACAAGCGCAATGACGAGCGCTTGGACCACGGCCGCGGGTTGGCGAGCAATTCCACGGGCGCGTAGCCACCGATGCGTCGCACCTGTCAAGAAGCCAATGGCGAGGAACAGCCAGACCACGACGAGGCCGAAAAACATCAAGGTGGTCACGTTGCCGCGCTACGCGGCCGTCTTGATCGTGGCGCTAGCCGGCATGACCGGATCGCGACGGCGGAGAGTCGACGCACCGAAGTTTCGGGACGGCTCTCACTCCGCTAGAGGCCATCGGACCTCATCTCCTCGGCGCTCCGGCAGGTTCCTCAGCTCACTCTCATTTCGGAGGGTTTGCTCTGCCGCACTCGCGCGTACATGTACAGAAGAAACGCAGTCCAAGCTGCCATGAAAAGAAGGACAGAGATGAAGAGCCAACGCTCACCCTCTGTCAGCCTGACGGTTGGGTTTAGGAGTGCGCTGCCAGGGATTACCAAGCAGACGGCGGCGGCTCCAGCCCCAAAGACCAGCGTTGCCGCCCGCCTCAGAGGCTTTGTCGGAATTGGCTCCCCCGGCCAGCCGTGGCGCAGGGCAAGGCTACGAAGTCGCGGCGGCAGAGGCCCTGAGCCGCGCAGCATCACGGCGAGGCCGGTAGAGAACATCGACCACCCGATCGCCAGCGCCAGACCTGCAACCAACGCAATTAGGTTCCTATCCAAGCCTTCCGCTCCTCAATACAGGCGTGAGCGCTTCCCACCACTGTCATTCCATATTTGCTCAAGATTGTCTATCTGCTCCTTCAGCCAGTCTGTAGCCAACCCGAATCCGACAGTGGTAGGTACCCCAACTAGTACCGCGGTCACGGTGGCCGCGCCCCCGGGGACGAAGCTGCCCGCCATCGAAGCCGCGGAATCAACGTACGATTTTGCGACATCAGGTTCGCGACCAGCCGTCGCATCGTTGACTAGCGACGAGGCCGCGCCAATCGCCCCAATTGCAACCGTTTTCACTGCGAGTCCTGTGATCAAGACCGAGGCACCTTGGGTAAGCGCGCCTGCAGCAGTCGCGATGGCGGCTTCGCGCGGATCCCAGCTGCCGAAAGCTTTGTCGCTGTTGTTGATCCGCGCTTCAATGAACTTAGTCGCAGTGTATGCAACCAAACCAATAACGGCGCCGCAGACGAAGAAGCAACGGCCACTGGGGTCGCTTAAGACGACGGGATTCGCGCCAGCGTACGAGTAGAGATTGAGGGTTCTCGGAGCCGAGACATCGCCCATTTCTGGGTCCCGACTCAAGAAACGTGTGCTTGCCGGGTCATACCAACGCGCGCGCATAAATAGGAGAGCGCTTGGATCCTGTAGCTGGCTCGCGTATCCAAGATAAGCGGGCGGCGCTGAAATCGTTTGGCTTGTCTGACCGTAGGCTCGGTAGCGGAACGCAGCCGTCACCGCGCCACTTGAGTTGATCTCTGCCCGCACGTTCTTGCTGCCGTCACGTGCAAACGTGACGGTCGTCGCGTCGGACTTGACGACGTAGAGCGGACCGAGGCCGTAGATGATGTTGTCGTTGCCCTGCTTGAGCTCGCGGCTCGGCGACGAGGATGGATCCCAGAGGAACGTCGTCGTGCTCCCCTGAGTCCGGCTCTGCAGAAGGCTGTCGCCGTTGTACGCATATGTCCGCGCGGTGCCGCCGACTGTTGAGCTCGTCATCCGGTCAAGTGCGTCGTAGGCGAAGGTGTCGGAGCCGCGATTCGTGAGGCGATCGGCGTTGCTCCACGTGTACGAGCTGGTGCCGTCGGAGGTGAGCCGGTTCGAGTTGTCGTAGCTGTCGGTCTGGCTTGGACCGGTGCGGCTGGTGATGTTCGAAGCGCCGTCGAGCGCAAAGCTCTCGGCGACCGGACCGGTGACGGCCTTGAGGCGATTGAGTCCGTCGTAGGTGAGGGCGAAGTGATCGGTGAGGCCGGGCACGAAGACGGCGCGGCGGGCCTGGATGTTGCCGTTGGCGCTCAGGCGGTTGTCGCGCCAGCCGAGCATGATCTCGCTGGCGCTGAAGGCCACGGTCGGGTTCAGCTGGTTGGCGGTGGTGCCGGGGTCGTCGTCCAGACGCACAGGCGTCGCCCAGGTCGCGAGGTACGGGTCGTAGCGACTTCCCCAGATGTCCTGGTTGCCCGCCCCGGCGCGCGTGTCACCCCACGTGATCCACGCGTAGCCATCCGACCGCACCGACAGCGCGAGCGACTGCACATTCGCCGGCGAGGGCGAGATATCGACCGAGGCAGACCAGGATCCGCCCGAGGGCTTGCGCGCGACCCGGACGTGCGCCGGCGAGGTGCGCGCGTCGACCCACGCGGCGATGAGGTTGCCGGATCCGTCGATGCCGATGCGCGGCAACGTCTGCGCGGTGGTGCCGGGGTCGTCGGAGATCTTAGTGTTCGCAGCCCAAGCCGACCCGCCGGAAGTCAGCGTGCTGAAGTAAATGTCGGCGTTGCCGTTGCGAGAGTCCTGCCAAACGGCGTAGCTCGTGCCGTCCGATCCCACGGCCACGTCGGGGAAATCTTTGACGGCGGCGGTGTTGTCGGTGACCGTCTTGTTCGCGGCCCAGATCGAGCCACCCGATGCCAGCGTCGAGGAGTAGATGTTGTTCTGGCTCGAGCGCAGGTCCACCCACACGGCGGTCTCCGCGCCCGCGGAGGTTCCGGCGATGCGCGGGTTGCGCTGGATAGCGCCGCCCGATGCTCCGGGATCGTCACTGACCTTGAGGTTCGGGGTAAGCCAGGTTCCGGCCGCGGTGCGCTTGGAGTAATAGATGTCGGGCTTGGCGGAGCCGTTGCGGTCGTCCTGCCAGACCGCGTAGGCGTTGTTCGAGCTGTCCATCGAGATCGCGGGGTTCTGCTGCAGGTGTGTACCGGTGTCGGTGTTCACCTTCACGTCCGTTGCGAGCCAGAGACCGGTGGTGGCGTCGCGCTTGGAGAAGAAGATGTCGCTGTTGGTCGCGCCGTTGCGTTGGTCGTCCCACACCAGGTAGGTGGCGGCGTCCGCGCCGAGCGCGATCGCTGGGTGGTCTTGGACGGCCGTGCCGGTGTCGGTGTTGACCTTGGCGCTCGCGAGGACTCCGTTGGCGATCTCATCGATCGCCGTGCGGTTGCCCTCGTTGTCGAGCGTGTAGGTGTCGCTGGTGATGGTTCCGGCCGTCGTCGAGTTCACAAGGGTCCAAAGCCGCTGCGCGGTGTCGTACGTGTAATTCGTCGTCATGCCGCCGGGGATGGTGACCGTCTTCGCCAACCCCGAAGCGGTGTAGGTATACGTCGACTGCCGTGAACCCCAGTCGGTGAGGGACGCGAGCCGTCCGGCCGGGCTGAACACATAGGTGACGCTGCCGACGGTCGGGTACGTCAGCGTCGTGCGATTGGAGTCGAGGTCGTAGCCGTAGCCGAGCGTTCCGTTGGGCTGGACCGCCTGGGTGAGGCGGCCGAGGCCGTCGTACGAATAGGTGGAGTTCCCGGTCCCGTCGGTCATCGCGTTGCGACGACTGAGCTCGTCGTAGCCGTAGGTGATCGTGCCAAGGCCGGCGGCCGAGACCTGCTTGAGCCGGCTCAGGGCGTCGTACTGGTAGTTGGTCTGGACGTTGTCGCCGGTGGTCCGCTGGGTCGGATTGCCGTCGCCATCGAGGATGTAACTGGTGGTCAGATTCGGCGGCGTACCGGGATGCGTGGTGAAGCTGGTCAGGCGGTTGATGTCGTCATACCCGTAGTCGGTAACTACGGTGGTGCTACCCGCAGCACCCTGGTGGTCTTGCGTGACCTGGCTGGCGTTCCCGTTGGCGTCACGCACAACAGCGGTTGTGTACACGAGAGTGGGCTGACCCACCGGATCGGGCTTCTGTTTCACGCTGGCAAGGCGCGCCGCGCCGTCGTACGCGTACGTCGTCACGTTCCCGTCGCGGTCGGTCACGGTCAGCCGGTCGCCCGCGCCGTCGTATGAGCTGAAGGTGCTGTGGCTGAGCGGATCGCGGACCTCGGTCACGCGGTCGTTCTCGTCGTAGACGGTCGTCCAGGTGTGGTGGCTCGGATCGATCGTCGGGCTGTAGCCGTCAGGGTCGACCATGGTCGTCTGCCGCGAGAGGCCGTCGTAGCCGAACGTCGTCTTGTAGGTATCAGCATCGATGCGCTGGATCAGGTTGCCGGAGGTGTCGTAGCTCCGGCTCTGGGAGTACGTGTAGTTGGGCGTGCCGGTGGTGTTCCCGCGCGGAGAGATGATCTTCGTCGGCAGACCGGGATTCGTCGCGTCGCCGTACTCCCACTTTGTCGTGGCGTATGTCGACGGACCGGTGGTGATCTGCTGGGTCGTTGAAAGCTTGACGTTGCTGGCCGGGTCGTAAGCGTTTGTCGTCACGAAGCTCCGGGCATCGGTGATCTGGGTCAGGTTGTTCTTGGTGTCGTAGACGAAAGTGGTTAGGTAGCGCGGGGCCGGCGGCACCTGCGGATCGGTCTTGGTGAGAACGTTGCCGCGGGTGTCGTAGGTGTAGTCGGTCCGGTTGCCGTTGCGGTCGATCGTCGCGGTCAGGTTCTGACCAACGTCTTCATAGAAGTACTGCAGCACATAGGGAATCAGGTTGACGGTGTCCGACTGGCTGGATAAGCGCCACCGTGGATCGAAGAGCTGGGTCGTCAGATGCCCACGCGGATCGGTCACCATCGTGATCTGGTTGCCGTAGGTGAAGCCGGAGGTGTTTCCCGCACCGTCCTTCTGGCTCGCGAGGCGACCTTCGGTGTTGTAGGTGTTCGCCACGCGGGTGCGGCTATCCGGATCGACGACCGCCGCGATGTGCTGACCCTGAGGGTCATAACCGTAGTGCCAACTGTGCAGCGTCGGGTCCTGCCCCGCCGCGTTGCCGAGCTTGTCGACAACACGCGTGAGCCGCCCGTTCTGGTCATATCCGTACGTCACCTTGCGGCCACTCGGGTCGGTGAGGCTGATGAGACGGTCGCCGTAGCTCAGGGGGGTGGTGATCGGCCCCGCGCCCTCAGCGAAGATCTGCAGCTCCGATGACATGAGTAACCCAATGACGGCGGTGAAACGGAAACGGACCCAGCGCGCGCTCACACCCATGAGATCGAGCTCGTAGCGCCAACGGGCCCCTTCTCCCTTGGTGAGATCGTTCACCGCATCCGCTCCGACGGTCTTTCCGCGCGAGACAAAGCTGATGTTGTCGGTGCTCGTGAAGAGCTCGAGGTTGGTCGGACGGAACATGCTGTAGCCCGTCCCCTGGAAGTGATACGAGCGCACCACTCCCACCCGTTGCGCCGTCCCTAGGTCGACGGTCACATCCAGTGGGGTCGACCCGAGGCCATGGCCTTGCCAACTGGAGTCAAACCGGTAGGTCGGATCACCGAGGTTGTTGTCAGTGAGCTCGGTCCCGTTGGTATCGGGATAGCCTGGATACGTCGCCACCGACTCGGTGTACGGCTTACCGGCACCAAGGTTGTTGCCCGCCTGGGCCGAGATCGGCGGCGATCCCGCCAAGAAAACCTGCATCTCGCCGGACATGAGCCACGTGCCGCCCGCCGTGATGTGGAAGCGGACGTAGCGCGCGCTCACCGACGTGGTGAGGTCGTACTGCCAACGACGACCGGCGTCGTTTACCGCGCTCGCTGCGGCCGTGCTGCCCTGCGAGGTGTAGGTGAGGTTGTCAGGGCTCGTCTGAATCTCGACCGTAGTGGGCTTGAACGCAGGAGACTGCGCCCCCGTGTCCTCGTAGTAGAAGGAGCGCACGAGGCCCAGCGACTGCGAACTACCGAGGTCCACGGTCACATCTAGCGGCGCGGCGAGGTTTGAGTGTCCCTCCCAGGTTTGATCGCCCTGGTCATTGGCATTCGGGACCGTCCCGTCCGTCAGCTCGAGGCCGTCGGTGTCTGGAAACGATGGGCTGGCGGCGACGGACTTGGTATAGGTCTTTCCTTGCGCGAGGTTGAAGCCACCGCTGTACGCGAACGTGGTGACCCGGCCGACCGTGTCGGTGACGCTCGCGAGCTTGCCGGCGGTGTAATTCAGCAGGATCTGGTTGCCCGCTGGCTCGTGGATTCGGGTGAGCTTACCGACAGTGGAGAACTCGTACTGCGTCTGATTCTTGAGTGTGAGCGTGAACGTGCTGTCGCCGTTCTTGGTGAGAACATCGAAGACGTTGGGCGGATCCGCGTAGCTCGCGTCCGGATTCTTGGTAAAGGTGTCCTGGCGTCCGTCGCCCCTTCGAAGCTGGACGAAAGAGCCCGCGTCGGTGAGCTGCCAGTTGAAGTTGTGCGTCCAGGCCGGTCCCAAAGATGAAGTCGTGGTGTCCGCCGAGTTGTACGAACGCGAGAAAGACAGATTCAGCAGGCGTCCCGGCACCGCCAGGTCCTCGGCCGAGGTCTTATACGCGCCGATCCCCGTAGGGATTCCGCCACGACCAAAGGTGTACGGATAAGCGGTCCCAAAGTCGTAGTCGCCACCGAGACTGCCAAATAGACGAACGGTGCCAGTGTCGACGTACTGCTTCGGAGCGGTCCAAAGGGGAATGACCCGCGCGGCGTTTTGGTCGTTCCCATTACCGACTCCGCCGAATCCTGCGTACCAGACGTACTCGCCTTTGGTGTAGCCCGGCACGTAGAGGCCCACCGGGGAGCCTGTCGTGTACCAGTCGAGGGTGTTGCTATAGGCCTGGATCTGTGGTCCCCAGCTGTAGCCGCCGTCGGTTGACTTCTGGCTGAAGAGGGACTGACCAATCTCATCCAGTTGGAGGAAGTAAACGTTTCCCGAACGATCCCGGAAGGTCGTGGGGTTGGACGAGCTGCCGTGAAAGATTCCTCCCTGGCCCCCCATGTCGACCTGTGCGCTCCAGCTTCCACCGAGGGGACCGACCTGCGTGGCCCTCGCGGCGGAGGCGCCAGTCGACATCGCCACGTAGACCCACTGCCCGGCCACATTCTCGGTGAAGGAGAAGTTGTGCGCGCGGTAACACTCCTGGCCCGAGCCCCCACAGTTGTTGTGCTGGGCGATCGCCATCGAGCTATCGCCGGCGGCGGCGGCGGCGGTCCAGCTCGCGAGACCGGGGTCGGTTGTGTACCGGTACAGCGGAGTGCCCGGCAGGGTGCCGCCGACGCAGCAATTGAAGAAGTAGAGCCGCGAGCCATCCCGAGATGTGATCAGCAGAGGCGCCCAGTCGTTGTAGTTAAAGGTCTCCGTGCCGAAGGGCGCGTATTCCAGCCCCCACGTGGATCCCCCATCGGTGCTCACCCGGAAGAGAAACTTGCCGAACGTCGGGGAACCGCTGATGTTGTCCACGTACCCGGCGATGACCTTGCCCTGGAAAGTCGCGAGCTGCGGATACCACGAGTTGGCGGTAGACAGCGTCTGCGACGGATCCAAGCCCCACTCGTCGAAGTAGCGCTTGAAACGGATCTCGTATTGAGCGCAGCAGCCGTCGTCGTTCAAGAACACGATTCCGACCTGGCCGTTGGGGAGCACCGCTGGCTGAATGAACTCGGGTGCGTTCAACACCTCGGCAGCTTTCGCGATCCCGGGCGAGAGCGAGGTAAGAAGCGGATTCGGAAAGGCGGGAAGGATCGCTGGAACGAGGACCAAGAAGAGCGCCGCCCCAACCATCAGACGAATCCGTAGTCGCGCGGCCCGCTGCCTTCGCGAGGCTCCGAACGGTTTGAGCATGACGAGAATGCAAATCGCCGCGACGGACGCGAGCTCAAGAACCACCTGAGTGGCTGGCGCAACCATCGGCGTCTTCCCTCCCGCGAACCGCGTCGTTCGAGAGTCGCCCGCACGCGGCCGCCGGACGACCGGCGGACCCTACGTCCGCTCGGGGGCTCAGGTCAAGAGGAAGTTAGCCCCTACTCTTCAACACCGGTCGACCTTTTCAAGGCACTAATCGATGCTTTACTACCGCCACCCGCCGCTTCAATCGGCCCGCCGTGTAACGAACAGATCAGCGTCGGACATAGCTAGTCGGCATCGAGCAGGAGATCGCAAAGATCAAGGACACCGCGACGCGCAGTTCTACGTCTGCGAGCGCTCGCGCAATCACTGCCTTCGCCTACGGATGTGACCAGCTGCACGACCGCGGAATCAGCGCAGTTGGGTGTGGGACGGACGCGAGTACAGTCCCCGCTGCGATGGGCGAACCCGATCGCGGCGCGAAACCCACGCGACCTAGGTTTCAGTCGTCATGATCGCGGAGACTCGCTGGCGAGTGCGAGATTGGCTCCGCGTAGCGGAGCGCTTCGCCAGGCTCAGGTGGCCTTGGATCGTCGCCTACGTCCTTTATCTGGTTGTGGTCCTGTTGTTGGGGTCATATTCGCCTGAAAGCGCGGTCAGCAAAGGCGGGAGCAGCCCAACGCCGGCCGCTTCCGCATCGCCGACGCCATCCCCGACGCCGAGGCCCTCGCCTTCGGCATCGCCATCTCCCTCGCCGAGTGCATCGCCCGAGAGCATCGGCGCCACACTCGGCAAACGCATTGATGCTATCAACGCAATCTCGACGCAGGTTGGCCTCGGACTCGTCACGTTGCTGGTGCTTATTCCGCTGGGCGCCTTCCTCATCGTTCGGGCGATATCCCGGCTCCGGGAGCTAATCCAGAAAACCCAACTCGTAGTTGTCAACATTGAGGACGCGACGGGCGACGACAAGCTGAAGGCGACCCTCCCCGGTCTGAGCCAGCGCTTTCGCGAGCGGATGTACTACGCGACTTTGGAATACGAGAAGGAGATGCAGAAGGAGCGTGCGAGCGCGAACCCGAATGAGCTATCCAAAGCACCACCACCAAGTCCCGACGCCGATGTGGGAATCACGGACCTGATCACCGCGCTCAAGGGCGCCGCGCCTGACCAGGCGAAACTGGTTCTGACGCTACTCGCGGCCCTGTTTCCGCCCAAGGGACGGCGGGTCGGGAGCACCCTTCTCCTGGTCGGCACACCTCCGCGCCGACTCGGTCTCTTGGCTCAGATCGTCGACATGGCCAAGCAGGCGGAGAGCCAACTGCATTCACTCTATGGCGCGACGCCGGCGAATCCCGAGCAGCCGCCGGCGGGATCCGAGCCGCACCAGCGTGATAAGGCCAAAGCAGGTGTCGCGGAGGGACTAGTCGCGTCGGCTCGTAGTTTGGAACGGGCCGGCCGCTGGGAGGACGCAGTCGCTAAGTTCCAGGCCGCGGTGGAAGCGAGTCCTGAGTATCCCTCGGCTCTGAGTGGGCTCGAGCGCACGCTCGGCCGAGCGAGTCCCCGTCAGCGCGCGGAGGAATTTCTTGAGTTGGCCGCGCAGTGGCTCGCGCTCTGGCTGCTCCTCGACAATTTGCTAGCGGCCTACGAGTGATGCAAGAACAACCAATCAATCCGCCGACTCCACATGATCCGCGGGGTCGTCGCGAGAACCGCGCGCGGATCCACAACTGGATTGGGCATCGGCTATACCGGCTAGCAACCGAGGCGCCGAATCTCGACGCACGAGGCCTCTTTGAGCAGGCGATCGACCAGCTCCGCGCAGCGACGGAAGAATCTCCGGATTGGTATCTGCCCTACGAAAACCGCGCTGACCTCACGAGCTATCTCGGTGAGATCGAAAACGATCCGAGAAGACAGTTAGATGCCATTGGTTTGTACGACCGCGCCATCAAGCTGGCCAAGGTGCCCGCGGGCTACATTCAGGGGCAGGACTGGGAGCAACTCGCTGGTGGAAACGTCCTTCAACTCGAGATTTCGAAAACCGTCTGCCAAGTACTCTCTGGCTCTCCTGACCAAGTCGATGCGGCTCTGAATGAGATAGAGCGACGCTGGCTGCCGTTCGGTCCGATCGAGCTCCAAGGTCCGGTTGTGACTTACACCCTCGCTTGTCTTTTCGCCCGCATCACCGCGTACTGGCGGGAACATCGCCAGCGCCACGAGGCTGAGAACTACCGCAGGAGGTCGGTGCGCGCGCTGGCCGAGGCCTTCGCCAGGTGGCCGAAGCTGCTGGATGACGCTCGCGGCGATCCTGACTTGAAAGCAATCGCAGCGGACGTGAAGCAGCTCGACACAACCGATTGGGTCGCCATCGCAAAGCTCTCCGCGCCGGGGCGGCAATCAGCCGTGGACTCCGTCCTTCGCGAAACGTTCGGGGGTCACTCGGATGAGCCCCCGGCAGGATCCACTGAATAGAGCACGATGCCTCGGGCCACCAAATCGTCATGACCGATTACGGTCCGGCGATTTTCGGCGCGACGAAAGTCGTTGAGGGGACGCCTAAACGCGGATGGTTAGAACGCGATGAGGCTGTGGGCTAAGCGCGCTGAGTCGGAGGCTGGTACTGCCCGCCCATATCACTTGGGCTTGGCGGCTCGTACAGCATCCGCGCCCGGCCGTCTGTGTGGGCGGTGAGGTAATCGAAACTGATGACCAAAGCAGCTGCGAGTAGGCAGCCTGCGGGCGGCCCACTGAATGCCCAGATGAGCGGAAGGCCCGCGTAGTAGCCGACGATCGTTATGACGCCCAAGACGCCGGTCAGTGCCCAGGCAATCCGGAGGCGTCGGCCGAAGTACGCGCTTTTGCCGGAATCGGGAACTCGGGGGGTTGCGATCGTCGTCATGGTCTCCTCGGTTTGTTTCGCCGAGGTCGGCCGCGCCGACTGGCGTCAAGGCTGTCTTTAGCGCACCAACCCAGATAGCTCAAGTACGACACCCAGGAGATCACCACCATCGCCGCCGCCGCTTCGCCCGAGCCGACGGACGTAAGCGCGGAGACTCCTGACGGGACCACGACCCCGAACAACCCCGCTGGGATCACCGCATCCAACGTTAGGTTGACCAGCGCAACCTGCGGGACGTGTCCCCTGAGTGCTTTGATGAGTTCTGCGAACTCCTTCAGGTCCATGGCGAGCCGGTGCGCAGTATGCACTGCGGTCCAAGGCCGCCCCACCGGCGAGCATGGGCGAAGCCTAAAGCGAGGTAGTTCTGGCCATTAGGAAGGCATGAAGCGGCTCGAGTTTCCGCCGCGCCGCGCGATCGTGACCCGCTCAGCGAGTTCCG
This sequence comes from Chloroflexota bacterium, assembly GCA_030854525.1. The sequence goes on along the minus strand of JALYSZ010000199.1, from coordinate 476 downwards.
GCCCACTCGCCTCGGTCGCTGGACCCAGACGCTCTTGCGTTGTAGCCCCAGCGGGAGCTCGGCTTCCGAATCGCGAGGCGGGACGCACACGGGACGCACAGGGATAAGGAGTGAAGCGGTCGCTGAAGGCCTTCAGAGGCCCAAAAAGGTAGTCCTAGTGCATGACTGCGAACCGGGACTGGGACTCAGGCTCCTCGGCGGCCCTCGAGGCTCTCCGACATCATCAGATCGGCGGCAAATCGCCTCTACGCCTGGCAGCCTCCGACGCTTCCTCGTGATCTGTGCCTAATCAGAGCAGATGGCGATCCCTGGCTGGTGATCCATGGTGACCGATGAGACTTGTCGCATAGGCTCGCCGGCGCGTGACGGACCCGTCACGCCCTGCGCAGCCGAGCGCGTCGCTACGTCGAAGCCGTCGCAATGGACGACAGGGTTAAAGCGCCCGGCCGAAGTCCACTGCGCCTCGCGGCCGCGCG
>JALYSZ010000195.1 GCA_030854525.1 Chloroflexota bacterium | reverse complement strand
GGGTACCGCTGCATGCCGGACACTTCACGGCATCCTCGCTCAGCGTCGTGACAGCGCGCAGAGGAGTTTTGTCGACCACCTGGGTGCCGGTCGTCGCGTCAATTCCGTTCACTGTCACGACCATGCGCCACTTGCCGCCGAGTGGCTTCGCGGCCTCGTCGTTCTGTAGGACCTCCACTTTGAAGTCGGGGTACGAGACAGTCGGTGAATTGATCTGCAGATCGGTCGTGATCACGAACCTGGCGAGACCGGGCCCGATAGTTTCGACGCTCGTGGTCGTCGTGAGCTTGCGCGCCGCCGCCTTGCTGGCGTCGCCGTAGCCCGACGCTGGCGTTGTGCTGCCCACGTAGGCAATGCCGCCGCCGATGACGTCCTCCCGCGTAAGAGGCTTGTCGAGGACAGCCATCCCGCCATCAATGCTCGCGGTCTTGCCGCGATTCTGAGTGATGAGGACGCGCCTGATACCGGGCTCTTCGGTCGCGGTGTAAACGAGTTGCTGTACAGCCCCCACGGTCATGGCGGAGCTGGTAATCCCCCAACTGTCGGTCGGGACACTGAAGTCGACGGTCGCAAGCGCGCCCTGGATCTTCACTTCAGAGACAGCCGCGATGTAGGCCGTAGTGGTCGTGCGCACCGCGTTGCCTGCCCCGGAGGGGATCGGACCGACGTTCGGGAACTTGCGAGGGTCCGAGTTCTGGAGGATCACTGCAAGGCGCGACGCGATGCGATCCTCCGGCGCCGCTTGCACTGGGACCCCGACGCGCACCCCGATCGGGGGCAGGCTGTCCCGGCTGAGATAGACGAACGCGTTCGTGACGCTCGGCGTCGGGCTCGCGCTAGCGTCCGGTGTGCGCGCCGCCGTCGTGGACGACGCGCTCGGCGACGCTGCGACGGGTACACGGTCGGTCGGCCGCGTGAACCACGAGCCGAACGCGAGCGCGAGCACGAGCGCGGCGGCGACACTGAGCGTCTGCCAGATCGGGAACCCGCGCCGCGTTGGCGCGCTCCCGACTCGCGATCGCTCGAACGGCGTCTGGTTCGGCGTCTGCGTCTCGATCGCGCGCGACAGCGCGCGTCCGAGCACCTCGTCGTCGTGTCGTTCGTCGGTCATCGCATCGCTCCTCTCGCGAGTCGGCCCGCGACCTGGATCTGCCGCAGTCGCTCGATGGCTTGGTGCAGGGTCGCGCCGACCGTTCCGCTCTTGATGGAAAACAGCCGGGCGATCTCGTCGTAGGAGAGGCCGTAGTAGTAGCGAGCCACGACCACGGTCCGCTGGCGCTCGGGCAGCTGGCGAAGCGCGGCGAGCATGTCGGCGCGATCGCCGACCGCGTCCATCCCCGGCGAGGCAGCCGGGCCCCGTTCGGCCCACCGCTCGTCTTCGATCCGGCGCCGTTTGCGGCTCCGCAGCAGCTCGCGCGTGCCGACCACCAGGAGCCAGGCGCCGGGCCTGTCGAGGTGCTCGAGGCCGGTCCGGTGCGCTCGCACGAAGGCTTCCTGTGCAGCGTCCTCAGCCGCGGCGGGGTCGCCGCCGATGGCGAGGAGCGCCCGCAAGAGCCGCGGGTACTCGGTCTCGTACAGGTCGCGCCAGGCGTCGTTCATCTGCTACACCAACGAGTAACAGGGGCTGCTGTTCCTTTAGTCGGGGCTGTTGCCGGATTGACAGCACTTGCGCGCCCCCAGACACTTCAGCAGGCTGTCACGTGGGCGGACGGCAGCCTGACACGCGGAGGAGGTATCCGGTTTGGCGGAGGCAAAGACCTACGAGAAGCTCAAGAAGATCATCGTTGAGCAGCTCGGGGTAGACGAGGGCGACGTAAAGCCCGAGGCGTCATTCGTCGAGGACCTCAACGCCGATTCGCTCGATCTGGTCGAGCTGATCATGAGCCTCGAAGAGGAGTTCGGGATGGAGATCTCGGACGAAGAGGCCGAACGCATCAAGACCGTTGGCGACGCGGCCGAATACATCGAAGAGCACGTCGCGTAGCGGTTTCCACACGTAGGGACACCGACAAAGGGGGAGGCAGGGGCGTTCGCGCCTCTGCCTCTTCGTTTGCCCAGGAGGAGAAGGGTCTGGAGATAGCGGGCCATCGCTTCACGGACGAGGCGCTGATCGAGACCGCGCTCACGCACAGCTCGTATCTGCACGAGCATCCGGACCTCGCTGCCCACGACTTCGAGCGCCTGGAGTTCCTTGGCGATGCCGTCGTGAACCTCGTGATCGGCGAAGGCCTCTTCCGCCGCTTCCCCGACGGGACCGAGGGCGAGCTCACCTCGCTGCGCGCAGCGCTTGTCTCTGCGCCGCCGCTCGCCGAAGTGGGCCGCTCGCTGGGTCTGCCCGAACGCGCACGCTTGGGACGAGGCGAGGACGACACCGGCGGCCGCGGCCGCCAGGGCCTCGCGGCGAGCCTCTATGAATCGTTCATCGGCGCGGTGTACCTGGACGCGGGATTCGACCGCGCTCGCACGATGGTGCTCGACACGATGCGCGAGGTGATCGACTCGATCGTCTCGACGCAGACGAAGTCGCCCAAGAATCAACTGCAGGAGTGGGCGCAGTCCGCGAAGCTCGCGCTCCCGATCTATCGCGTCCTCGAGACGACGGGGCCGATCCACAAGCGCGACTTCGTCGTTGAAGTGGATGTGGCCGGGACCGTCGCGCGCGGATCCGGCGCGTCCAAGCGCGAGGCGCAAGAGGCCGCCGCCGCGAACCTGTTGAAGGCCGTGCGTTCGTGAACGACGAAGAGCTGAAGGTTATCGAGGGCGGAATGGGCGCGCCGAACGCGGTGCTCAAGACGCTGACCATGACGGGCTTCAAGAGCTTTGTTCACAGGACCCATCTCGAATTCGCGCCTGGCATCACAGCGGTGATCGGTCCGAATGGCTCGGGGAAGTGTGCGCCGTCTTGGGTCCGGGTCGCTCTTGCGGACGGAAGTGTCCGCACGCTCGGAGACGTCGTCGAAGAGGCAATGACAACCGGCACCGTCGAGCAGATCGATGACGGGTTCATTGCCCGGGCTCCTCGGCAGGCCGTGACCGTGGTCTCGCTTGACCCAGTCGAACTGAAGCTGCAGGAACGCGAGGTCACCGCGTTCGTAAAGCGGACCTCGCCCAAGAAGTTGCTGCGGATCACGACGCGATCCGGACGACGGATCGAGGCGACCGCATACCACCCGATGTTCACCATCGAGGGCGGTCACCTTCGATCGCTCCGTGCGGAGGAAGTCAAGACGGAAACGTTCGTGGCGCTGCCGCGACACCTGCCCTTCAGTGCTGACCGCGCTGCCATGCCGCTCGGTCGGACCATGGATGCGATCGAGGCGGTCGCGGCGCGGTCGCCGCGAGGAAACCGCGTGTGGATGGCGGACCCAGACGAACCGACGCTCAGCGTCCAGGGCGGCACCTCGATCCATGTGCCGGTCGCCCTCACGCCGCAGCTCGCCTACTTTCTTGGCGCGTCGATCGCAGAGGGTCTGAACCAGCCAGCACAACTCTGGTTCGTGAACGCTGACCACCGTTTCAGCGATCGTTATCAGTCGCTGGTTCGTGATCTCTTCGGCCTTGAACTGGCGCGCCGCGAGCACGATTACCCCAACGCCGAGAACCTGATCATCTCGTCGCGCGGTCTTATGGTGCTCCTCGAGGCACTCTTCGACATGCGGCCGACGGACCGATCAGCCACGAAGAGAGTCCCGCGGCGGATCTTCTCGGCACCAGAAGACATGCAATGGGCATTCCTCTCCGGCCTATTTGAGGGCGACGTCCACCTAGCCAACAAGATCGTTCGTGGCCACGTGCAGGCGTACGCGGAATTCGCATCGGCGAGCGAGGAGCTCGCACGCGGTGTCGTCTCGCTCCTGCTGCGGCTTGGCGTGTTCGCGTCGATACGGTCCAAGACGAAGTGGGCGAGCAATACGGAGAACAAAACGCGTCGCACCTACTGGAGCGCCTATGTATACGGTGTCGACCAGATGCGGACGCTTGCGGCGCATCTACGTTTCGCGGGGGACAAGCAGCGGGTGCTCGATGAGCTCGCGCACTACGAGGTCATCGCCAACCCGAACTTCGACGTCGTTCCGACGGCCACCGAGCTTGTCAAGCGCGCAGCGAAGGTGGCCGGCGTCAAGGTAAAGAAGCACCGCAAGGGCCGCGCGAAGCTCGCCGCGTACACGGAGCTCCGCTGCCACGCGAGCCGGCAGGGCATTCGAGAGGTGTCCGCGCAGATCGAGCAGCTCGGCTCGACTCCAGAAGAGGCGCGCCCGATCCTCGAACGCCTGCAGGTGCTCGCCGACTCGGACGTCTACTGGGACCAGGTCATCGCGGTCGAGGAGTTCGATTCACCGTACGAGTGGGTCTACGACCTCTGTGTCGACGAGTTCCACAACTTCGTCGCCGAGGACATGATCGTCCACAACTCGAACGTCGCGGATGCGATCCGCTGGGCGCTCGGCGAGAATAACGCGCGCATCCTGCGCGCGAAGAGGAACGAGGAGCTCATCTTCGGCGGATCCGAAACGCGCAAGAGCCTCTCGATGGCCGAAGCGATCCTGCAGCTCGACAACACCTCGCGCCGTCTGCCGATCGAATTCACCGAGGTCGAGGTCGGGCGCCGGCTCTTCCGCAACGGCGATGCCGAGTACCTCGTGAATCGATCGCGCGTGCGGTTGCGCGACCTGCAAGACATGCTCGCGGGAGCGAACCTCGCCGATAACCCGTTCGTCGTGATCGGGCAGGGACTCGTCGATCAGATCCTCGCTCTGCGCCCTGCGGATCGCCGCACGGTCATCGAGGAGGCCGCCGGCACAAGGCGCCTGCAGCTGCGCCGCGAGGAAGCGCTGAACCGGCTCAAGACCGCTGAGCTCGAGATGGTCCGCGTCGTCGACATCCTCCGCGAGATCGGCCCGCGCGTGGAGACACTGCGCGACCAGGTGACGCGATGGACCGAGTACGAACAGGTCCGCGGTGAATTGAGGCGTCGCGCGCTGCGCTGGTACAAGGCGTCCTTCGGTTCGACCGCCGAATCGCGGGCTGAGCTCGCCGCGAAGATGGTCGGCGTCGATCGCGAGATCGCGCGGCTCGTGGACTTCGTCTCCGAAGGCGAGACCTTGTCCGCGGGCACCGACGAGGAGCTGCGCGAGGCGCGTGAAGAAGAGGAGCGCCGGCGCATCGCCTCGGGCGACGCGTCCGCCGCCGAAG
>JALYSZ010000184.1 GCA_030854525.1 Chloroflexota bacterium | reverse complement strand
GCCTTGGCCGACCGCATTCGAGCGGCTGCCCGACCACCCGCTCGGCACAACTGGGCCTGCTCCAGTACCAACCCTCGCTCCGATCACGGTTCGTCTCAACGCGCTCGACGCCATTACGATTGCGCTCCATTCGACGGTCTCGTCGCAGATTGATCGCATCCAAGCCAAACTGATGACCTGGCGCGAGTACGAGACCGGCTCCGAACCCGCAATGCGGAACGGATTGAGTTCAAGCGACCCAAACGCGGCGGTTTGGGCTGTGCTCATCGCAAATGGGCCGGCGACGAGCCTATCAACGCCAAATGCGACCCTCGTGGTCGTAGACGCAGCCACGGCTGAGGTGCGAGTGATGATCGGTTTCAGCACGCCAACGTGGCCCGCATCGTTCGAGGCGCTGCCCGATCACCCGCCGCTCGTGACCAGCCAGCGTTAGCCACGCTTCGCCTGTGGTGCCCCCGGCGTACCGTCGCCGCCCCGATTGGTGCGACGTTCAGGATGGATGGGGGAACGGTCCCCCATCCATCTGAAACTAGCAGCCGAGGCCGGTCGAGAAGCTCTGGTTGTCAGGGAAGAGGGAACTTGCGTGAATGCAACTCGAACCATTGACCAGCTTGACGTTCCAATACGTTTGCGCCACGGGGCTATTGATCAGCTGCACGGTGCCGTTGTTCCGGAGGTAGTAGAAGCTCTGCGAGAACGGGACCGAGCTGAAGAACGGAATCGGAGTTCCCGGTTGCGCCTCGGTGATCCATTCCGCGCTCTTTAGGTCCGGACAGCAGCCAGCGCTGCCCAGGGCGTACTGACCCGTCGTGTAATTTTGGATCATCAGGTTGTAAGTGCCCGGAGACGTTTCCCAGACATCACTGAATATCGTGTCATTCGAGCTTACCGGGATGGTGAAGTAAGCGGGTGCCGTCGGGTACAACTCGATCCAAAGCTGCATCTGATATTGGTCGAGGCCTGTCTGCCAGAGGTTCTGCCCGCGGTATCCGCCGATTCCCGCGAACGACCCCACGGCTGGCGTGGTAAAAACGGGCTCCGCTTGGAAGAATCCCCGAGCCTCACCGACCTGATTGCCATTGGTGTTCATGTCCGCGACGTACCCAGACCAGTTGGAACTCGTCGTCGAGCCGGCGCCCCAGCGCAGTCCCGCGGGACCGGGAACCGCGGTCGTGTGCCTTGTCAGCATGCGACCCGCCACTTGGTCAAGTCCGCTGGCACGTAGATGAGCTTGAGCTTCGGCGACGGTCGGTCCAGTCAAATCGATGCCGAAGGGGTTCGCCGCAGCCGGACGCGACGGGGCGAGAACGAGTGTGGCGATAACGAGCGACAGGGTAAGCATGCGTGCCACGATCGAACGCATCATGGAAGACTCCTTCACTTATAGCCGGCAAAAAATGGCGACCACGGTGTGCCAAGACTCTTTGTTTTTCCGGCTGCTTCGCTGTGGCGTCGTCGCGGGCCACGTCCGCTGGCGAACGGCCGATCTTCACCCTCCTATAGTGCTATAACGTGTTAAGTAGCCTCTTAGTAGGGCTATTGGCTAACTGTTGTGTGCCGAACGCGGACCTGATTGCTCGCTTGACGCGTCCGCTTTGTGCGCCTGCTGTTCACGCTCGAGATGCGGCGCGTCGTTCACCGAATGCCATTGCGCTCGCCGAACGCGAGCGATGGGGCGCTCCAGCAGCTTTGGGCATTCAGTTCGGTCCGAGCGATCCGGAAGCCAACTCACGGAACTCGCGATTGCGCTCAGTCGGGTGCCTGAGGCAGTGAGGGCGCAGGGGTGCTATCGAGGAGCCGTTCGACTCACAAGGACAGCAGCGATGGCAATGGCAAGTGCGAGGATTCCGAGAACCTCCATGGCAAGGGCTACCTGAAGCGTCCACGCCTTGTCTGTATTGGCATCCCGCGCTGTCCGCAGCATCCTGATCCGGGTCTCGGTGGTTCGTAGAGCCGCGATCGACTGACGGCCAGTCCAGAATCGCGCTTCAGTGAGTCGCGTCAGTTCGTCGGAGCTAAAGGCTTCGTACGCCCGTGGCCAGGTCAACAGAATGCCGAAGACTCCGGACCCGATGAGGAACACAAATCCCTCGATAGCCGCCAACTGAGCCGTCAGTGGCGCAGGCTCGTTGCTTTGCAGAAAGAGCGACGCCGCGCCAAACGCAATACCCGTGATTACTCCGACGTTCGTAATGATGCCGGCGCCCCGATCCTCGAGGGACCGTTTCCGCTCCCACTCGTCCGCCATCTCGCTACGAACAACGTCGGCGTAAACGGCGCCAGCACTGTTCTGGAAGCTGGGCGGGCTAGGCACCTCGCGTTGGGAGTCCAACTGCTTAAGGTCGAGGTTTGTCGCGCTCCGTGAATGGCCGCTCCGAAAACGGAATCGACTCCGAGCGCACGTGCCCGGGGTCATCGTGTTCGCGCTTCTCGAAAGGAACGCGCGGCTCGCGAACGACAGGCTCCGTCTTGATCTTGCCGGGATCGTCGGGTGCGGGGGGCGGACTTTCACGACCGGAATCAGACATCGTCTGCGCTGTCCGGACGAGCGATTCCGGTCTTGCCCTCCCAGATGCGCTGTGTAAAGACCGTGCCCGGATCATCGTCGAGGCTCTTGTTTTGACGCTCCGTGCCAATCCGACCGGGGTCGTCGGCAGATGGCGAACTGTCGCTGGCATCGGGCTTCGGATCGTCTGGCATCAGCGAAGAGGATACAGCCGAGGGCTACAGGAATCGGACTCAGGTGCCTGATTCCACGTTCACGATCGCGGGCGGCTTGCCGCATCCGGCCCGAGCGTTGTTCCTCAATATGCGCGAAAGCTCAAGGTGGCGCAACCCGCACCAATTGAGCACCAGTGATTGTTACTAGACCGGGCTATTGACACGCCTCGCACTGACCGCACTCTGGCTATGTTCTCGATTAGTGCTCCGCTCGGGAGCTCCGTCGAGGGACCCGAAGCGCCCGCAGCCCGCGGTGACAGCGTTCCCAAACCCAGCCTGCTGCATACGACTTACGACGGCCAAGTGTGATGTCTACGCACCGGGCGGTGCGCACAGTAGGTGTGGTCAGAGTTCGCGTGGAGGAAGCATGCTGCGATTCATGCGCCGTCTTGGGGCGGTTGGTGCGAGCCTGTTGCTATTCGCGATCTGGTCAATCACTGGTTTCCAGGGGCCGTGGGTAGCGGCCGCGGCGCAATTGCCGACGCCACTCTCCGTCGCCGAAATTGCCGCGGCGATGCCTCCCCAGTCAGATGTGGGATGGATGGTCGAGTACCTCGTCTTCACCATGAACGCCGAGGAGCAAGATGCGAAGGCACGATTCCATCTAGCGTTCAACCTGACGGCGGCCGAGCAGGGATCGCTCCAAACTGTCGCCGCGGTGCGGCAGGACGCGGTCCGCGCATCACGCGGGAAACTGAATGCTCCGCAGGCGGCTGCCATTCAGCTGCAAGCCGAGTCGAGCCTACGAGCCCTCTTGGGAACGAAGTACGACGGCGCGGTTAGTTGGCTGCAGAGCTGGTACGCACAGGACATGGCAATGCGCACGTCGCAACAGATGCAGCAGGTTGCAAATCAGAAGAAGTCAGCCACGCCAGCAAATCCGGTCGCCCGATTCTTCCAGGGTGCAACCGCGGCCAGCAGCTACACCACGTTGCAGGTCTACCAGACGCAATTCTCCCCGAGCGGCTGGGACGGCGCGCTACCCGACTGGGATCTCAAGTTTGCGACACTCGGCTGGTGCTGTCCGACGCCGGCAAGCCCGCCCTACAACACGGCGCAATACCCATCGCCATACTCGTTCGGTCTGCAGAATCTGGCGCGGACCGTTAGCTTCGGCCAGGTCTGGACCAAGGAGGTAGGTCCATTTAACGAGGACGACAACTACTGGAACTTCAGCTCGTACTCGCAGGCGATCAATCCTCGACGCTGCAGCCCGCCGCCTGGGTACCAATACGACGGGATTCCTGAGACGCAACTGGCATTGAATAACGGCTACAACGGCGGACGCAGCTGCGTCCTTACTGTGTCGGGCGGGGACCAGATCGTCTCGAATGTCGCCGGCGTTGACATCGAACCGGACCTCGCCGCAGCGTTCGGACTTTGCCGGATAAATTGCAACTCATGGATGTACGTCACATACACCGCTCTGCCGTAGCGCTGATCCTGGGTTGCACAGTCCTGGCCGGATGCTTGTCATGCACTGCGCCGACGAGCGTCGTGCCAGCATCCGCCCAGCGGAGCGTCGCATCGAACCCGGCTGCATTCCTGCCTTTGGTGTCGCCCACGCCAAGCGCGTCTGGGACGTGCAGCCCATCCGCGAATTTCAGCGGTCCGGTCGTCGGCTCCTACCCGACCAAGAACATTCCGTCTCTGGAGGAGCAGCAACTACGGGTTCAGCAAGGTGCCGGCATGGACATGCTGAGCCCGATAGTTGCGGCATCTGGTTACCTGAGCGACAGCGGCGTGCTCCTCGGGCGTCGCGTTATCGGCTATCAGCTGACCACGTCTCGCGATTCCGCGACCGTCACATTCTGTCTTGCCGACGGCCAGAACTTCTTGGTCGAATTGAACCGCGCATTCCCGAACGAGACCCGTTCGGTGTGGGCCGTTCAGCGATATCTGCACTCGACTCCGTGATCACAGCCCACGCACCAGGGCCTCGGGGCGGCGCCCGCTCCCAATCGATCCACCCAGCCAGAATCCCGCCTGGCCGAGCCCGAGGGTCGCGCCCGATGACGTGGCATTCAGTGTCCCAAGCGAAGTGGCGACGGAAGCTATGAAGTGGGCCGAGGAGCGTCAGCGCGAGCAGTTCGCCCGTGGTCAGCTCGAAACGCCCGACGAGGACTCGGAGCCAGGCGAGATCACCAAGCACGACCCGTACGACGCGTAGGGCGCGTCACGACGCAATTCGGCGCCGTGCACATCGGCCCCACCGATTCCGCCGGTAAACCATCGACCGTCAGACTGCCCAGCAGCTTCCGCGATCAGTCGCGCTGAGGGCGTTCTTCGATCTCGATAAGGGAGCGCATCACGTTGATGTTGTCCTCGCACCGCTCGCGCCACGAGCCCATGCTCGGGTCTCGGTGTAGGCCGCCTCGGAGGAGATCCAGCTGCCAATCGGCCATCGAGGCCCAGACGCCGTCGAAGATGACGTTGCCGCTGCGAGGCTGTCCCGTGTCGGCCGCCTCCTGATCGAGGGAGTCCAGAAGTGGAAAGAGCCGCACGCTCTGCAACTGGGGAAACAGCTGCGTAACCCGCTCCTGGAGCGGCCCGCGGCACGCTTGCAGTAGCTCAGCGGCTTCGGCCGGGTCGGTCGCGGTCGCGAAGAGCTCGTATGCGGCATATACCGCACAACGGTAATCAGGCTGCGTGGTAACTGAGGAGATGTCCATACCCGTGTCTTAGCACGTAAACATCTAGCCGTGCTCTTTCTTGAAGGCCCTCTTCAATCCGGCTGGGCCTAGATCGTCTCGGACGATTCCGAATACGTCCGCGATCCAGGAACCCATGGCCTTTGAGAACGCGTCATCTCCGACTCCGAGGCATGCGGTCGCGAGGACGATCATTTCCGGATAGCGCGCGTCCCGCAGGTCACCTTCTTGCCCATTCGCGATCAGATCGCCGAACGCGCGGAGACGCTCAGATTGGACGTGCTGCTCGAGAACAACGTCCGCGCCCTTACTGTCTGTGTAGGTGGAGTCGTTCCACTCTGCCGCGTTCTTCCGGATCCGGCGTCCAATCTCGGTTCGAACACTCGGTGGCAACTCCGGAGCTGGCAGAGATTCAGGCATCGGCGCAGTTTAGATGCAGATCGGGCAGGCTCGGTACGGCGGACCTACCCCTTCTTCGCCGAACTCTCAGATTGAGCGGACGGTCGCAACAATCTTGCGACCTCCTAGGCGCTGGGGAAGGTGGCCGGCACCGCTCCGTACTGGCGACCCGCCTCAAAGATCAGTCGCAGCGTGCGATCGTCGCGCAGTGGGGCGCGCGAGTACTTCGGGAGCACCATGACGGACTCGCTGCGGCTGGGCGCCGCCGCGTCGCCTGCGTAGTGCCAGGAGAAGTTCGTCACGGTGATTGCCGCGAACGGATCCGGCCGCTCGCGCGTCGGGGCAGGGCGGCCGTTCAGCATGCGTTCCACATCGTTTGTCCACGCAGCCGATTCGTCGTTACCCACAATCGGAAGGTTGGCGTCGAGATAGATCGCGAAGGGCAGGCCGTCGGTCTCTTTCTGTAGGGCGGCCCGCAGCAGTCCATCCAAATCTGCCTTCATGGCATCGACTTCTGCTACCCCGCCCTGCGCGAGCACTCCCGCGCGATGGCGACTCTTCGCCTCTACCGCCACCCTCTCTCCCGTCGTCTTATGGGCGGCGATGAACTCCGGCCGCTTGCGGGAGTAGTCGCGAATCCACTCCAACGTGAAGCCCGCTCGGGCGAACAAGGCGGCCACGGCGACCTCGTACCTCGCGCCCTGGAACTCGGAAGCAAGCTTGAGTCGCTTGACCAGGGGCGTCGGTAGGGCCCCGCAGTGCAGGATCGAGTACAGGTCGTAGGCGAGCGTCAGGAAGGCAAGGGAACTCCCGGTGCCTGTGGCCTCGCTGACCCCGCCGCGGACTGCAACGGGCGGTCGCGTTCGAAGCAGCGCGAGATCTGTTTGCCATTGGGCAATCGGGTGGCGGTCCTGTCGCGGCTTCGCCTGTTGTGCCGCGACCCACGCACGCCCGAGTGTCTCGCCGACGAGGCCCTCCAGAAATTCGTGAAACGTCGTCTCCGGAGCGATCTTGACCATGCGAGCACCGATGGCCACGTAGCGCCATCCGTTGAAGAGTGAAGACACGTCGTGGCGTCCGACCAGTCGGCCATCTTCGGTCAGGTACTCGGGCCGAGCCACGTCGCGCAACATCTTCGCGACCTCGGGCGGCACGGCGGCGGATGTTCGCTTGGGGTCAGGCATGACGGTCCTCCGCCGTCAGTATCACCCGCCCGGTTGAGCGCAAGGCGTCAGCGTGGACGGTCGATCGCGCCCGGCGCTAATGGTTAGGTCTGCGCAAGCGCCGTATGACAGGCGACCGCGGTCTTCCCGGGCCCAATGTCCCGCACGAGTTGCCGATTCTCGTCCGCAAGGCCAGAAATGAGTGATGTACTCGCGCACGTCTGGTCGTTTTTGTCGACGATCCGGACACAAAGACCGGCGACTTATCAGGGACATGACCGGCAACTCATGCGGGACAGATCAGGCGAAGCCGGCGCCGCCGACGCGCAGGACCACACCGCCGTGCTCCCGAACGCCATCGACCGCGGGGTCAGGTCGCGCCGAGGAGTTCCTCGCACGCGAGGCGCACCGCCTCGGGCGATGCCTCGAGCCTGCCGATCACCATCGTCATGCAGTCGAACAGCTGATCCT
>JALYSZ010000179.1 GCA_030854525.1 Chloroflexota bacterium | reverse complement strand
GTGGGCGCGGTGGTCCAGATGTTGAGGCCCATGAGGGCGGGCAGCGCCGTGCGCGTGTCCTGCAGCCAGTTGAACTGTATCGGGATGCCGATGAGGCCGAGGACCGAGTTCAACAGGCCGGTTGGGTGGTAGATCCAGAGGAAGATCATCGAGATCACGACGGTCGACGCGATAGAAGGGGTGTACCAGGTGGAGCGGAAGAATCCGCTCCCACGGATCTTCGCATTGAGCAGGACCGCCATGACGAGCGCGAAGATCGTTTGGAAAACAGTGACGACGACGGCGTAGTACGCGGTGTTGGTGAGCGCGATCCTGAAGTTCTCGTTCTGCGGAAGGTTCGTGTAGTTCGCGAGCCCGCGGAAGGGGTTCTCGAGCGCGAGCAGGTCATAGCGGTGCAAGCTGAACCAGAACGCGAAGGCCAAGGCACCGGCCTGCATGACGAGGAAGTAGATGACGTAGGGGAGGATGAAGACGAGGCCGGCCCGTACCTGCGAGGCGTGGAACCCGCTTTTCCCTCGCCTGGCTATCGCGGTGACGGCCATCGTCTTGCCTCCCCCGTCCGCTCTACGTCTCTATTTCTGCCTTACTGCTGCAGCGCGGTATTCGCCTCCTGCACCGCCTTGTCGAGCGCCTCCTTCGGCGTCGCCTTGCCCAGGAGGATCGCGCCGAGCGCGTTGCTCATTGCTTCCTGGATCTTGGCCTCGTGCGGCCCGTACGTCCACGGCACCGCGAAGGCCGCGCTGTCGAAGAGCGTTTTCTCGTTCGGGTGCGTCGAGAAGAACGGATCGTTCGCCAGGTCCTTGCGGGCCGGCAACGCGAAGCCGCTCTCGAGGACCTGCTTCTGCACGTCCTTGCCGGTCATGTACTTCACGAAGAGCATGCAGGCGTCCGGGCTCTTCGTCTTCGCGGCGCAGCCCCACGCGTTCGTGAAGAGAAGCGTCGCTTGCTTCGTGGGACCGGCGGGGAGTGCGATCGTTCCGTACTCGACCGCGGGATAGGTGTCCTTGAGGTATGGGATGAGCCAGCCGCCCTCGATGACCATCGCCGCCTTCTGCTTGCCAAAGGCGTCCCCGGCCCACGTGGCGCCGAGGTTCGATGGCAGGTCGGACGACTTGTCGGTGAGCTGGAAGGACGTGTAGAAGGTCGCGGAATCGATAGCGGCCTTGTCGTTGAAGACCGCGGTCTTGCCATCCGCGCTCAGGACCTTACCGCCCCACGCGAATAGGAAGGCGTTCCAGCGGGCGCTGTCGTCGGGCAGGCTGATGCCCTTGGCGTCGCCCTTGGTGAGCGTCTTCGCGGATGAGCGGACCTCGTCCCAGGTCTTCGGCGGCTGTAGACCCGCCGCCGTGAACATCTTCTTGTTGTAGAAGATGACGAGATCGCCGAAGTCCTTCGGGAGGCCGTACAGCTTCCCGTTGTATTCCCAAGGACTGAGCAGGCTCGCCACGTACTCGTCCCTCGAGACGCCCCACTTGGTCATAAGGGGACCGAGGTCGAGGAGCCGCCCCGCGGGCGCGGCGAAGTTCATGAGCTTGGTGCTGACGTACATCGCGTCCGGCTCGCTGCCGGCGGTCATCTGCGTCTTGATCTTGTCCTCGAACGCGTCCGGGATCTGCTCCTGCGTGACCTTGATCTTCGGGTATTTCGCCATGAAGTCATCGATGTACTTCTTGACGAGGTTGTTTTCCGTGGGATTGCCGCCCCAGTTCGCGGCGCGGATCGTGCCGGTGACGTCCTGCTCGTTCGCAGCCGTCCCGCCGCCGGAAGTTCCGCCCCCGGCGCCGCATGCCGCGAGCACTAGAGCCCCGATAATTCCGAGCGTGAGCACAAATCGTGATGCGACCATCGTCGCCACCTCTCTCACCGCAGTCCCCCTTTGCGTCGCGCAACAGCGGCCGGATTTCTCCGCATCTGCGGTCTAACGATCGTTTCTGCTCCACTAGCCAGGGGTTGTCAAATCGTTTGCTCAGGCGTTGTCAAATCGTTAGGGAGTGGTCACTGACACATCGCTTACTTGCACGTCAGTCACGCGCGCGCGGCCGCGTTTTCGCTCGAGTCGCACATCGATCGTGCCAGTGCCAACTCGAAGGTCGCTTGCTTCGAAGCGGTTGACGCCATCGGGAAGCAGCGGATCGAGCGTGACCCTGCTGCCATCCGCGCTCACCGAAAGACCGAGCATCATCCGGACACAGAGAAAGGTGGCCGCGGACGACCAGGCCTGCGGAACGCACGCGACCGGATATGTTGTGGGCGACACGCCGCGGCGCTTAGGCTGGCCGCCGAATAGCTCCGGGATGCGCCAGTCCGGAAAGGCCTTTGCGGTCGCGATCATCTCGGCGATCGTCTTCGCCGCGCCCGCTTTGTCTCCGTAACGGGCCATGCCCGCCGCCGCGATCGCGGTGTCGTGCGGCCAGACCGCCCCGTTCTGGTAGCTCACCGGGTCGTAGTGCTTGGAGCGCGAGCTCCGCGTGCGAATGCCCCAGCCGCTTGCCATATCCGGTTGGCGAAGACGCAGCGCAGTGGCGCGTCCATGCGCCTCGGTCGCGGCTCCGGCCCACAGCACGTGCCCCGGGTTCGAGACGATGTCCGGGACCAAGCGCTTACGACCGTCGAGCGCCTGCGCGTAGAAGGAGCGCGCGGCCATCCAGAAGGAGCTCTCGAATTTCTTGCGCAGCATCTCGGCGCGGTTCGTGAGCTCGCTGGCCCAACGGGCATCGCGTTTTGCGACGACCTCCGCGAGGGAGCGCATCGCGGCAATCGCATAGGCCTGCACCTCCACCGCGGCGATCGGCCCTTCCGGCCGGCGACCGTTCGCCCCGAGGTAGCTGTCACCCGAGTCCTTCCAGACCTGGTTCCGTATCCCGGTCGCTCGCTTGCGCTCGAACTCGATGAAGAGGTCGCCGTCGACGTCGCCAAGTTTCGCCATCCAGTCGAGCGCGGCGCGAATGTTTGGCTCGAACTCGCCGATGAGATCGCGTTCCGGGGTCCAACGCGCGGCCTCGGCCGCGACCCACACAAAGAGCGGCGTCGCGTCGACGGATCCGTAGTACGGCGAGCCGAACGCGCCGCCGGTGCGAACGATCTCGCCCTGCCGAATCTCGTGGGCGATGCGTCCTGGCTCCTCGTCGCGCTCGGGCACATCGCGCGTGCCCTGGTTGTCGGCGAGGAGGCGCAGCACCGCGGGCGCGAGGTCGCGTCGGAGCGGCAACGCCATGAGCGCCGTCGTGATCGAATCGCGCCCGAACGGCGCGACGAACCACGGGATGCCTGCGGCGGGGAAGAAACCATCTTCGGTGTGATCGGAAAGGAGAAACAGATCGAGCGAGCTGCGCTCGATCCACGCGTCGAGGTCGGGCGAGTCGCTCGCGAATTTCGTAGACGTGCGCCGCCAGGCGACCCAGTCACGATCCGCGACGACGGGGGAGGGGAGCGTCGAGCGCACGCGGATGTCGATCTCGATCGCGCGTCGGTCCCCGGGCGAGACCCGCACCGCGACCCGTCCACGAGCCGGTCGATTCGCCGTCTGCCAGGCGTCGACCGGCGCTAAGACTTCGGTCGACTGCTTCACACCATCGATCGCCTCGTACCGCAACAGAAGGCGGTGACCGTTCGCGGCTGCCGGCTCGCGGCGTCCCTTCGTCGTGCGCTTCCGCTGCCGCACCTCGAAGAGATCGCGGAAGTCGGCATCGACGGTGACGTCGGCTTCGAACTCAGCCGCGCCCGGCCCCGGGTTGTCGATCATCCACTGGTCGGAGATCGCGTTGTCGACGCGGATGCGCCGTTCCACATGAAGGGGGCCGAGCGAATACCGCAGGAGGGCTCCGTCGGGAAGGATCTCGGCGGAACGCAAGCGAAGTCGACCGGCTCGCGGCCGCACCTCGTACGTCGAAATGTGACGCGTGTCCCACGCGTATACCCCTGCGCCACGCCGTGAAGGCCCGCGTATGTCGGCGCCGCGGCTCGCGACGAACACGACCCCTGTCCCTTTCAGGGAAAGGGCCCGCGATTCGTTCGGTTTGGCGCGCGTCCGCTGCGCTATGCGGGCTGCTGCCTCGTCATCGGCCGCATCGTCGCGTATGAGTAGTAACCCCATCCGACGACGAAGATCGCCGGCAGGATCACGAACGCCCACGTCGTGGTGTTCGCTCCCGGTCCCAGCTGGAATATGAGCGAGACCACAAGGCCGATCACCGAAGCGATGAACGCGCCGCGAATGAGCACGAGACGAGGCTCGCCCTCAGGCCAGTTGCGCGCGTACCAGCTGATCCAAGCGAGGACGATGAACGTTGCGCCGAGCCATTGGGATACGAAAATGCCGGTGCGGTCCGTGCTGAGCCCATAGATTGAGAGCACCGTAGCGGTTGCGAAAACAAGCGGGATACCGAAGAGCACGTCGACAAGCGCCTGGAGCATGAACAAGTTCTTCAGCATCGCGAAACCTCCCCCGCGGCCCCGCCGCGGCCGCGACGGCGCGAGTTTACGCGTGGCGAGCCAGTTGCACGTCGTCTAGGCAGGCGAGCGGGCCAATTCTTATGTTGGCGGGTTACTTTGCGAGGAGAGATGGCGAAGGGCATGGGCGTTCGGCTGAGTTTCGCGCTTCCGCTGGTCGCGGCGCTTGTCGCCACGGCGTGCGGCGGCTTTGGCTCGTCCGGCGGCAGCGTGTGCCCGGCGCCGACCCTCGAGGGGATGACGACGCGCGGCGGGGCCGGCGCTTCGGTCACCTACGGCTTCCTCATCGACCGGGCTTACACGGGCGACGCCAAGCGCTCTCCTTCTTATCCGTGGCCGCAGCTCCCGATGACCGCGCTCAGTACGGTCGCGGCATCGTTGACGAGTCTCGACCTGCGCCCGGGCGATTCGGTCTTCGGCACGTGGATCAGCCACAACTCCAACGACACGCGCGAGATCTTCCTCCCGCTCAGCCAGGTGCCGAAGTCCGCGGCGACCGAGTACCCCGTCGCGCCCACCGCGCCGAAGGCGCCGCTCAATCAGCTCGAGTGCAACGACTACACCGCGAAGGTGCGCACCTACAACGCCGCGGCGAAGGAGTGGCAAACAAAGGTGAACGACATCGCACAGCGCGCCGCCGCTCAAGACGCGCAGACGGTCGCCACGTTCATCGAGCGCACGAAATCAGCGATCCTCGCCGTGTCGCCGGTGCAGGATCCGGTCGGGACCGATATCTACGGCGGGCTCGCCGTCGCGGGCGGCGTGTTCGTGGCGAACCCGGGCAAGCACAAGCTCGTGCTCTTCTCCGACATGACCGACACGGTCGGCAACCCGGTGCGGCCCGACCTCGCGCAGAGCGACATCGTCGTCGGCCTCTATCACCGCGACGACCCGAGCGATCAGGGCAAGGGCCAGCGCGATTGGGAGACCACGTTCAAGACGCTCAACGCGCGTACGCCGGTGTTCCTCCCATGGGCCGCGACGACAGTTGACAAGATCGTCGAGCACCTGACGGCGACCGGCCGATGAACGAGATCGTCGCCCTACTAGAGAACCTCCGTCCGATCCTCGAGCGCTGGTACCTGCTCCTCTTCGCGATCGTGCTCGTCACGCTTCTCGGCATTCCGGCGCGCGTGCTCGTGAGCTCGGTCGCGGCTTTGCTGCGCGTGCCGGCGGTCTTCACACGCGCCGAGATCGATCCGCCGCTGCGCCGCGCGACACCGACCACGCCGTATCGGCTGCTTCGTAACCTCCGTGATTACTTCCGGCCGGTGCTCGATCGTCCCGCGGGCAATCTCGCGGGTGCCGCCGCGGCGCTTTTCTACACGGCCCGCGACGCCGCGAACTGGCCGGTCGCCGCGATCACCGGCGCGATCGTCGGGCTCATCAGCCCGCTCGTCGACCAGGCCGCGACGCACGCCGAGAACGGCAGCGATCGTCTCGGCTCGCAGGCGCGCTCCGCCGCGGGTGCGCTGCGCGGCAATTCCGATCGGTGGGCCGGCTGGCGCGTCATCGGTGGGTTCCTCTTCTTTGGTGGACTGCTGCTCTTCCTTTACGCGGACGCGGCGCTCTCGATCGCCAGCCACGAGAAAGCGATCGGCGCGTCCGTGACATTCCTGCCCGAGTGGTTCCGGGAGATTACGGTCGCGTACGCCGTCGCGTCGTTCGTCGGCGCGCTCATGCTCGGCCTCGTCTTCTTCGACCTCATCGGCATGACGCACCTTGGTCCGTGGGATGACCTTGCGCCCGCGCCCCGCCGGTGGCTGACGCTGACCGCGCTCGCGCTCGCGGTCTGCTTCCTATTGCTCTCGCTGTTCCTTGCGTTGTGGCGCGCGTCGATCGTCGTCCCCGACTTCATTCCCGCGGATCTTGCGAACAAGTTCGAAGGGATCGCGCTTACATTCCCGATCCCACTCATGCTCGTCGCGACCGCGCTCATCGCCTGGGGCGCTATCGCGATGCCCTGGCTGGCGTGGATTCTCGTCGTTGGCGCGCTCGCGATCGTGATGCTGCTCACGGCTCTTGTGCTTCGTGCCGTCAGTCGCGCGCTGCCGCCACTTGCCGTGCTCCTCGGTGGAATCCTCCGGGTGCTGGGTATCGCGGGGCTCGTCCTATTGATAGGAGTGATCGCCCTTGCCACGGGCGTCTATTTCGTGCTGAGCGTCGTCGCGGTGGGCGTCGTGTTCCTCGCCGCGTTCGCCGGATTGCTGCTGTGGGCGGTCGTGTGGCTGGTCGCCGAGGCCATCGTCTACCTGTTCCGTCTGATCGCGAAGCTCGCGGACGCGCTCGAGCTGGTCCTCCAGCGCCTGATCGACGCGGTGATGTACCCGGGACGTGTGCTGTGGAACTGGATCGCAAGCTTTGACCGCGCACGCGCGATCCACTTGCAACCGATCCGATCCGTCGAGACGCGTGCACTCCGCCTTGCGTCGGGCGAGTCTCCCGCGATCGAGGAGGCCGCCGGCCGCTAGCCCTCGCGACCTTGTGTCACACGCGTTGCGCCTTCATAGACATCAGTACTTAGGACCTTCCATCGCAAGCACGCGCTAAGTAGCTTCGACGCTCCTGTGATGCGTTGGGCGGCGGCTATCGCTATGGTCCTCGGCTTTTCGATGCTTGTGCCTACGGTCGCGTCCGCGGCGCCTCCGCCCTACTACCCGCCGATCCAGTGGATCCCTGCTTCGCGGAGCAACTACGACGTCGGTCGCACCGCCGGGATCCGGGCGATCGTGATCCACGAAACCGACGGGTCGTACGTCTCGGCGCTCAACTGGTTTCAGAATCCGCGCTCGCGGGTCAGCTCGCACTACCTCGTCCGCGCGTACGGCGGCGGCATCTTCCAGCTCGTAGCTGAGGGCGACACCGCGTACCACGCACGCAACGCGAACCCGTGGACGATCGGCATCGAGCACGAGTACAGCGCGCGGCAGGGGATCTGGCACACCGACGCGCAGTACCGAAGCTCAGCGCTCCTGACGTGCGCGATCGCTCGCCGCTACGGCATCCCTACCGACCGCGCGCACATCGTCGGACACAGAGAGCTCGCCGGCAGCGATCACAGCGACCCGGGCCCGACCTGGAACTGGAGCTACTACATGTCGCTCGTCAACGCGTGCTCGTGGCAGCGCGCGCAGCCTCTTGCGCGGGCCGCGCTTCGCACAGTCGCCAACCACAGCTACGTTCCGTCCGCGGGCCTTGAGTTCGACGATCTCAGCGACGAGGTCCTGCTGCTCCAGTGGGATCTCGCGTACCTCGGCTTCATGGACGCCGATGAGGTCAGCGGCGGTGGCGGCAGGTTTGGCCCGCTCACGGAAGAGGCCGTGACCAAGTTCCAGGAGGCGAACGGCATTGGTTCGACCGGCTCGTACGGTGACCAGAGCGCCGCGGCGCTCGTGCAGGCGCTCGTCGCGGATCCGGCAGACATGCCCGTGCTGGACCTCGCTGTCGGAGCCGAGTCCGCGGACGTCGCCCGGGTTCAAACCGCGCTCCAGCAGCTGGGCTATATGGATATGGTCACCGGCTACTACGGCGACATCACCGCGGACGCGGTGACGAGCTTCCAGCAGGACAACGGCATCTACGCCACCGGCGGGTACGGCGCGATCACGCGGATGGCGCTCGCCTCGCGGATGCGATCGGTGCTCGCGAGCACGGCCGCTCAACTCTCCGATCCGGCGCCGGAGGCGGGCCCCGCTGAGGCCGCATTCCGAGGTTCGCTGGGACTCTGCTTCTACCCCTACTGAGGCGCGAGCAGGTCCTTCACGAGGTCGCGTTCCTTCTCGAGCTCAGCGATGGTCGCGGCGATCTTCGCCGTGGCGAACTCGTCGAGCGGGACGTTGGGAACGATCTGAAAGGCGCCATCGCCTTTCGAGTGCAGCGGGAACGAGCTCACCAGACCCTTCGGCACACCGTAGCTCCCGTCGCTGACGACCGCCGCCGAGAAGCAATCGCCCTTCGGCGTCGGCGTGATCAGCGAATGCACGTGATCGATGAGCGCCTGTGCCGCTGAGAATGCGCTCGACGCGCCGCGCGCCGCGATGACCGCCGCGCCGCGCTGCTGCACCTGCGGGATGAAATCGGTCTCGAGCCACTTGCGGTCCACGACCTGATCGGCCGGCTTCCCGTTCACCTCGGCGTTCGTGAAGTCGGGGTAGAGGGTCGCCGAGTGGTTGCCCCAGATCGCGAGCTTCTTCACATCGCGCACGCGCGCGCTGGCCTTCGCCGCGAGGAGCGAGCGCGCGCGGT
>JALYSZ010000137.1 GCA_030854525.1 Chloroflexota bacterium | reverse complement strand
CCGGCCTCGAGACGAACGTCGGCGTGAAGACGAACGAGTTCCTGGAGACGAACATGCCCGAGGTGTGGGCCGCAGGTGACGTCGCCGAGTTCTACGACGTCGTCTCTCAGCGTCATCACCGGATGGGTCCCTGGGACAACTCGCTGAACCACGGTCGCCACGTCGCAAAGAACATGCTCGGCGCGAAGGAGCCGTACGTCGAGGTGCCAACCTACGCGTCGGGGATGTTCAACTCGAACATCTCGGTGATGGGCGTGACGACCGAGGAGGAGCCCGATGCGGAGGCGGTCGTCGAGGTCGAATACGAGCCTCGCAACTACAAGCGGCTTTTCTTTCTCGAGGACAAGCTCGTCGGCGCGATCCTCGTCGGGAAGATGAAGGGTCGCAAGAAGGTGCTCGAGCTCATCAGCTCGCGGACACCGATCGAAGATCGACGGAAGGTCTTCGAGCTTCTGGCGGTACCCGAAATCCCGATCAAGCCAGCCGCGACCACCCCGGAGTGAGCGTCGATATACGGGAGCTGGCGCCGGAGATGCTCGACGATTACCTCGCCTTCTTCGACGACGACGCTTTCGCGGATTTCCCGTGGTGGTCGGCCTGCTACTGCCGGTTCTGGGACGACCGCGTCGACCTCGAGGGCGACTCCAGCGCCGGCCACCGCGACGATTACCGCGCGCTGGCCACCGAGCTCGTGCGGAAACGCGAGCAGCAGGGTCTTCTCGCCTACAGCGACGGCAAGGTGGTGGGCTGGTGCAACGCCAAGGCGCGACTCGGCTACACGATGCCGCGTCGCATCGAGAAGGCGCCGGCCACCGACGCGACGCGGGTCGGGTCGGTCGTTTGCTTCATCGTCGCGAAGGATTTTCGCGGCAGAGGCATCGCGAGCGCGATGCTCGAGGCGGCCTGTGACAAATTCCGGCGAGAAGGGCTCGCGATCGCCGAGGCATATCCAAGCACCGCGCCGCCATCGGGTGCCTACGCGGACCAGATCCCGTGGTCGGCCCATAACCACACCGGGCCGCTCGAGATGTACCAAAAAGCGGGTTTCACTTTGCATCAACAGCTCGAACGGTTCGCGGTCGTCCGCAAGGCGCTCTAATGCCCGCGCAACGTGTTGGGATCCGCGTCGAGGACACGGAGCTCGACGGAATCCTGCATCTGCCGGATACGAGCGCCGTCGGCGGGGCGGCGGTGCTGCACGGCTTTGGCGGCGATCCCGACCAGCCGCACATCGTGGCGATCTGCGAGGCGCTCGCGAACGCCGGCGTCGCCGCGCTCCGTTTCGCATATCGCGACCATCGGCCGCCTCGAATGACACTCGCGAGCGGTCTTGCGGACGCGGCCGGGGCGATCCGCGTGCTCAAGGCTCATCCCGATGTTCCCGAACGCCTCGGAGTCGTCGGGTTCTCCTTTGGTGGCACCGTCGCCGCTCTTGTTGCCGGGCGGGACTCGCGAATCCGGGCCGCTGTTCTCGCGGCGGCGCCGGCGGTGGCTGGCGCGGAGTTCACCGCGTGGTCGAACGATGGGAAGTGGAAGCCGTTGGCGGAACTATCGCGGACCCGGGCTCGCGTCCTTCTCGTCTGGGGATCGCGCGATAGCCAGGTGCCAATCGACAACGCGGAGCGCTATGCCGCCGTGCTTTCGCAGGCGCGGGTGCCGAACCGGATCGTCACGATCGAAGGCGCCGACCACGATTTCGCTCCCGCCGGCCCGCGGGCGAAGATGACGGAGGCGGTGGCCGAGTGGACGCGCGAGACCCTTGCCTGAGGAAGGGACCGAGCAAGCAGGTCTCTCCGCTGGCATGCTCCCCGCAAGTAGCGCCAATGTGCCTATACCTTCGGAAGCCGCGTTCTGGCTCGCGCTCGCGTGGATGACGATCGTCATGATGGCGGTGGTCTCGACGGTGTGGCGTCCTCGTCACACGCATCCGACACCCGCACAATGCGAGTGCGCGGAATGCGTCATCCGTCGGGCCGGCCCCGCCCGCTAGCACCGCCTGGGGAATCCGCCGCCAACGTCGTTGGTTACCGTGGGGAGATGTTCGAACGCCTCGCGGACAAGGACTTCGCCTATCTCACGACCACCGGGCGTCGCACCCGCAAAGACCACACCATCGAGATCTGGTTCGCACTGCACGAGGGCCGCATCTACATGCTCTCCGGTGGTGGCGACCGCGCCGACTGGGTCCGGAACCTCAAAAAGACACCGCGGGCCCGACTCCGCATCGGAACGCAGTCGGCGAATGTGCGGGCGCGAGTCCTGCGCGCCGGCACCAAAGAGGAC
>JALYSZ010000135.1 GCA_030854525.1 Chloroflexota bacterium | reverse complement strand
GGTCGCAGTGGCGGCTGCCGGTCCGGCGGCTGGGCCGCAGGCCTCGAGCAGCGGGCCCGCCGCGAGGGCGGCTGCCAGGGCACCGCCTCGCCGAAGGATCTCGCGCCGCGTGATCGCTGTCCGATTCCGATTCACGTCCCTCTCCTTTCGCCTTGTCGTCTCGCCGGGGTCCGACTCATTGCCGATCGACCCGCGCCTGGTGGTGACTCGACTGCCTCGACGACGCGCTCGAAACGAAGCGCGGCCCGCGCGCAGGCGGCTCCGACCGCATCGGCCGAGACCGCTTCGAACACGAAGAAGCAAATCTCGTCCTGGGGAACGAAGATCGAGCGGATGAAGCGCACGGGCGTCCCGCGTTCGGTCAGCTCTCGTGCCGCTTTGCGCGCGCGGTCTTCCCGGTTCCGGACGCGCGCCGCGCGAGGGCGCGAAAGATACGTCTCGGCCAGAAAACTCGGCACGCGGAGACTCTGACCGCGAGGTGGCGTCGGTGGTATGCGGGATATCCCCTGAAAATGCCGGGCTAAGGCGCTGGGATCTCCTCGGACCCCACCTTTCGCGCAAGCTCCGCGCGAGAGCGAACGCCGAGCTTCGTGTACACGCTGGCGAGATGGCCTTCAACCGTCTTTGGCGAAATGAAAAGAGCGGCGGCGACCTCTTTGTTCGAGCGCCCTGCAGCGACGAGCTCCGCGACGCGACGCTCAGAAGGCGTGAGCCCCACCTCGGTCCGCTGGCGCCCACCGATGCGTGCGAGCTCCCGTTGCGCTTTCGCGAGCCAAAGCGGTGCTTCAATCCGTTCGAATACAGTGACCGCCCGCTCGAGTGACCGGCGCGCCTCGGCCTTCTGCCGTGCGCGGCGCTGCGCGGCTCCAAGTGCGAGCACCGCTCGCCCGTAATCGAGTGGCAGAGACAATCGCTCCAGTCCGCGTACCGCCTCACTGAGCTCGGCCAGCGCTTCCTCCTCGTCCCCTCGCGCGGCGGCGACGAGGCCACGTGCGTACGCGGCCAGCGCACGGAGCCAGGGATTTGTGGGATCGAGCTCGAGCCACGCGATCAAAGGTCGAACGCTCTCAGGACGACCGAGCTCCGCGAGCGTCTCCGCGGCGTCCGCGAGCAGCGAGGGAACCGCCAGCCGCGTGAGTGCGTGTCGCGGCCAGATCCTCGGGTCCGCCCCGAAAACGCGAGCCACGCCCGCTTCCAGATATTCAGAGGCCCTCTCCATATCGCCCGCAGAAAGCTCAACAAAACCCCTAATCGCGCGCGCCTGGATCGAGCGACCCTCGAAACCGGCGGCATCGGCGACTCGCATCGACGCGTCCGCGTCGCGGCGAGCATCGGAGAGTTCGCCAAGACAGGCCTCGGCGAACGCGCGTACTCCCAGGGCCGCCGCCTCCCCCAGCTTGGTTCCTTCCGGGATGATGTATCGATTGAACTCCTCCGCGAGCTGCTTCCCGCGACGAGGATTGCCCGCTCGACTCTCGGCATACGACAGTATCGACATGACCCAGTTGTGGGCCCTCAGTCCAGCGGTCAGCGACTCTTCGAGAAGCGCGTTGAGTGTGAGGCGCCCCATATCCGATCCCATCGCCAGATGCAGACACGCGAGCTGGAGTCGAGCTTGGACGCCACGGCGGGATAGTTCCTCCAGCCGAGCGGCGCGTTCGAGATCCTCGATCGGATGGTCCTGGAGTGCGGCGCGCGACGCGATCGCAACCGCTACGAGTCCTTGGTCTCCACTCCGCTGGGCGAGCTCGACGGCACGTTCCGCGTGAAAAACGCTCCTTTCGTCGACGCCACGAAGGAACGGATTGACCAGCTCGAGCCGAATCCGGAGCTCGAGCATCGGATCATCGACGTGGTCGAGCGCCTCCTCCAACAGAGGGGTGGCCGCGCCCTGGTCGTCGAGACCTCGGCGGAACGCGAGCAGGTGCAGGGCACGGGCGCGGAGGTTGCCGCTCGTTGCGGGCAACACAGCCTCGAGCAGCTGCTTCGCCCCCGGCGTGCGTCCCGCGACATGCAACTCGGCGGCGTCGATGGCCCGCCGTAGTCGGTCCGTGGTCTGCGATTCGGGTGTCAACGCGCACGCCTGCTCCATCAACTCGGCCGCCGCGGTTGGAGCCCCGCGCCCGCGGGCGCGCGCGGCCGCGCGCTCGAGACGGACGGCGACGCCCTCGTCCGGCCCATTCGTGGCGAGCGCGAGGTGCCTCGCAGCCTCCTCCTGATCTGCGGTGAGATCAGCGAGTCGTCGGTGGACGGCGCGGCGTTCGGTCGGAGAGGCGTCCGCGTACAAGACAGAACCGAGGAGCGGGTGAGTGAATCGAAGAACGTCTCCGTCGAGGACGACGACGTCCGCCGCCAGCGCTTCCCGGAGAGCCTCTGGCGGCACGAGCTTCGGTGTGGGCCGAGCGCTTGCGGCAACGGCGACGAGCGCGCTAAGCGTCGCGGGTGAGATCGTGCTCAGCCGCCGCGCA
>JALYSZ010000134.1 GCA_030854525.1 Chloroflexota bacterium | reverse complement strand
GCGCTGGGCGGGGTTCTGTCTGGTGGCCGTCATCGTGACGGCGACGCAGGCAACCCCGGCGGGAGCGAGGACCCAGAACGATGCGAAGATCAGCCCGCAGCTGCTCGCGCTCGCGCGATCCCAACCCAAAGACGACTTCGCGGTCATCGTCCGCGCTGCCGCCAAGCCGAGTAACGGTCACAAGGCCGAGCGCGCCGCCGCAGCGGCCAAGCGCGCGGACGGCAAGGTCGGCCGTGGCCTTTCGATCATCGGCGGCGCATCGGCGATGCTCCGCGGCGCCAAGATTCTCGCCCTTGCGAACGATCCCGACGTCGACTACATCTCGGCCGACGAGGTCGTCACGGCGACATTCGATCCGGTGGATGGTGCGGCGCTCGCGTCGAGCCCCGGCATCCTCGAGGTCGGAGCGCCGGACGTATGGCGGCAACTCGGAGTAACGGGTAGGGGAATCGGTGTCGCGATTCTCGACAGTGGTATCGCGCCCCATCCCGACCTCGCGGGACGGATCGTCGCATCGGTCGACTTCACCCATGGGGGGACGGGCGCGACTCTCGTCCCACCCGCCGATCCGGGCGGGCACGGCACGCACGTGGCCGGACTCGTCGCGGGTGACGGCGCCGCGTCGGCTGGCGCGTACGCCGGGGTCGCCCCCGGGGCGAACCTGATCGACGTCCGCGTCATCGCCGCCTCCGGTTCGACGAACGTGTCGACCCTGATCGCCGGGATGCAGTGGGTCCTGGCGCACCGGTCCGACTACAACATCCGAGTCGTCAATCTTTCGGCCGGCGGGCCGGCAACGAGGACTTACCGCGACGATCCTCTCGCGACCGCGGCCGAAGTGCTCGTCTTCGCCGGCATCACGGTGGTCGTGTCGGCTGGTAACGAGGGCCCGAAGGGGCGGACGATCACGTCGCCCGGCACCGACCCATATGTGATCACCGTCGGCGGCATCGACGACAACGGCACGGCAACGACGGCCGACGACGCTTTGGCGTCCTGGTCGTCGCGCGGGGTCACGCCGATCGACGGCCTGGCCAAGCCGGACCTCGTCGCGCCCGGGCGGAAGGTCGTAAGTCTCCGCTCGCCGGGCAGCACGCTCGACCACGAGCTTCCCGATCGGCTGGTCGCCGGGCTCGACCCGCTCGTGCCGGCCTACTTCCGCCTCTCGGGCACGTCGATGGCCGCGCCGGTGGTGGCCGGAGTCGTCGCGCTCGTGCTCGAGCACAGCCCCGCGCTCACGCCGGCGCAGGTCAAGGACCGCTTGAAAGGCACGGCGACCGCGTTGCCTTATGGGTCTCCCGAAACCACGGGAAGCGGGCTGGTCGACGCACCTGCGGCCGTCGCGGCCTCCGACCAAACCGACGCCGCCGCCGCGGATCCGGTCTCGGCCGGATTCGCTAGCGAGATGTATCCGCTCCTCTACGGTCAGCCGCTCGTCTGGCGTGACCTCGCATTCAACGGCGGGGTGGATTCGAACGGCGTCTCCTGGTCTGAAGTCTCTTGGTCGAACGTCGTGTGGGACGCGATCACCTGGCAAAACGTCGAATGGGAATCATTCAACTGGTCCGCGGTCAACTGGCAGGACATCTCCTGGGAAGACATCTCGTGGGAGGGCATCACCTGGGAGGACATCAGCTGGGAATTGGTACCGGTTAAGGACAAGGGGAGAAAAGGCCACGGCGGCGGGAAGGTGCTCGACTAATGAAGAACCAAGCAGCGAAGCTCTATATCGGAATCATCGCCGCGCTCGGCCTGGTCGTTCTCGTCGCGAACTCCATCAACGTCCCGACGAGCTCGATCGACCCGGTGATGTTCGTCGTCATCATGGTACTCGTCGGCGTTGCGCAGCGGAATCCCGTCGTGCTCTTCCGATCGAGCGCGATCTCCGTCGCGTTCGCCGTGAAAATCGCCGCGTACGTGCTGTTCGGGACCCCGGTGGCTCTTTGGGCCACGGTCGTGGTCGTCGCCGTCAACGCGTACACGCCGAAGCCGAAGCCTCTGCGAAAGATCCTCTTCAACTTCGGCGGGATGATGCTTTCGACGTACCTCGCGTCGAGCACGTACCAGCTCGTCGGCGGGATGGTCCCGCCCGGCGCGTTCATACCGACGATGCTCGCGGTAGCGGTGTCGGCCGCGGTGTACTTCGCCGCGAACAGCGCGTTGACCGCGGCGGTGATCACGCTGACGTCGACCTCGCGGTTCGTCGACGTTTGGGTGCAGAACTTCGCGTGGATGCCGGTCAACTACCTGGCGACGGCGGTCAACGGGGCCGCGCTCGCGCTCGCGTATCAGGCGCTTGGGGTCATCGGCGTCGTGGTGTTCGTCTTGCCGCTGGGGATCGCGTGGTACTCGTTCCGGCTCTACATGATGAAGTC
>JALYSZ010000121.1 GCA_030854525.1 Chloroflexota bacterium | reverse complement strand
CGTGCGCGTCGATCAGGTGGTGAAGGCGCGTGACCTGGTCGGCGACATCACCGACCTCGTCGGGGAGCCACTGGCAGCCTTGACGGCACCGGTCGCCGGAGTCCTCCTCTTCATCGTCACCAGCCCGGCGATCAAGAAGGGTGGGCTTCTCCTAGCGATCGGCGAGCTTTGATGAGTCGAGTCGCGGCGGTCGCGATCGCATCGCTCGTCACGCTGAACGGATGCGTCCAGCCGCAAACCGACGCCACGCCTTCGGGCTCCCCTGGAGCGCTTGCCACCCAGCGCGGCGCGGGAGGGGACCTGAAGATCCTCTACTGGCAGCCGCCCGCCACTCTCAACACGCATCAGGCCACCGGACCCAAGGACAGCGACGCCGCCCGCCTGGTCCTTGAGCCGCTGGCGTCGCTCGGGAAGGATGGCCAGCCGATCGCGAATGGTCTCGCGGCCGAGATCCCCTCCCTCACCAACAGTGGTATCGCCAAGGATTTCACCAGCGTGACGTGGAGGCTGCGCGAGGGCGTCAAGTGGTCGGACGGCACGCCGTTCTCGGCTGAGGACGTCGTCTTCACCTACCAGTACCAGTGCGATCCGGCGACGGCCGCATCGACCCTCGAACGCTGCGACGACGTACAGAGCGTGGTGGCCCGCGACTCGAACACCGTCGTGGTCACATACCGGTCCCCCCATCCGTTCGTCTTCCAGTGGGGCGTGGGACCGGGGGGAACCATTCTGCAGAAACAGCAATTCCGGACTTGCATGGGGGCGAAGGCCGCGGATTGCGAGGCCAACAAGAATCCCATCGGCACCGGGCCCTATAAGGTGCGCACCTTCAAGGTGAACGATGTCGTCACCTACGACCTGAACAACAACTTCCGGGACCCGAACAGACCGTTTTTCAGATCCGTAACGTTCAAGGGAGGCACCGAGGCCGACTCCGCGGCGCGAGCGATCTTCCAAGCCGGGGACATCGATTACGCCTGGAACCTGCAGGTCGATCCCACGAACCTCCGGAACATGGCGCAGAAGTCCCAGAGTGGCAACCTCGTGACCGTGTTCGGTTCGAGCGTCGAGCGTGTCGACCTCAACTTTTCGAATCCGGATGCGTCGCTCGGCGAAAGACGCAGCGAGCCCGACACGAAGCACCCTTTCCTCACCGACAAGTCGGTCCGCCGAGCGCTTGCGATGGCGACGAATCGCGACGCGATCGCTGGGCTATACGGCGATGGGCTCTTCGGAAAATCGACGTGCAACCTGGTCGCCGCGCCTGACACGATGAGCTCGCCGAACACGAAGGCGCTCGATGTCTGCAAGTTCGATCTGAACGCCGCGAACGCGGAGCTCGATCGAGCCGGCTGGGCCAAGGCCGCCGATGGCGTACGAGCAAAAGCTGGAGTGAAGCTGAAGATGCTCTTCCAGACCAACGTGAACGCGCGCCGGGAAAACACGCAGATTCTCCTGAAGAAGGACTGGGAGAGCATCGGTTTTCAGGTCGACATTCGGTCCGAGCCGTTCAACAGCTTCTTTCTGAGTAGCTCGCCCGGTGGCGCGAGCCGGTTCTGGGCGGATGTTCAGATGTACCCCGACGGGAATGACCCCGATCCGACCGCGTACCTGACCGCGGGCTGGACGACCGGCCAGATCGCGTCCAAGACCAATAACTGGCTGCTCGGGAACCGGGCGCGCTACTCGAACAAGGATTTCGACGGGCTCGTCGGGCAGCTTCGCACTGAAACCGACCCGGCCAGGCGGGTGCAGCTCGCGATGCAGGCGAACGATCTTCTGATCCAGGACGTGGCCGTTATCCCGCTGGTGCAGCGAAGCGCGGTAACGTCGGGAATCGCGAAGTCGCTTAAAGGCGTCGACCCCTCGCCCTGGGATTCGGAGATGTACAACGTCGCCGACTGGACCAAATAGACCCTTCTATAGTCAGTCCACTGATCGAACGGGTGGAGGTCTTCAGATGGCACGTGATGGTGTGATCAATCGTCGGCGCTTCCTGCAGTCCCTGGCCGCGGTGGGCGTGGTCGTCGCCTGTGGGCCGACTGCGACGCCGAGCCCGGGCGCGAGCGGCAGCCCGTCGGCGAAGGCGGTCAGCATCGAGTGGTGGCGGCGCAATTACGCACAGGGGACGCAGTCCGCCGAAACGGTGACGTCCGATGCGGCGGTGAAGGCGTACAAGGACCGCGCCTCGACCGTGACCATCGCGATCCAGGGCGGGCCGTTTGGCGCTGAGACGGACCAGAAGTTCGACATCGCGATCCTCCAGCAGCACGCCGGTCCCGATGTGTTTCACACCACCGGGGGCGACGTGCTGAAGTACGCCGCGGCAGGTCAGCTTTCGCCCCCGACCCTGACCGACGCCGAGCGGAACGACTTCAACCCGAGCGCCCTCCAGGCCACGACCTACAAGGGCGCGGTCGTGGCGTATCCGCTGTGGATCGTGCCCTGGTTCGAATACATCAACCTCGACCTCTTCAAGGAGGCTGGCGTCACGCCGCCGGCGGGCGGCAACTGGACGTATGACGAGTTCCTCGCCGCGGCGAAGAAGCTCACGTTCAAGCGCGCCGACGGCAAGCAGATCTACGGCTTCGCCCACGCGAACGACGAGTTCGCCTTCATGCTCATCGACGGGGGCCGGCCGTACGACAAGGACCTCAAGACGTGGACCTTCAATAGCGCCGACGCGGTGAGCGGCCTCGAGAAGTGGGTGGCGCTGGCGACGGCGAAGGTCATGCCGCCCGACTTCCTGACGCTGAACCCCAACGACTCGCAGGCGCGCTTCCTCGCCGGCGAGGTGGCCATCCTCCAGCGACCGAGCGCGATGATCAACATCCTCAACGCCGACGCGAAGTGGAAGTTCGGGACGAACTGGGGCATTGCGAACTTCCCCAAGGCAAAGGGAGAGCAGACCGCGTGGGGCGGCGTCGGCTTCATCGCCGTGCGCGAGCAGCCCGACGGGGACAAGAAGGCCGCGGCACACGCGTTCGCGAAGTACCTCACCGGCCCGGACATCGGGCCAGACCTGAAGAAGCAGACGCCGCCGGTCGAGTACTGGCTCGCACCCGCGGGCCGCAAGACGGCAGCGGGGATCTACGGCGACTACCACCCGGCAAAGGCGACCGTTGCGACGATGAGCCCGTTCACCTACGTGCTGCCAAACGTGCGGACCTGGTCGGAGATCGACCAGAAGTACCTGCGGCCAGCCCGCGACGCGGCGCTCGAGGGTAAGAAGACGCCGAAGCAAGCTTTGGACGATGTGACGCCGCAGGCGCAAAAGCTGTTGGACGAAGCCAACAAATAGCGTGATCGCGACCGCGGAGCCGCGGCGGCGACGCAGCCTGACCGCGGCCCGGCGGCGCTACGGCTGGTCGTACCTCTTCATCCTTCCGACCTTCTCGCTGTTCGTCGTGTTCACGCTCCTGCCGGTGGTGCAGGGCCTGGTCCTGTCGTTTCAGAACGCGACGGTGGTCGGCGGCGAGTTCGTCGGGCTCGAAAACTTTGCCACGCTCGCGGCCGATCCGGTCTTCGCGCAGGCGGTCGGCAACACGATCTTGTACGCGACCGTCGTCGTCGCCGCGCAGATCACGCTCGCCCTCGTCGTCGCGAGCTTGATCCAGCCGCTTGGCCGAGGGGCGCAGATCTTCTACCGGGCGCTCTTCTACCTGCCCCTCGTGAACTCCGCGATCCTCGTCGCGATGGTGTGGCGGTGGATCTTCAACCCAAATCCGTTCGGTCTCGCGAACGCCGCGCTCGGCACCGTCGGGCTCGGGCCGTTCCTTTGGATAGGCAGCTCGGATCAAGCGCTGATCGCGGTCATCCTCAGCGCGGTACTCACGATTCCGGGCGGCGGCGTGGTCCTCTACTCCGCGGCGATGGGGTCCCTTCCGCGGGAGCTCTACGAGGCGGCGGACCTCGACGGAGCGAGCTGGTTCTCGAAGTGGCGCCACATCACGGTGCCGCTACTGCGGCCAACGACGCTGTATCTCATCGTTATCTACACGATCCTGGCGTTCCAGCTGTTCGAGCGGGTCTACATCATGACGAACGGGGGCGGCCCGAACAACGCGACGATCACGATCGTCCAGCTCATCTACTCCACGGCATTCCAGTTCGGGCGGTACGGACTCGCGAGCGCGATGGCGGTGGTGCTGTTCGTGATGGCGCTCGTCGTCGCGGTGGTGCAGTTCCGCTCACTGCGGTCCGATGTCGAGTATTAGGCGGCGCTTGCCGGTCCATATCGTCC
>JALYSZ010000098.1 GCA_030854525.1 Chloroflexota bacterium | reverse complement strand
GCGACGATCGTGACCTCCTGCGCTCGCTCACGCAGGTAGCGCACGGTCGCTGCCGCCATCACGAAGCTGCCGAGCACGATCGCGCTGGCGCCGCTCGCGGCCACGACGCCCTGTGTCCCGGAGCTCGTGCGCTGAACGACGCGCCGGCCCTTCAGATCGAGACGCTCGATGGCCGATGGCGAGTTGCCAACGTCAAAGCCCGGGATCGGCCGGCCATCGATCTCGCCGCTCAGGAAGAGGTTGGGGTCGGCTCGCTTCATTGCGAGCGCCTGCTCGTGATCGCCGACGAGCACGATCTCGCGGGCGCCGGCCGCAATGCAGAAGGCCGCTGTCGTGAACGCGCGAAAGACGTCGACGATGACCGCGTGTCCAGTCGACGAGCGGGCTCCATCAAGCAGCGACGTGACACGGACCTTCAGAGGACGGCGGCCGTGAACGGTCGGCGGCCGCTCTGAAATCGCTCGAGGGAAAGGTCGTGGATGTCGATCGCGCGCGCGCGGCCGTCGAGCATCTCCTCGACCACGAGCTGGGCGGTCGCCGGCGCGTGCATGAACCCGTGCCCGCTGAACCCCGCCGCGATGTAGAGACCCGTCACACTCGGTACCGCGCCGACGATGGGATGGTCGTCGGGCGTCATCTCGTAGTAGCAGGACCATGAATCGACGATGCGCACGTCGGCGAAGGCCGGGTGCCGCCACGCCGCGCGTGCGCGAACCCAGGGCTCGAGCGACAGGGGGACATCGAGAGGCGCGAACTCGCCCGGGTACGCCGACGGTGCGTCTCGCGGCCCCTTCTCTTCCTTTCCGTCCGCGGTGAGGTTCGGCATCGCGAACCGCTGGGCCGCGCCCTTGGGCCGGAAGTGAAAGCCCGACTCCCACTCGATCGTGAGCGGGGCCTTTGCGAGCTGCGGGACCGGGCTAGATTGCATGATCGAGCGCCGGTACGGCCAGATCGGGACCGGCACCGCCGCGGTGGCCGCGAGCCCGGCCGTCCAGCAACCGGTGGCGAGGAGAACGCGATCCGCGCGAACGTCGCCTGCCGCGGTGCGCACCCCGGTCACGCGGTCACCTTCGCGCAGGAGTGACTCGACCGCGACCCCTTCGCGAAAGGACGCGCCCTCGAGCTGTGCCGCGGCGGCGAAACCGGCGAGCGCGACCAGAGGATCGCCGTATCCATCGCGAGCGCCGAACCGGCCGCCGAAGACATCGTCCACGCGGATCCCCGGCACGAGCTCCGCGATCTCGACGCGGCTCACCATCCGGACGCCCGCGCGCATCCGCTCGTAAATCGGCATCGGCTGCCGAAGCTCCGCAACCCCTCCTTCTGTGTTCGCGATGAAGAGATAGCCGCGCTCTTCGAAGTCGTGGCGCGAGCCCGTACGGTCTTCAAAATTCCGCCAGAAAGCTGTGGCCAGCTGCGACATGCGGATGTCGAGCTCGTCGACAAACTGATGACGGATCCCGCCCAGCCCGCCTTTCGTCGTTCCAGCACCGAGCTGATCGCGTTCCAGGACAAGCACGTCTTTCTCGCCGCGGTCGCACAGGAAGAACGCGACGGCGGCGCCCACGACGCCACCGCCGACGACGATCGTCGACGCCGTCCGCGGAAGCTCGATCAGCCGTCGACCTCGTCGAAACGGTATTTACCCTCGGTCTCGGAGATCCGGCCGAAGCGCGGTAGATCGTGGGTGAACCCGACGATCCAACGCTCGTCGATCGCACGTCGCAGGATCAGTTTCTTGGCTGCGAGCGTGTCAAGGGGGAAAAGATCGAACGCCGGGATCCAGGGCAGCGGCAGATGGTGGCGATCTGGCATGAAGTCGCTCGAGAAGAAGAGCGTCGTGTCGCGTTCGCTCACGCGCACGGTCTGCGTTCCGCGCGTATGACCTTGCACGCGATCCAGGCGCACCCCGGGAACTATTTCGACGGACTCGTCGACAAGCTCGAGCTTTCCGGTGGCCTCGAGCGGCGCGTAGTCGTCGGGCAGATAGCTGCCGCGCGTCCGCTCGTTCGGAGCGATGGCGTCCTCCCACTCGCGGCGCTGGAACACATAGGTGGCCCGCGGGAACGTTGGCACGATCCGCTCGCCATCGCGGTACGTGTTCCCGCCGGAGTGGTCGAAGTGCAGGTGCGTGTTGATCACCAGCGTCACCTCGTCGGGGCGCACGCCGAGCGTCTTCAGCTCGTCGAGAAGACGGGGCGGATCCTCGATGCCGAATATCTGCCTCTGTCGATCGCTGAGCTTCGGGCCCGCACCGGTCTCGACGAGCACGACGTGATCGGCGTCGCGGATGAGGAGGCAGTTCATGTCCATGATCACGCGATTTTGGTCGTCTGCTTTCTTCTGCCGCTCCCAGAGGACCTTCGGGACGACGCCGAACATCGCGCCCCCGTCGAGACGGAACACGCCATCGCTGAAGATCCGCACGTCGAAACGGCCGATGCGCACGAAGCGTCAGTATGGCGGCGGTGACGATCGAAGGATGAGCGGCATCGAGCCTGTCCAGAAGCAATTCGGGCGCACTGCCGCGGCCTACGTCGAGAGCCCGAACCACGCGCGCGGCGAGGACCTCGATCGCATCGTCGCCTTGGCGGTGGAGCACGGCGGCGACCGGATCGTGGACGTCGGCACAGGTGTCGGCCACACGCTCCGCCGCGTCGCACCGAGCTTCCGAGCCGCGGTCGGAGTCGATGCGACGCGAGAGATGCTCGAGGCGGGCGTCGGCGTTCTGGCCGCCGCTGGGGCGAGGAACGCGCTGCTCGTGCAGGCAGACGCGACCGCGCTACCGATCGCATCGGGATCGGCGGACGTCGTGACGTCGCGCCTCGCGGCGCATCACTTCGCCGATGCGGCGAGTGCGTTCCGCGAGATCGCGCGCATCCTGCGGCCCGGCGGGCTCTTCGTGCTCGTCGACAACTACGCGCCGGACGACCCCGAGCTCGAGCGCTTCATAAACGAGGTCGAGACGCTGCGCGACCCCTCGCACGTCCGGAATCACACCGTCGCCGGATGGCGCCGACTTCTCGAGCGGGCCGGCCTGCGGACGACGCTCGATTCCGACACCGCCGTCACGAAGCTCACGACCGAGAACTGGCTCGAGCGCTCGCAAACTTCCCCTGAGCGCGCCAGCGAAGTGCGGCGGCGGCTTCGAAGCGCGACGCCGGCCGCGGCCGAGGCGTTCCAGATCACACCGACCACCTTCACGGTGCACAAGCTCATACTCATAGGACGCAAATGAGCATCCCCGACCAGAAGACCCGCCGCGCGAAGCTCAGTCCGATCCAGTACGCAGTGACCCAGGAGGCCCGGACGGAGCCGCCGTTCACCGGTGCGTACTGGGACCATCACGGCGAAGGAACGTATCGCTGCGTCGTGTGCGGCGAGCCGCTCTTCGATTCCGGGACCAAGTTCGAGTCGG
>JALYSZ010000083.1 GCA_030854525.1 Chloroflexota bacterium | reverse complement strand
TCCTTGCCCAGGTTCGGGATGAACTTCGTGTCGACGAATCCCGCGTCCATGGCGAGGATCTGGAAGTTCGCGTCGAGCTGCTTCATGGTCTTGAGCGCGATGGTCGCGTCGGCGAGGTAGCTCGCCTGGAAGAGGATCGGCGCTCCCGCCGCTTTGAGGCGCTGGATCTCGCTGGTGAGGTCGGGCGTCGTCGCCTTGTAGGCGACATTTGTCACGACTTCGAACCCGAACTTTCCGGCAGCCTCGCGCGCGAACTTGTTCACGTCGCTCCCGAAGAGGCCGTCCTCGTTCAGCACCGCGACCTTCTTGCCGACGGTTCCCGGGAACTTCTTCTCGACATCGGCCAGGAACTGGAAGAAATTCTCGACGAACATCTGGTCGTCAGGGGTCGACCGGAAGAACCACTTGAACCCGCGGGCGACGAGCGACGGTGAGCTCGATTCGGGATTCACGAACGGCTTCTGTAGCCGTTCAGCGGCTTGGGAGGCCGTCTGCGTGACCGCGCTGTTGTACGCGCCGAGCACCGCCACGACGTTTTCGCTGGTGTAGAGGCGTTCGGTCTCGGCCTGCCCCTTCGCCGGATCGGCCTGGGAGTCGGCGAAGATCACCTTCAGCTTCGCGCCGCCGAGGTTCTTGAGACCGCCACCGTCCTTCGTGAGCGGCAGATTGAAGTCCTTGTTGCCGGTGTTGATGAGGTCGACCGCGAGCTCGATGCCATTCTTGAGATCCACGCCGGTCGGCGCCTGCGCACCGCTGAGCGGATACACAGCGCCAACGACGATCTCCTTGGGGACTTGACCCGTCGCCTCCGGTGATGAGACGCCCCCCTGACCACCGCACGCTGCCGCGACGAAGGTCAAGGCGACAGGCCACGCGAAGCGCTGTACGTTCACGTCCGACCTCCCCTGTCGCGTCGACGACGCCCGATCCTACTCCTCCGGGCTACCTCTTCACCCCACCGATGCGGATCCCCTCGATGAAGTAGCGCTGGAAGGCCAAGAACACGACGATGAGCGGGAGCGCCGCGACCGCCGCGCCGGTCATGAGCATGCCGTAATCGGTGTTGAACTCGCCCTGAAGCGTCGCGACCCCCGACCTGCACCGGATACTTCGCGGGATCGCGCAGGATGACGAGCGGGAAGATGAAGGCCAGTGGTGCTGGAATGTGAAGATCGCCAGCACTGCGAGTGCCGGCCGCGAGAGTGGCACGATGATGTGGCGGTACACCTTGAAGTGCCGGCCATAACGCGATCGCCACCGGCAGGACGATTCCGTGGGTAGGCACCTTTTCTTGCGGAAGCTCACCTGATTCTCTCGTTGAGGCGCGGCCCCGCTCCCCTTATTTCCTTGAATTTGCTAGGAAACCCGCGAGTCAACGCGCAATTTGCATGACCTGACTCTGGATCAGGTAATCGGTGGTTCGAATCCACCCTCCCCAGCTCGGACCCAATGATTTCGCTTCTTGTTAGCTCGCCGAAGCGACAAGGCACTCAATCGGAAAATCAGATCGTCGCTTCGAGAGCGACTTTGCTCTTGGACGTCGGCGTCGCGCGCATCGGACCCACGAGGAGATTTGCCCCTCGTCTCCACTTGGGCTGCGGAGATGGCCATCAACTCCTTCGAACGAGCTGAAAATGGAAACTTCTACGGCCAGCGTCCCAAGCAGTCTCGCGGACGATCCGTGCCGGGTTGCACGCCTAGACTCACCGCGCTGTGCCGGACGAGCGCAAGACCGTGACCGCGCTCTTCGCCGATGTCGTTGGATCCACCGCGATGGGCTCCCAGCGCGACCCGGAGGTCGTGCGCGATGTGCTGCGGCAATTCTTCGCGCGGATGAGAGCCGTCGCGGAGTCCCACGGTGGCACCGTGGAGAAATACATCGGCGACGCGGTCATGGTGGTCTTCGGCATGCCGCGGCTGCACGAGGATGATGCGGAGCGCGCGGTGCGAGCCGCGCTCGCGATGCGCGCGGCGACCGCGGAGCTCGATGCGGAGCTACGGGTCGGGCTGGCCATCCGCCTCGGCGTCAACACCGGGGAGGCGGTGACGGGTGACGGAGACACACCGCAGTTCCTCCTCACCGGCGACGCGATCAACGTCGGGGCGCGTCTCGTCGCCGGCGCCGAGCCAGGCGAGATTCTGGTCGGCGAGCTCACCCGGACCCTCACCATTGACGCGATCGAATACGGGCCCGCCCGCC
The DNA here is from genome assembly GCA_030854525.1 of Chloroflexota bacterium. The sequence continues at coordinate 6,016 of JALYSZ010000083.1, read as the reverse complement.
ACATCGTCGCGAAGGGGAAGGCCGAGCCGGTATCGGTCCACCCAGCAATCCGCGCGCGAACGGAAGTTCCGATCCAGCATCGAGGCCTCGCGCCGCTGCGTGCTGACCTTGTCGGGCGCGAGAGAGAGCTACGCGTCCTCCTTGACGCGATCAGCGCGGTAACCACGGGGGCGCGGCCACAGCTTGTGACCGTGCTTGGGCAGGCAGGCGTTGGGAAGTCGCGCCTCGTCGAAGAAGCTCTCGGGCGCTCGGGTGAGAAATCGCTTCGTGTGCTGCGAGGACGCTGCCTTCCGTATGGCACGGACAGCGCGTACTGGGCGTTCGGTGAGGTCATCCGGTCCGACGCTGGCATCGTCCTCGGTGACGACAAACCCTCCGCACTCGCGAAGCTCGAGGCGAGGGTCGCTGAGCTTTTGGCAGACGTGCCGCAGCGTGCGATGGTGTGCGCGCGCCTAGCTGTGCTCATCGGCCTCGAGGATCGCGACGCCGCGTTGTCCGATGTCGTGAAGGAGCGCATCGCCGCCGAGCTCGTCCGTGGTCTTCGGCGCTACCTCGAAGCCATCGCGGCATCGGAGAGCCCGCTCGTCCTCGTCCTCGAGGACCTCCAGTGGGGCGAGCGACCCGTCCTCGATGCGCTCGAAGACCTCATCGATCACCCCGACGCCGCGCGGATCCTCCTCGTGTGCTTGGCGCGGCCCGAGCTCGTCGAGTTGTACCCCGGCTGGGCTGGATCGCGGGCTAACGCGAGGACAGTCATGCTCGAACCGCTGACCGATCGCGATATCGCGACGCTCATCGCCCGCCTGCTGAGGATCGACAACCTACCGCCTGCGCTTCGCGAGCTCATCGGCAAGGGCTCTGGTGGAAACCCGCTGTTCTGTGAGGAGCTCCTTCGGATGCTCATCGACGACGGCACGATCATTCACCAAGGCGATACGTGGCGGTCAACCGCCCCGACGGCCGAGATACGCATTCCGGACAGCGTCCAAGCTGTGCTTGGCGCGCGCCTCGATAGTCTTCCGCCCCCGGAGAAGCTCGCGCTCCAGACAGCCAGCGTGCTCGGCGAGCACTTCAGCTTGTCGATCCTCTTCGGCCTCCGCGCAGCGGCCGAGCTCGCTCCGGCGCCGGAATCGCTCGTGCGCAAAGGGATGTTCGTCGAGTCCCCGGACGGAGAGACCCTCGCGTTCAGGCACGTCCTCATCCGCGACGTGGCGTACGGTTCGCTCGCGAAGAGCGAGCGCGCCGACCTCCACGAGCGAGCCCTCGCGCTACTCACCAAGACGGCGGGCGATCGGATCAGTGAAATCAGCGAGGTCCTCGCGTATCACGCCGAGCGTGCCCACGCGCTCACAAGCGAGCTCCCCGAGCGGCGCGGACAGCGAAGCGCACGAGCACGGTCCGCGGTCGAGAGGCTGGCCGCCGCCGGCGATCGGGCCGCGAGCCTTTATTCAAACGAGAAGGCCGCGGAGCTCTTCGCGCGGGCGATCGCCATCGCCTCGTCCGAGCCTCCGGGTCTGGAACTCACGAGTCTCTATGTGAGACGCGGCCGCGCCCTCGAGCTTCTGAACGACTTCGTGAAGGCCGAGGCGAATTACGAGGAGATGGAGCGCAGAGCCGGCGATCTGGGCGACGAAGCCATGCTTCTGGACGCCCTTTCGCGGCAGGCGACGATCCACGCGGTCGGATCGCAGCAGCTGGATCGGAGTCTGAGTGAAGCGCTCATCGATCGCGCGCTCGAGATCGCTCGCCGTCGCGGGGACAAACATGTTGAGGCTCGACTCAAGTGGAGCTTTGCACACCTCGCGGCCTGGACAGGGCGCCTGGAGCTCGGCATCGGATCGGCAGAAGAGGCCGTTGCGATCGCTCGCGACCTCGACCTCAAGGAAGAGCTCGCCTACGCCTTGAACATCCTTGCCCGCATGGAAGCCGCGATGGGCCGGCTCGATCCGGCGGCGGCCCACTACAGCGAGGCGGCGGAGCTCTTCGTCGGTTTGGGGAATGGACCGATGATCGCGGACACCCGCGCGATGGTCGCGAGTCTCAAGGTCATGCTCGGCGACTACGAGGGCGCGCTCGCCGTGGCGTCGGATGTCTACCGGCTGAGCGAAGAGAGCAACAACCCGTGGGGCCAGGGCATGAGCCGATCGACGACCGCGATCGTTCAGCTGGAGCGTGGTGACTACGGCGAAGCTATCCGCGCAATGGAAGAGGCCGTGCGCTTCGGCGACGTGGCCAAAGCGAACTGGGTGGAGGGCACGAAACTCTGGCTGGTGATGGTCCGCCTCGAGGCTGGCGACCAGGAGACCGCCTTCGCCCATCTCGGTGGCGCGGCGGCGTTGGCGTCGATCGTCGCGGCAGGCTCCGCTCCGTCGATGGTCGCGCTCGTCCTTGCACATGCGGCCGTCCTCCGAGGCGACGTCGATGAGGCCGAGCGGCTGCGGGCCAAGTCCACAGCGCTCGGTGCGCCCATTCAGGCCCGCGTGCTCACTGCATTGGTGTCATCGGAGATCGCGCTCGCAAGTGGGGAGTACGCGAGCGCGGCCCAGATCGCACACGACGCGCTCGAGGCGCCCGACCGCGGACGGCTCCTGATCCTCGGGACCGACCTCAAATGGCTCGAAGGCGATGCACTCCTCCGCTCTGGCGATCTCTCCGCCGCGTCGACCGTGCTTCAACGCGCGCGCTCGGACGCAGAAGCTCTCGGATCTCGCCGGACGCTCTGGCTCATTCTCTGGTCTCTGGCTCGACTCGCCGACGCCGAGGGACGCGCGAGTGACGGTGTGGACCTGCGGCGCCAAGCGCGCGCGATCGTCCACGCGATCGCCGAGAGCCTGTCGTCACGCAGACTCGCCGACAGTTTCAGACGCACCCCACACGCGAGCGCGCTGCTTGCCGAAACTTGACGATGGGGTGATGGCATTTCGGCCATCATCGTGATGAGAGTTCCTTCGACCCGCCTTTGACAGAAGACCAACCCGTGAGCGTGTTGAGCGCTCGGCCGCTGTTGCGTGGCTACCTCCACGCCGGGGCCGCGGTCGTCGCCGCGCTAGGTGGAACGTACCTCGTGGTTCTGTCAAGCGGCGATCGGCCGCGGCAGCTATCGATGCTGGTGTACGGCGCTGGCCTGACCCTGCTCTTTGCCTTCAGTGCCGTCTACCACCTGCGCACGTGGGCGCCGGTCCGCGGGGCGATCCTCAGGCGGATCGATCACGCGAACATCTTCGTCCTGATCGCCGCGACCTACACCCCCCTCGCTTTCAATATGTTCTCCGGATGGTGGCGAGTCGGCATTCTCGGCGCGGTGTGGGGCGCCGCACTCGTCGGGGTCGGGGCCGCGGTCGTCGGAGTGCAGCTGCGTCGCTGGGCCCGCGCGGGTCTTTACGTGGGGATGGGCTGGATCGCCCTGGCGGCCCTCGGGCAGATATCGGAGGCGCTCCCGTGGCCCGCGATCGGGCTCCTCATCACCGGCGGCGTGCTGTATTCCGCGGGCGCCCTGTTCTACGCGGGCCGGTGGCCGGATCCCTGGCCCCGCGTGTTCGGGTACCACGAGGTCTTTCACCTGTTGACCATCGCGGCAGCGATTGCGTTCTACGTTGTGGTCGTCGTCTACGTCCTGCCCGCCGCGCGCCCGTAGTGCCCTGAGTCGCGGCCTCGCCTTAGCCAGGCCCCGGCCATGCGCTCTAAAGCGTAGAGAGCGTGCGTCTAATGCCGACCGCCGCAGGCGCGAATGCACGGCGCGACGATCCCGAGTGCGCTCCGCCCGGCATCGACCACGCTCTGCCGAGCTACCGTGCTTGCCTAAGACCTGGGGAGGTAGTCGATGGCTAAGCCCATCGCGCAGCGCATTTGGTACCTGGACGAGCAAGACAAGCGACGCGAGGTCGTCGTTCGCCAGGGTGACTCGCGTTTCCGGTTAGAGGGCGGCGTGATTCGAGGGCCCGATCCCGAGAGGCCTGGCGTGATGCTCTCCGTGCCACTACACCGACTGCTGATCATCGAAGACCACGCGACTCAGGGCGGCGAATACGTGGACGGTGACGACCTTCGCCGCCGGGCCGAAGAATCGATCCAGGGCTAGTTCTCGCCACGAGCCGACAGCACCTTCGTGGCGTTACCGCTCTTGTAATTGGCCGAGCCACCCGACGAACGGGGATCGAACTTCACAAGAAGACCGTTGCGGACGTCGGATCGCGTCTCGTACCGGGCCCTCTTCTGTGAAAACCGTTCCAAGCCGAACCTGATTCGGGACTACGCCTTTTCCAGAAGGTCACCGAGATGCACGTGACTACCGGAGCTACGCGTCCGCGGTGGCCGCTTGCGCTTGCCGCCCAGGCTCGTGATCGGGACCACGCTCGGCAGAAGGCGGATGCGGCCCGAGGGGCTCTCCTCAGCGCCTCCGGCCCGCGGCGCGCTCGACGTCCTCGCGTAGGACGAGGCCAACGAGCCGACCGTCCGAGGTCGTCACGAGCGAGGTCTCGTGGTGTCTGCGATCCATGTAGTCCAGCATCTCCGCCGCGCCGACGTTCGGCCGGAAGGTGCTCGTCCCTGGGCGCATGACGTCGCCGACGCGGGCGTCCGGGTCGCCCTCGAGTTGCTCCTTGAACAGACGGCCGAACACGACGCGCTCGCCATTGACGACGATGCACGTGTCCCAGTCCTTCGCGCGCATACGTGCGCTGCCGACCGTGTCCGCGAGGCCGCAGGTCGGAACGTTCCCCCGCGCGATGTCTTTGATGCGGACGTTCGTGGCCTTGCCTTCGAGCGGGAGCCCGAACGCACCCCAGTCGGACTTCCCGGCCGAGTACTCATACACGTCGGTGAACCCCAGGCTTTCGAGCCGCCACGCGGCCCGCGGGCTCATGTCTCACTGAAAGTCGTCGCAGTAGACGACGACCGCGCGATCTTTCCGAAGGGACGACGTGGTCCTCGCGTCCAGTTCCTTCAGCGGGATGTTGATCGCCCCCGGAAGGTGCTCCTCTCCGTACTCCTGGCGTGGGAGGACCTCGACGACTTGCGCGCCGTCTCGCATGAGCCGCTCCACCTCTTCACGGCCAACGATCTTGTGCATCAGACGTCTCCCGTCGCCGCCACGGCTGCCTGGTGTTTGCGGGATGGCACGCGCTCGTTCGGCCACCCGTCGACGAGGTGCTCGCGCCGGATGACGAAGTCGCCGTTCATGGTCTCGGCCCAGTCCCGGGATCGAGCTGCCGGGCGATGACTGTCGACCCTTTGACGTCGCAGAACAGGATCGTGCAAACGCGGCGCTCGCCTTCGGCGACGATGTACGGCGCGCTCGTCATACGCGCCGCGACAATACCCTGTCCGAAGTCACGTCGACCCCGGAGCACAGGATCGTCGGCATCGATCGGGATCGCTTCGTCGCGGCGACCTATCCCCGCGCGGCGTTACCTTTTTTGGGAAGCTCACCTGATTCTCCAAGGTCGAAGCGGCCTGCTCCCCGCACTCTTCGAATTTGCGCCATAAGTCGCGTGTGAGCGGAAACTTCGCTGCCCTGACTTGGATCAGGTAATCGGTGGTTCGAATCCAGCCTCCCCAGCAGAGTCCAATGATTTGACGTTCCTCGGCGATGTTCCGCGTCGGTAAGTACCTGATCGGAAATCAGGTAACCGCCTCTCCCCGTACTTCTGCTCATGATTTCGGCCTTTCGCTCTCGCAAACCTCACCTGAGAAGCGCCGGGTCCGCCGTCTACGGGCTGAAAAGCACAGTCAGCAGACCCATTGCGCTGGGGCACGGAGCAACGACGGGTCAGTTCGCCTCGGCGCCGGAGGCGGGGACGAATCGATATCCGGTCCCGGGCACGGTCTCGATGTACCGCGGCTTGTGCCAGTCGTCTTGCAGCTTCGCGCGAAGAGCACGCACGTGCCAGTCGACGACCTTGCTCTCGCTGACGAAGTCGGTGCCCCAGAGCGCGTCGAGGATCTGCTCCCGCGTGAGCACGGTTCCGGCGTTCGCGGCGAGGAGGTACAGCAGCGCCTGGTCGAGCGAGCTCAGGTG
>JALYSZ010000080.1 GCA_030854525.1 Chloroflexota bacterium | reverse complement strand
AACTTCTCGTCGACGTTCGTCGTGCCGACGGTTCCGGTGATGTGGAAGATGTAATCGCCCACCTTCGTCGGCACAACGTACCCGGCGTAATGCCCGGGCGAGCCGAGGCGTGCCGCGAGCGTCAGCGGCTGCGGCGTCGTGCTTCCGCCGAACGTGAGGTCGGCCTTGAGCGTCTTCTCGAGACCCTCGACCGCTTTTGCGCCGCTCGTCTCCGTGACGGTGAGATCGAGCGAGTTCAAGAGGTTCACGTACGAGGGCTCGTTGATCCAGCCGACCACGAACGTGTACGGGCCGACGGTGCGGCGCTCATGCCCGAGCGCGACGTTCGTGGTGACCGAGAAACTGGATACGACGACGGCCCCAGCCGCCACAGCCGCGAGCAAACGCGACATAAGACCCTCCTCGGGTTGATTCCCTTTGGGTCGCGAAAAAGGGGGCCTAGGTCCGCGGCGGCCCGAGCAAAAGCGGCGCGCCCCAGAGCGCGCGCGAGATGAGCGGGGTCGGAACGTTCGCGGTCGGCCGCCGCGTCGGCCGCGGAAGCCGCGGCCACGCGAATACCAGAAGGCCCATGGCGACGGCGGCCAGGCTAGTGGCCAGCGGCCAGTCCATGACCATCTTCGGAGTGCCTGCGTAGAGCTGCTGAAGGTGCATCAGGAAGATGGGGAAGCGGTAGGCGGCGAGCACATGGTCGTGGAAGGCCGGCGTGCCCGGCGGGTCCACGTGTGGCGCGACGATCAGGCCGGCGCCCGCGAGGGTCGAACCGGTCGCGGCGAGAGAGAAGACCGCTATCGCGAGAAGGCGGCGCACTTTTGAAAAGGATACGGCTCGTCTTTGCGTCCGGATGGTTTCAGGCCCCTAGAAGTCGGTCGCCGCCTTCCGGTCAGCCTCACCCGTCGGCGGCGTCCCGCTGAACTCGACGACCTTGCCGGTCACTTCATAGACCGCCCGCTCGCAGATGTTCTGGATGCGGTCGCCCATCCGCTCGAGGTTGTGCGCCGCCCAGAGAAGCCACGTCGCGCGGTCGATCGTGGCCGGGTCGTTGAGCATGTACGTGAGGAGCTCGCGGTAGATCTGGTCGTAGAGCTGGTCGATCTCATCGTCCTGCGAAGCGATCGCGCGCGCGAGGAACTCGTTCTTGGTGATGAGGGCGTCGAGGCTCGCTCGGAGGCCCTGACGCACGAGCGCAGCCATGCGCGGAATATCCACGAGCGGCTTGAGGAGCGGGCGACCTTCGTGCAGGAGCACGATCTTGCCGATGCCGACGCAGTAATCCCCGATCCGCTCGAGCTCGCTTACGACGGCGAGCACCGCGATGATGAAGCGCAGATCGGACGCGATCGGCTGCTGTGTGGCGATGAGGTGCACCGCGTCCTGCTCGATCGAATAGCGAAGCTGGTTCACGGCCGCGTCGTCGGCGATCACCTGCCGAGCGACCCGCTCGTCAAGCCGCGCAAGCGAAGCGACGCTTCGATCGATCGCCATGTCGACGAGGCTCGCAAGGCGCCGCAGGTCAGTGCGCAGCCGCTCCATGCTGTCGTCGAGCGACGCACGCGACCGTCCGGTGTGCTGCACGGCGCTCATCCGAACCGCCCGGTGATGTAGGCCTCGGTGCGCTCGTCGCGCGGCGTGGTGAAGAGCTCGTCGGTCTTCCCGTACTCGATGAGCCGTCCGACCCCGTCTTCGCCGGCAAGCATGAAGGCGGTACGCGCGGAGACCCGCGACGCCTGCTGCATGTTGTGCGTGACGATCACGATGGTGAGGTCGTCGGCAAGCTCGCGGACAAGCTCCTCGATCTTGTACGTGGCGATCGGATCGAGAGCGGACGCCGGCTCGTCCATGAGCAGGATCGCAGGATCGGTCGCGAGCGCGCGTGCGATGCACAGCCGCTGCTGCTGTCCGCCCGAGAGCGCCGCGCCGGAGCGGCGTAGCTTGTCCTTCACCTCGTCCCAGAGCGCGGCGCGCCGAAGGTTGTGCTCGACCATTTCGTCCATCTCAGCGCGCGAGCGCTTCCAGCCCCGAAGACGAGGGCCCGCCGCCACGTTCTCGTAGACGGACATCATCGGGAAAGGATTCGGGCGCTGGAAGACCATGCCGACCCGCCCCCGCACCTCGACGGCGTCGATGCCCCGCCAGTAGATGTCCTCGTTCCCGAGGAAGACCTGTCCGCCGACGCGGGCGCCGGGCAGGATCTCGTGCATCCGGTTGAGGCACCGCAGGAGCGTCGACTTGCCGCAGCCGGAGGGGCCGATGATCGCGGTCACCGAGCGGCCAGGTATTTCGAGCGTCACGTCGCCGACGGCATGGGTCGACCCGTACCACGCGTTCAGTCGCTCGGTCCGTATCGCCGGCGCCTCCGCCGGCTTCGCCTCCGGTGTCGGAGCCGCCGACGCCTTTTGGACCGTTGTTCGCGTCGCGGTCACCGTCATCGCGCGCCCCGCGGGGCGAGCGCGCGAAGGGCGAAGCTGACCGCCGCGATCACCGCGACGAGAATGAGAGACGCACCCCAGGCCTTCGCGTGCCAGTCGTCGTACGGCGACGCGGCGTACTGATAGATCTGGAGCGGCAGGGCCGCGATCGGCCGGAGAAGATCCGTGCTGAAGAACAGGTTCCCGAGCGCGGTGAGAAGAAGGGGTGCGGTCTCTCCGGCAGCGCGTGCGAGCGCCAGCACCGCGGCCGTCGCGACGCCCGCGCGCGCGGTCGGAAGAACGACGCGCATTACCACCCGCCAGCGCGGCGCGCCCAAAGCCAGCGCGGCCTCGCGCAGCGAACCGGGGACGAGTCGAAGGACCTCCTCGGTCGTGCGCGCGACGATCGGGATCATGATGATCGCGAGCGCCACCGCGCCCGCGATCGCGCTGTACTTGCCGAGGAGTCCGCGGACCAGAAGCGACCACACGAAGACGCCAACGGCGATCGAGGGGAGCCCCGCGATGAGCTCGGAGGCGAATCGGACGACCGCGCCCCAGCGACCCGGACGCAGCTCGGTCACGAAGATCGCCGCGGCGATCCCGATGGGTATCGCGATGAGTCCCGCGACCCCCGAGACGATGAGCGTGCCGACGATCGCCGGTCCGACGCCGCCGCCCTCGACGCCGAACGGCTTCGGCCGTTCGGTGAAGAACGCGAGGTTGAGCGCCGGCAATCCCTTCACGATCACGTATCCGAGGATCACCAGGAGCAGGCCGACCGCGATCGCGGTCGCCGACGTCAGGAGGACCGCCATCACCGTGTCGGTGACGCGGCGACGCCGGCGAACGCGCCAGGCCGGAGCTGCGGCGATCGCCGCGGTGGTCATATCGCGAACCCCTGCGGCGTGCCCGCAACGCGGCGGATGAGAAGCCTCGCGAGCGTGTTCACGATCAAGGCGACGAGCAGAAGCAGCACGGCGATCTCGACGATCGCGCTGAAGTACAGCTTGCCGGAGGCCTCGACGAACTGGTTGGCGATCGCCGACGCCATGGTGTACCCGGGGACGAAGAGCGACGACGTGATCGCCGTCGAGCTGTTGCCGACGACGAGCGTGACCGCCATCGTCTCGCCGAACGCGCGCGCGACGCCGAGGACGATCGCACCGACGATCCCGATCCGGGCGTAGGGGAGCACCGCACCGCGCACCATCTCCCACTTCGTCGCCCCGATGCCGAGCATGCCCTCGCGCTGCGCCGTCGGGACGGCCGCGATCACCTCGCGCGACACGGCGACGAGGAGCGGCAGGATCATGATCGCGAGGATCACGCCGCCCACGAGAAGGTCGCGGCCGCCGACCGGGCCAGAGAACAGTCCGCCGACGACGGGGACCGCACCGAGGGTCGCTTCGAGAAATGGCTCCACGGTCTCGCGGAAGAGCGGGACGAGGACGAAGAGGCCCCAGAGCCCGTAGACGATGCTCGGGATGTAGGCGAGCACCTCGATGAGGAACGAGAGCGTGCCAGCGACGCGCCGAGGTGCGTACTCGACCAGGAAGATCGCGGCCCCGACGGCGATCGGCGCGGCGATGACGATGGCGACTGCCGTGGTGACGAGGGTGCCGTAGAGATACGCGCCCGCCCCGAAGATCTCCTTGACCGGGTCCCACGTCGAGCTCGTCAGGAATCCGAGCCCGTAGGTTGTGATCGACGGCCACGCGGCCTCGACCATGAGAAGTGTGATGCCGGCGAGCGTGAGCGGGACGATGAGAGCGAGTCCCGTCACGCCGCCGGCGAATATGCGGTCGCCGCGGCCAGAGCGCATCCGACGGACTACTTCGCGGGAAGGACCGGCGTGCCGCCGCTCGTGATCGCGTGGATCTTCGCTTCAGCCTTGGTCAGGACGTCGGTGGGTAGAGGCGCGTAGCCGAGGTCCTTCGTGAAGTTCTGGCCGTCGTGCGTGCTCCACCAGAAGTAGCGGGCCATCGCGAGGGCCTTGGCGTGGTCGGAGATGTCCTTGTAGGTCAGGAGGAACGTAAAGGTCGAGATCGGCCAGGCCTCGGCGTTCGGCGAGTTGGTGATCGAGACGCGGAGGTCATCCGGGTAGGTGACGCCGACGGCCGCCTTACTAACGGCGTCGAGCGTGGGGTCGACGACCTTGCCGCTCGCGTTGCGGAGCGACGCGGTGCCCAGCTTCTGCTGGATCGCGTAGATGAGCTCGACGTAACCGATCGAGTTGGGCGTGGACTTGACCGCGCCCGCGACGCCGTCGTTGCCCTTGCCGCCGACCCCGGTCGGAAAGCTCACGGCGGTGCCGGCCCCGACCTTTGACTTGAAGTCAGGGCTGACCTTCGCGAGATAGTCGGTGAACGCGAACGTCGTCCCCGAGCTGTCCGAGCGGAAGACAGGGGTGATGTTCGTGCTCGGGAAGGTGACGCCGGGGTTGTCCGCGGCGAGCTTCGGGTCGTTCCAGGTCTTGATCGTGCCGAGGTAGATGCCCGCGAGAGTCTCGGGGGTGAGGTTCAGCTTGGTTACGCCTGGGGCGTTGAACGTCGGAACCACCGCGCCCATGACCGTGGGGATGTGCAGGATCGCGCTCTTCGCGTCGGTGAGCTGCTGGTCGGTCATCGGGGCGTCGCTGCCCGCGAAGTCAACGGTCTTCTCGCTGATCGCCTTGATGCCGCCGCCCGATCCGATCGCCTGGTAATTCACCTGGACGCCGGTCGTCTTGTAGTACTCGTCGATCCACTTCGTGTAGATGACCGCCGGGAAGGTCGCACCGGAGGCGGTCAGCGCCTGCGCTTCCTCGGGGCACTGGCCCTTCACGGGAAAGCA
>JALYSZ010000067.1 GCA_030854525.1 Chloroflexota bacterium | reverse complement strand
GCCTGCGGCTGCCCACGGACGCGCTCGTCGGCGGGATCATTCGGAAGGGCAAGCTCCTGCATGCCGACGAGGACACGAAGCTCGAGGTCGGTGACCGCGTGATGGTCTTCTCGCCGACAGCCTCCGAGAGCGAGGTTCGCAAAGCCCTCTTCGGCTAGCTCTCGCGCGGGTGATACGGGACGTCGATGACGATGGTGTCGGGCCGGAACAGGAGCGCGAGCTTCAGCCGGAACGCCGTTTGGCTGTGCAGGAAGAACTCCCACCAGTGTCGCGGAACGAACTGGCTGACCACGATCGTCAGTGGCTGATCGCGGTTTTGCCCGACTCGTTCGATGTACGTGAGGAGCGGCGGCACCAGCGATCGGTAAGGCGACACGATCACCTCGAGAGGCACCTTCGCAGCCCATGCATCCCACCGCTGCTGGAACGCCTCCGCGGTTTCATGACTCGTGGCGATATGCACGGCGCGTACGTGGTCCGAGATCGAGGACGCGAAGGTCAGCGCGCGCACCGCGGTCCGGTCGAGCCGAGCGACGGGCACGATGACCATCGGCTGCGGCGCCTTTGGCAGGGTTTCCCGCAGATCCTCGACGACGAGTGAGTCCTGCGCCGCGGTGTAGTGGCTGCTGATGCCGTGCAGCAGTAGGACGAGAAGCGGCATGACGATGAGCACCATCCAGGCGCCGTGCTCGAACTTCGTGATGGTCGTGATCGCCAGCACGACGCCGGTCACCACCGCGCCCACCCCATTGATGACGACGGTGACTTTCCACCCGCGTGGCCGAAGCCTGAGCCATCGCCGCACCAGGCCTGTCTGGGAGAGCGTGAACGCGAGGAATACCCCGATCGTGTACAGCGGGATGAGCGCCGTAACGCTGCCGCTAAAGGCGACGAACACGACGCTTGCGAGCGCCGCGAGGACAAGGATCCCGAACGAGAAGGCGAGGCGCTCGCCGCGATCGGCGAAATGCCGCGGCATGAAGCGATCGTTCGCGAGCACCGCAGCGAGCCGCGGGAAACCCGTGAACCCGGTGTTCGCGGCGAGAGCGAGGATCACCGCGGTCGATACCTGCACGACGTAGTAGGGGAGGCCCTCGCCGACCAGCGAGCGGGTCACGAGGCTATTTAGCGTCTCCTGTTCCCGGAGATCCGGCACCACTCCGATCGCCTGCGCGAGGAACGTCAGGCCGAGGAAGATCGTGCCGAAGGTGACCGCCATCAGGATGAGCGTCACCGAAGCGTTTCTGGCCTCGGGTGGCTTCATGCTCGGCACCCCGTTCGCGACCGCCTCGGCGCCGGTGAGTGCCACGGAGCCTGACGCGAAGGCCCGGAGGATGAGAAGCACCGACAGGGCGGCGATGCCGGTCGTCGGGACCGGATCCGGCGGGATCGCCGGCGCGGGCACGTCGCCGGAGACCACGCGGATGAGCCCGTATGCGATCAATCCCGCGAGCGCGAGGACGTAGATGTAGGTCGGGATCGCGAAGATCATCCCCGCCTCGCGAATGCCGCGGAGATTCCCGATTGCCAGGAGTGCGATGAAAGCGAGTCCGAGCGGTACGCGCATGTCGTGCAGCGCCGGAGCGAACGAGCTGATTGCCGCCACGCCGGCGGCGGTCGACACCGCGACGGTGAGCACGTAGTCGATCAGTAGGGAGGATGCCGCCACCAGGCCTGGCAGACGACCGAGGTTGTCGCTCGTGACGATGTAGCTGCCGCCGCCGTTCGGGTAGGCCTTGATCACCTGAAGCTGGGAGAGGACCACGATGGCGAGCACCGCGACGATGACGAGCGCGATCGGCATCGTGAGCGAGAGGGCCGCGACACCGGCGAGCGCAAGGACCCGCATCGCCTCTTCGGTCGCGTACGCGGACGACGAGATGTTGTCCGACGCCAGGATGGCGTACCCGGTCGCGACCGAGAGACGCTCGGACCCTTCAGCCTCGGTCGCGAGCGGCCGGCCGAAAAGTGCGTGCCGAACGCCCGCGAGGACCCGACCAGTGTGGCCAGGCGGAAGCATTGCGGCCTCGGTCGCCACATAGTGGCCCTCGGCGCGACGAAACTCGCGTCTCGGCGAAACGATCCGCACATAGCGGTCGCCCGGTCGTCGACCCTGCTTCGGGATGAGCTGTTCGAGGCCGGGAACATCCGTGCTCTCGCGGCGAGGTTCCATCCACTGAGGGTCGCGCCAAATGCCTCAACAGCGTGTCAACAAAACGCCGCCGCCGCCTCAACGCCGGCTCAAAAGACGCTAGGGCTCGTCCGAACGGAAGCGGTAACCGACCCCGGGCTCGGTCATGAGGTGCGCCGGATCCTGCGGGTCGCCCTCGATCTTTCGGCGGAGCCGGGCCACGTACACATGCAAGTAGTGCGACTCGTCGCCGTAGTCCGGTCCCCAGACCTGCTGTAGGAGCATCCGGTCGGTCAGCACCTTGTTCGGATTGGTCACGAAGATCTTGAGCAGGTCGTACTCGGTGGGCGTCAGATGGATCGTGCGCCCTCCGACGGAGACTTCCCTTCGCTCGAGATCGACGACGAGCTCGCCGCTCCGGATGCGCGGCTCCGTTCCGGTTTCCGGTCGCGCGACGTGACGCAGGGCGACCCGAATGCGCGCCAGAAGCTCGTCGATCCCGAACGGCTTGGTCATGTAATCGTCGGCGCCGAGGTCGAGTGCGCTCACTTTATCGGTCTCGCCACCGCGAGCCGACAGCACGATGATCGGCGTGCCCGAGTGCTCGCGGATGCGCCGGACCACCTCGAATCCGTCGCCGTCGGGGAGGTTGAGATCGAGCACGACCAGATCCGGCTGCCTTCGCTCGTAGCTCGCGATCGCGTCACTCGCAGTCTCCGCCGTCTCGACCTGGAAGCCGTGACCACGGAGATTCGTACGTAGCGTCCGCACCATCGATGGCTCGTCGTCGACGACGAGGAGCCGCGCGCCGGACGGCTCAGCGCGCACGGTATTAACGGACACCGGCCCGCCCCGGAAGGGTGAAGACGATGCGTGTCCCGTCGTTCACGGCGCGATCGATCCAGATCGTTCCCGCATGCGCTTCGACGAGTCGTTTCGCGATCGCAAGGCCCAGCCCGACGCCGCGGAGGCCTTGACCCGCGCGCGCCAAACGGACGAACGGCTCAAAGATCCGCTGGCTGTCGCCCGCCGCGATGCCTGGCCCGTGATCGCGCACCGCGAACCGGACATCGCCGTTGTCCCGTGCGACGCTGATCCCGATCTCCGATCCTGCCGGCGAGAACTTCGCGGCGTTCTCGACCAGGTTGGAAAGGACCTGCTGAATCTCGACGTAATCGAGCTCGACCGGAGGCAGATCCTCCGGAACATCGAGCCGAACCGGATGACCCGCCGTGACCGGCCGCATCCGCCCCGCGACGTCCTCGAGGAGCGCGCCGACGTCATGCCACGCCTTGTGTGGCACCAGTGTCCCGTTCTCGATCCGTGACAGGTCGAGAAGGTTCCCGACGACACGATCGAGCCGCACCGCCTCGTCCTGTATCGCGCCGGCATACTCGTCCCGCTCGCGGTCGGTCCATTCGACGTCGCGCTGGCGCAGGCTCCCCGCTGAGGCGAGGATCGAGGCGAGAGGTGTGCGCAGCTCGTGCGAGACCGCGTGCAGCAGCTCGGTCTTGAGATCGTCGGCGCGGCGAAGCACCTCGGCCTCGGTCGCCTCCTTGCGCAACCGCGCGCTCTCGATGGCGAGACCTAGTTGGGCGGCCGCGATCGCCAGCAGGCGCTCGTCCCCGGGTCCTAGCTCCGCCGCGCCTCGCCTCGGAAGGACCCGGAGTGCGCCGATGCGTTCCTTTGCGGAAACGATCGGGACCACGCGAGCGCGTTTATCGCGTGCTGCCCCGGGCTTCTGCGGACCCACGAGGCGTATCCGCCGCGACGCGCCGCTCGGGTCCATCAGGCGCAGCTCGGTGCCGGTCGCCCGGAGGGAATCGCGAGCCGCGTCATCGCGGGCTGCGACCGCGGGATGGGGAAGGATCTCGGAGTCCGCTTCGATCGACACCGCGTCGAGGTCGAGCGCCGCACGGAAATGCTCGGCGACCGCGACGAGCGCGCGCTCCAGTTCCGGCTCGGCCATGAGGAAGGCGACTTCGTAGAGCACTTTGGCGTCGTGCTCGCGGTGCTCGGCCTCCTGCACGCGCGCCCTCAGCCGCGCCGCGAGCGTTCCCGTGACGACCGCGGTGATCAAGAAGAGCCCGAGTGATATGAGCTCCTCCGGGTCCGCCACGACGAGCTGATGGGTCGGCGGCACGAAGAACCAGTCGAAGGTGAGAAAGGCCAGGATGCTCGCCACGATCGCGGCGATCCG
>JALYSZ010000038.1 GCA_030854525.1 Chloroflexota bacterium | reverse complement strand
TCTGATGGATCCCTATCGCCGCCTGAAGATCGAACATGTTGTATTTGAACCCAGGGACCTCGATCAGATAGTGCTTGTAGCCATCCGCCGTGTAGCGCTTCCACGCGTCGCGTGACATCCCGTGCAGCGAGTAGAGCGCAAGCTGGGCGGCCGTTTCGTCGTCGTCCGTGGTCACGACTCCGCCTTCGCCTGTGATCATGTTCTTGGTGGCGTAGAAGCTGAAAGCGGTAAATCGGGACAAGCTGCCGATCTTCTTGCCGTGGTATTCAGCGCCGAAAGCATGCGCGGCGTCCTCGATCACGGTCAGGCCGCGCTCGGCCGCGATCGCTCCGATCCGATCCATGTCGCAAGGGCGGCCCGCCATGTGAACCGGCATGATCGCGCGGGTACGCGGTGTGATGCGACGCTCGATCTGATCTGGATCGATGTTCATCGTCGCGCGGTCGCAGTCGGCGAAGACCGGCGTGGCACCCGTGTGCACGACCACATTCGCCGTCGCTGCGAAAGTCATCGGGCTGGTGATGACCTCGTCGCCGGGGCCGATCCCGGCAACGACCAGAGCGAGATGCATCGCCGCCGTGCACGAGTTCAGGGCGACCGCGTTGCGCACGCCGAGGTAGTCGCGGATCAGCTCCTGGAAGCGCGCCACCTTCGGTCCCGTCGTGAGCCAACCGGACCTGAGCGAGGCGACCACCTCGGACACCTCGTCCTCGGTGATCACCGGCTTTCCGAAAACGAGATAGGTCGGGCGCACAGGCGCCCCTCCTTCGATCGCCAACCGTTCGACTCCTAATTGCATCCCTAGTCCCGAGTGCCTTCGAGCTCCCGGAGGCCGGGCAGCAAGCGGCGAAGGAACGCTTGACCGAGCAGCACCCCAAAAGCGGCGTTCGTGGTGAGGTACCGCCTCCATAGTCGCTGGGGCTCCTGAGCGAGCCGGTAAAGCCACTCGAGCCCAGCGCGTCGAACCGCGTGGGGCGCGATTCGATAGACGCCGGCCAGCACGTCGATCGCCCCTCCGACTCCGAGACAAACAGGGATTCCGAGCGCACTGAGCTGCCGATCCAGAAACTCATCCTTACGGACGCTCGAGATCCCGATCAGCAGGATGTCCGGTCTCGCCGCGACGACCCCGCGAACGACCTCGTCTTCCTCCGCGCGAGAAAAGAACCCATCGCGATGGCCCACCACCAAAAGCTCGGGGTGTCTTTCGCGCAGGCGAACGAGTGCGCGCTCCAGGATCTCGCCTGTCGTACCCAGGAGATACAACCGGTATCCGTTCGTGGCCGCGCGTTTGAGGAGCTCATCCATCAGCAACACCGCGTTCGTGATGCCCGGAGTCGGCTGCCCCAGAAGTCGTGAGCCGTAGTAGATGCCCATCCCATCGGCAACGAGGAGATCGCAGCGGCGGTAGATCTCTTGCAGCGCCGGCGACGAGCGCGTCCACATCAGCAGCGCCACGTTCACGCACGCGATCCGGCCGACGAATCGTCCTCGGATCCACTCCTCGAAGCGGTCGACTGCTCCATTGACGGTGACTGAATCGAACGCCAGACCCAGGAATTCGATCCTCTGGGAGCGGGGGGCCGGCGACCGAATCATCGGTGCAATGTTGTCAGGTTCCTTCCGGCACAGGCCCTCCCGAAGTACGTACTTTCCCGGCTGCCCCGTACTCACCATTACTACCTCGCGCGGTGCCGGGAGTGTCCGATACGTTCCGTCTGCCACGACGGCACTTCTTCATGCAAATCGCTCCGACCTCACCGATTTCAACGACCAGGCTGGCGTCTCCGGAGGAATGGGCTCGCCTCCGCTTGGCGCTCGGCCCGCTTCTGGTCGGCCTTGGCTTGAGTGGGCTCACCGCGGCACTTCTGAGCGAAGGGGCGATGCCGGTCGTCCTTCTGCCCGCCGCTGGGGCCTTGCTTCTCGCGGCGACCGTTACGTCGCGCTACGCGGCGCTCGCCCTCCTCGGACTACTCCTGGCCGGCCACGTTGGCTTCAGCATCGACTTCGCAAAAACGTCGATCGCATTGTTCGGACTTCCGCTCTACGTGACCGACTTTCTGCTCGCCCCGGTTCTCATCGGGTCGCTTCTTTCCGGAAGGTGGCGACGGCCCGAGGCGACCCCGCTCGTTTTCGCGGTGGGCGCGTTTTGCGGCTTTTCGTTGATATCGGCCTTGTTCTCGTTGATCGACGAGCGCGACTTGCAGCTGGTGCTCTATCAGGGCACCCCGTTCATCTATTACCCGCTCGCGGCGCTCTGCCTCGCCTGGAACATCGATCTCCGAAAGGACCGAGCGCTCGTGGTCGCCTGCGCCGCTGCGGCGTGCTCCCTCGCCGTCGGTTACGGCGTCTTCCACGCGATCACGGGCCAGTTTTTCGCCACCGAGCAGGACGTGCCCCGATATCTGCGGGGCGACTCGGGTACCTTCCTCGCCGCGTCATTTGTTGCGCTGTTGCTGCTGCCGCCGAGGCCACTCCGCACAGAGATCCGAATGTTGGCGCCGGCGGCGGCCCTCGTTGCTGGAGCGCTGCTCTCCGAGCACCGCTCAGTTTGGCTCGCCGCGGCTATCGCCATCTCGGTTTCCTGGTTGGTAGCCCCCAGGGCTCGCCCTGCGGTTCGAGCTTCAGTTTGGCTGTCGGCGCTCGTCCTCAGTCTGGCAGTCGGCGGGTTGCTTCTCGAGTCCGATCAGGTGAGTGGGACCCTCGACCGCATCCTGAGCACGGCTGACACGACAACGGTCAACGCGGATTACCGGTTGGCGGCGTGGGACGCTTCGCTCGCCGACATCGGCGAAAACCCGCTCAGTGGATCGGGGTTCGGCAAGATGTTCGTCTTCTATAACCGTGGACTGCTCTACACGGGTGCGCCACACAACAGCCTCGTCAACATCGCGTGGTACCTCGGGATCCCCGGGTTCCTCCTGTTCGTGCTGACTCAAGGCGTTTTCCTGTCGCGGATCTTCCGCGGAAGACGGGCGCTCGAGACCGTGGGGTGGACTCACGTAGTCCTCTTCGGAGCGTGGCTGTCATTGCTGGTCGTGGCAGCGTTCAACGTCATTCTCGAGAGCCCCGTAGGCGCAATTCCGTTCTGGCTCACCATCGGGATCCCATTCGGGGCCATGTCGAGCGAGGAGGAGGCGACCCCCAGTACCGCCGTCAACCTTCGCGGCTCGGAGAGGCTTCTCACGCGATGACGCCGGCGGGCGCTGCCGCGTCGACGCCAATCGTCAGCGAAGGTCCAACGCGACGTGTCATGTTGATCGGACCGCTGCCGCCGCCGTACGGCGGCACCGAGGCGATGACCGAGCTCCTGCGCAGAGGTTCGTACGGAAGCCATTTCGAACTGACCTTCTTCGATTCGTCCAAAGCACTGCGCAATGACGAACGGGGCCATCTCCGGCCCAAGAATGTCTGGCTGAACCTCGCGAAGCTCGCCACGTTCGTGCGCGCTCTTCGCGAGGTCCGCGCAAACGTCGTTTGGCTCCCGCTCGCGCAGAACTTGATGGGATTCCTCCGAGACTCTGCCTACGTCGTTTTAGCGCGTGCGGCCGGCGCGCGGGTGGTGTTGCATTTTCACGGAGCCACATTCAATCGGTTCTACGAGCACCGCGGACCCGTCTTGCGAGCGTACGTGCGCGCTGTTCTGAAGGCGACCGCGGCGGTGATCGTCCCCGGCGATCAGCTGCACGATCAGTTCGCCACGATCGCGCCGCGGCTGCGGCGATTCACTTTGTATAGTGCGCTCGCGGCCGACAGATACAGCGGGCTCTTACGGGAGACCCAGAAAGACAAGGCCACCTTCGACATCGTGTTCGTCGGCCACGTTTCGCAGGCGAAAGGTGCGCCTGATCTGATCAAGGCCGTCGCCAAAGCCAGAGCGCAGATCCCTCACATGCGGGTCGATCTCGTTGGGCAGGTTATCGAGCACGACACGAACACGGACTTTCTGCCCCCAGGTCAGCTGACCCCGATGGGACCGCGTGCGCTCGTAGAGGCTGTCGGCGTCTCGAGGATCGTGACCTTCCGCGGGGCTGTCCCGGTCCACGAGGTCTCGGACTTCCTCCGTCGCGCGGACCTGTTCGTTTCGCCGTCGTACTCTGAGGGCTTCTCAGTAGCCATGCTCGAAGCGATGGCCGCTGGGCTGCCGCTGGTCCTGACCCGCGTGGGGGCGGCACCTGAGGTCCTTGCCCCGGACGTGAACTGCATCTTCGTCGAGCCGGGAGCGCCGGATCAACTTGCGGCCGCGATCGTGCGTCTCGCGGGAGATGCCGATCTCCGCGGGCGGATGGGCGCCGCGAACCGTGAGCTCGTCGCATCTCGGTTCCTTGAGATCCATCTGCAGCAGGGGTTCGCCCGAGTGGCGTCGTCGCTGCTTCCTCAGCTCGAGCGTGCCGCCCAAAAAGAGAGGGGAGCGACGGACAAGAGGTTTCCCGGCCGTACGTAGATTTGGTCGTATCCGCTGGGAGGGGGCGCGCCTAGCTTCGGCCCCGTCGGGTCGCCGGCGGGAGGCCCCGCCAGGAGCAGACCGATCGGCAGGAGCTATCGACCGATGTCGCGGCTGAGAGGGCCGGGCTACCCAGCGCAAGTTCGTCCACTTCGCGTTGCCGTGCCTGGTATCTCTGTCCTTGCTCGCCTCGGGACCGAATCGGTCGGCCTGGTCGACCAGGCTCTCGTGTCCGGAGCGAACTTCGCAACGATGCTGCTGCTCGCACGCTCAGTGGACCCGAGCGAGTTCGGCCAGTTCACGCTCGTGTACAGCGGCCTTCTGCTCGCCGGGGTTCTGCAGGCCGCGCTGGTCACGCAGCCACACAACGTGCTCGGCGCCACGCTGGTCGGTCCCGCGTACGTGCGTTACACGAGCTCGACTGCCGCTCAGCAGCTCGTCTTCACGGCTTCAGCGGCCGCGCTCGTGCTCGTCGGCGCATTCGTCGGCACGGCCCTGGGGTCCGGCCTTTCTGTTCTGCTGTTCGCGCTCGTTCCGGCGATCGTCGCCTGGGAACTCCAAGAGTTCATTCGACGCATCCTCTACACCGAGGGCCGGGTGCGAGCCGTGCTGCTCAATGACGTCATCTCGTATGGCGGGCAGGCGCTTGTTGTCATCGCCCTGTTCGCATCGGGCCGGCTTGACGCGACCATGGCGCTGTACGTGATCGCGGCAACATCGGCAGCGGCACTTGCTTTCGGGATTCTTCAGGTCCGCGATCGGCTCCGTGCTGTCGTGGAGCTCTCCGCGATCCGCGAAAATCTCGCCTTCGGCAAGTGGCTCGCCGGGGCTGAGTCCGGCTATTGGGCCTCGACCCAGATCTATCTGTATTTGGCGGCGGCCGTGTTGGGAGCCGCGGGTGCGGGCTTGATCAGAGCGGCCCAGCTGGTGTTCGGACCGCTCAACATCCTCGTCTTCTACCTCGGAAGCGTGCTTCCGAGCAGATTCGCGCGGGCGTACGCCGAAGGAGGGCACGAAGCGCTGAACGCCGCGATGCGGCGGACTGGTTTGGTGGTCCTTCCGGTCGCGACCCTCTACTGCGCGCTCTTCGTGTTATTTGCTGGCCCCGCCCTTCGGCTGATCTACGGAGACGCTTATGCGGACGGCGGATCCGTGCTCGTTCTCTTCGCCCTCTTCTACGCGGTGGTCACTCCACTACCGATCTTGACCAGCGCGCTCAGAACACTCCGCCGGCCGCGGGTCATCTTCGAGGCATATCTGATCGCGAGTCTGGCCGCCCTGGGTGCGGGCTGGCTGATCGTCCGCGCCTTCGGAACTGAAGGCGCGGTCGGCGGAATGGTCTTCAGCATTTGCATTGTGGCTTTGTACTGCGCGGTGGCCTTTGGAAAGGTCGCCGTCCGCGAGACCGAGAGGGATCGACGTTGGGTTTCGCCGATCGGAGCCTCGGAGGATCGGTCCGCACCGGCTCGCATCGCGGAGAACGTCGCTGTCGATCGCCGACTCTTGACTTGGGCGTGCCTGCTGCCGCGCGCGGTCCGCATTTCAACAGAGGGCGCCCCGGCATGGTTCCGGGGGCTGTGCCAAGAATTGAGTTCGGGTGTCGGGCCGAACATCAGGGTGGTCTGGGGCAAAGGCCTGCCCCGGCCTGATGCCTTGGACGATGTCGCCGGCCTTGTCCTCGTGAACTCTGGTGCATCTTCGGTGCGCTTGCGTTCACTCGGTTTTCCCCACGTTCGCGAAATGGCTGTCGTGCCGGGGCTGAACAATCCGCGGTGGTTCATACCGCTCGACAGCAGGACCGTCGCATCCGCCGCCTTTCGGATCTATACGCCTTATCGACTCCGCGCTCGCTTGCAGCACATCGCGGCCCGCGCGGTCGCGCGGACGGGCAGCTACTGGTCACGAGATCGCGTCACGATCGCCCAGCGGACGGCCGGCGCATTCGAGTCCGCCGTTCATGAGGTACTGGATCTGCCCAAGGCAGCGATTGGCTTCGCCTCCGGAAGCCCCGTGCCCCCACACAAACCCGTTTTCGTGGTCCTCGATCCGAGAGGGACACCGCGCGCATTTGGAAAGGTCGCCGTCGGGGAAGCCGCGCGAATCCCGCTCCGCCGAGAGGCGCGGGTGCTCGCGGCGCTGGCGGGGAAGGTCCCGGCCCTCTCGCCGCCGCTTCTGCTCGAGAGGGAGGTCGACGGGCGTCTGGTGACGCTGCAGGGGGCCCTGCCCGGGGCGGCCGGACCGCGTTCGTTCTCCGACATGCACCGGCGATTCCTCGATGGGCTACAGAACGGTAGGGAACGGGCTGTCGCCAAGACGGAATATCTCGGCCGGCTGCGCGGGCGCTTGACCTCGATCGCGCAGCTTGCGCCGGAAGTCGCGGCATTGCGTCGGCTGGGGCCGGCACTGTCGAACCTGCGCGTCAGGAGCACGATCATCCATGGCGACTTCGCGCCCTGGAACATCCGCCAGGTAGACGGTCGAATCTCCGCGTTCGACTGGGAACACGGCTGCCTTGATGGGATCCCGGTGATCGATTCCCTCCACCACATCCTTCAGGTCGGTGTGCTGCTCGATGGATGGAATACGGACCAGGCGTTCGACAGGCTCATATCCTTTGCCTCAGAGCCCGCCCTCGAATTGGATCGTCGTGAGATGCTCACGCTGGAGTCGGTGTACCTGCTCGATCTAACCGCGCGAACCCTCGAAGACGGCCCGACCGCGGACACGACCGGCTTCCTTGCGCTCTACAGAACCCTCTTCGCTCGCGTGGACGCGGCCTTGCGAGAGGCAGTTCACTGACCGCCGCAGCTAGATGAGATTGATCTTGATGCCGGATCCACTGAACGTATTCGTCCCGATGATCGTCCCGTCGACCTGATGTGCCTCGATGCCGTAGAGGGACCAAGACTCGAACGTGTTCCCGGTGATGGTGTTGGCCGCGCTTCCCAGAGAGACTTGGACGCCGCGGACCACCGAGCGCAGCTGATTCGATGCGACCGTGTTTCCGTGGGCGGAGTCGTCGAGGATGATGCCGGCGTCGCCCGCTACCGATGAAACAGTGTTACCCGACACTGTGACGCTCGCCGTGTTCCCGATCTCGATGCCGTACTCCGTCGCACCCGAGACGACGTTTCCCAGAACCCGCGTTCCGTCAGCGGCGCCGATCGAGATTCCCATCGTCCCGCCGATCGTCGTGTTGCCCTGGACGAGACTTGCCGGACTCCAGGACTCGATCGAGATCTGAGCCACATTCTCGACGCGATTGTTAGTGATCCGGGTGCGCGAGCCGACACCCACTGTGTTCTGCATGCCGTGCACGACGATCCCGCCGGCACCGGCCCCGCTCGTGCGCTGCACGAAGTTGCCGTCGATGGTGGTGTCGTCCGCGCCATTCTCGACATAGAGCGCCGCGTCGCTGATGTCGTGGATCGAGCAGCCCGAGATCTTCGTCCCGTCGGCACCGTAAACGTAAACGCCCCAGCCGCGGCAGTTGAGGATCTCAGTGCCTTGAACTACGCCGCCGCCTCCCACCATGACCACGCAAGTGCCGGACGAGCCCTGAGCCGAACGATTTCCGTCTAGCCGCCCCCCGACGATCCGCGCGCCCGCTCCCGACATGACGATCAGATCGGTACTCGCGGAAGCCTTCAGCTTTAGCGTGGCGGTGGGGGCGAGATTCCAAACCTGCCCCGTGGCCGTGAGTCGGAGATCCGCCACCAGGTAGGTGCCGGCAGGGAACTGAAGGGCGCCCGACGCACCCGCCGCGTCGCGGGCGCGGTGAATGGCGGCCGTGTCATCCGTTTGCCCGTCACCGAGTGCGCCGAAGGTCCTCACATCGAGGCCGCCCGCCGCTGGCAGTGGCGAAGCAGGTGCCGCGGTGGCCGTTGGCGCCGGCGCCGTCGTTGGGGCGGGCGCGGTTGTCGGAGCGGGCGCTGTGGTAGGAGCTGGCGCGTTCGTCGGAAGAGGCGCAGCAGCAGCCGGAGTCGTGTGCAATGGTGACGAAGGCGCGATCGCGGGATTTGTCGCCGCGGCCGCGGCCGCGACTATGAACACCGCAGAGGCGACCTGGAGAACGACCTGTTTGCCGCCACCTGCTGAGCCAGTCACGACGGTCGCGCCGAGCGTGTGCGGCCCCGGGGTGGTCGCCGGTATCACGATCTTCTTCTGAAACGTTCCGGCTGCGTCCGGCGTGATGGGCTGTGAGCCCAATACCGCGCCGTCCCACGTAATGAGAAGGGGCTGCCCGACCGGAAAGCGAAGGCCGGAGACAGTGAGCTCCGTTCCGGTGCGACCGGAGGCTGCCGACAGCGTCAGTGCCGCCGATGTGGCGGACCCGGCCGTCGGTGCCGCCCCCGAAGCGGAATTGGACACGACCGAGGTTCGAGCGGAGGCTGCGGGGGCCGTCCCGATATCGGACGAAGCGGTCGCACGCGCGTTCAGCGTGTTGAGCGAATTGGAGGATCCGCTCGTCGTCTGACCAAGGCTGTTGGAGAAACTGCTGATGAACGCCGCAAGTCCGTCGAATACGTTGGTGGAGGCACTGCCGACGAGACGCGGTTCGACGAGGGCGACCGTCAATGAGAAGACCATGAGCCACGCGACGATCGCGATGTTCCGCACGCGAACGGGCTTCCCTGCGACCTCCGCTCCCCGGAATCCGGGGACTACTCCTCCCGACACTCCTCGGCTCCTTTCGGCTGCCCGGCTGGCTCGGTTTGAGCTCCGTGGCTTTGCGACCCCGCCTCGCGGCGGGTGTGCCTTTTCGTGGGGCCCGGTGGACCGCTAGTCCGTCTTTAGGACCTCACCTATCTGTTTGGATGCGTGCCCAGTCTGTGACACCTCGACCTCGTTCAATAGCCTTGTTCGTACCGGCGCGGTAGCGAGACGGTCTGGGACTTTGGTCCTACTCCACGGCGCTGCGTGCAGACAACGAACACCAAAGGAAAGCCCCGAAGGAGTCATCGGTATCGATCTCATCTCTACCGCGTGAGATCGCGACGAGTGGCCGCATCGCGACGACCGTCCGCGTGCACCGGGGATCGCGAAGCTCAGCTGATCGCGACCATCCGCATGAACCGCTTGATCCACATGTCCGGCGCGAGGAACGCGATGCCGAGAGCAGCGACCTGGCGCGCCGCAAGGTTCGGGTAAGCCATCGTCAGCGGGCCCACCGCCTGCAGGCCGCTCAGAAGAGTGGTGCGTCGTTCGCGCGACCATCGGGGCACGCCATTCAGACTCGCCAGGACAAGCTGGTGCTTGTAGTAGTCGGACGCGAGCCCGCTGCGGCCAGCGGAACTCGTCCACATCTGGGAGAACCGTCGATCGCGACGTACGCTCCGGTCGAGATATGCGGTGACTCCGGCGCGTCCCGTAAACCGTTGCGCATCCCGGCGCCGGTAATAGGTCAAAGGCTCGTCGAGCGAGTAACACGGCGACGTCGCGGCGCATAGGACCCCGAGGTACCCAT
>JALYSZ010000002.1 GCA_030854525.1 Chloroflexota bacterium | reverse complement strand
CGGAGCGGCGCAAGGAGCTCGAGCGCCTCGCGAAAGGCTTTTCGCTCTCGCCGGTCTCGAAGGATCCGAAGCTTGCGAAGCAATGGCTCGAGCGGCTCGAGATGATCGGGCTCGACGGCGTGATCGCGAAGCGCACGGACCTGCCCTACAAGCCGGGAGCGCGAGATGCCGTCTCAAAGGTGAAGCACCACCGCACCGTCGATTGCGTGATCGTCGGCTATCGCACCAGTGGGGAGAAGATCGCGAGCCTCCTCCTGGGGCTTTATCGCGACGACGGCACACTGGATTTTGTGGGTCACACTTCGGGAATCGCTGGGCCACTGCAGAAGCAGCTACAGCAGATGCTCCCGCCGCTCCTCAAAGAAGACCAACACATCGAGCAGGACTGGGGTCGGACGCCCGAAGGCGGTTCGCGCTGGTCGCAGGGAAAGGACCTCCCGTGGCACGAGATCCGCCCCGAGATCGTGTGCGAAGTCCGTTTCGACAAGATGGAGCAGGAGCGCTTCCGCCACGGCACGCGCTTCCTCCGCTTCCGGCCCGACAAGAATCCCGAGCAGTGCACCTGGGAGCAGGTGAAGCCAACGCCGCGTCCCGGCGACCCGAGGCTCGACGACCTTCTCGCCGGGCGTCTCTCCTAACTAATCAATTCGGACGGTC
The DNA here is from genome assembly GCA_030854525.1 of Chloroflexota bacterium. Next base: position 10,783 of record JALYSZ010000002.1, on the reverse strand, counting down.
CTAATACCGCCCGACGTGGCACCGTCCTCGGCTTGCCCTCGTTCTCATCGCAGGACCGCGCTATTTAGCGACAGATCAAGGAGCCGCGAGGATGACGGAGTACCTGAACGAGTCGAACGCTCGCGCCGCAAGCACTGACAACGAGCGCGCGTCGAGGCGACGGAGCACGTAACCCTTCGGGTCGGCATTGCCCGTCCTCTCCAAGAAGACATAGACCCACCTGCCGTCAGGCGAGGGCCGCAACCACAGAATCTTGTTCTGGTACCACCACTGCTCCATCTTGATATCCGAGCCCAGAACTTTCGGGGTGGCTACGTCGAGAGCGCTCATCCCGAGATATTGATACGGCTCGGCTCCGCCGTCGTACTGCCAGCTTTGCGCGTAGACGTGCAGCACTCGACCGTCGGCACCGAAGCTCGCGTTGACGACGACCTGATTGACTTCTTTCGCCGCAGCCACCGACGATCCGAACAATCGATTCAAGAGCGATGCGTCGCGCTGGTAGGCCCTCTGCGAAAGGATCTCGCCACCCGACGTATTGGCGAGCCAGAGCGTGCCGCTCGCAACGCAACAGTCGAATGCGCGGACGATGGCGAGTTGCCTGCCGTCGGGGCTCAACGCGAAACCTGGGACGAGGCCGAAGCGGGTCACGGTTCCGTCTGAGCCCGCTTGGCCCGACCCCCAGTCACCGGCCAGGAGCGATGGAACGCCGTGCCGCCAGAGTTCTCTTCCGGTCCGAAGGTCCCACGCACCAACCTCGACGGGGCGTGGGCCGGTCGCGTTCGAATCCGACTGCACAAGGAGCGCGTAGAGCCGGCGCTCTTCGACCATCGTGATCCAGGTGATCGGATCGGCCCCGAAAGAGATCGCGGGCTCGCGCGAGACGACTTTGCCGCTGCGGGCGTCGAGGAGGAGCCGCTCCGCGCCGATCTGAGAGGGTGGCCACTCGCGCGCGTATATGGTCGATCCGTCAGCGCTCAGAGCGTCGACGATCACCGGCAGCTCCGGGCTTGGTTGGGCCGCCGTGGTCGCGGAGCGGGCGTCGAAGATCGAAATACCAGCTGCGCCCTTCTGCGAATAGCGGACTATGGCCAAGGTGCCGCCGTCGGCCGACGCCGTGATCAAGGCGCACGACCCTCCGAGGCCGCGGCAGGGGTTTGATTCGTTTGGGCCAATCGACAGCAACGGGTGGGCGGAGACGTCCCGGAGCGTCAGGGGATCGACAGCGATAAGGCCCGAGCCGTTCAGCGAATCGGTTAGGTAGAGAGCCGGGCCGTCCTTAGGCGCCCCCGAGGTCGATTGCCCGTCAGGCAGACCCCCGGGCGTCGGCAGACAGGCCGCAAGAAGCAATGTCGCGGCGAAGCGGAGTCGCACGCAGGTAAATACATCCAGCGGTCCGGGTCGGTTCCGCTATCGGTGACTGGGGCCGCGCTGCGTTCCGCGATTCCAGCCTGATCCCCCGGCTTTCTTGGCGTCGTACTCGGCACGCCAATCGCGAGGCGGACCCGGACGTGATTTGCGCTGCGGTAGCGTGCGCTTCACCTTAAGCGTGTCGAAGAGCGGATCGAGACTGACCGCCTTGTCCCACACGCCTGCGGTGAGGTCGCCGACCGCCGCGATCCGGTCGCGCATCGTGACCATCGTGAAGTCGCCGGGCTCGACGGCGGGCACCTCGTCCCACCGCAGCGGGGCGGACGCGCGCGCGTCGGGCACCGGACGGATCGAGTACGCCGACGCGATGGTGCGGTCGAACGCGTTCTGCCCGTAGTCGACGAAGACGCCGGGACGGCCCTCGACCTTCCACTGCGTCGTCGCGATCTCGGGGACGAGCACGACGATCGCCTTCGCGATCGCGCGCGCGATCTCGCGCACGAGCGGAAATTCCAGCTCAGGAATGATGGGAATGAGGATGTGCAGTCCGGTGACGCCGCTCGTCTTCGGATAGGAGGGCAGCCCGAGGTCGTCCATGACGCGCTTTCCCGCCATGGCGATCTCGCGCACGTGCGCCCAGGGATTGCCTTCTGATGGATCGAAATCGATGAGGAGGTAGTCCGGCTTGTTCACCTCGGGCACGCGCGAGTGCCACGTGTGCAGCTCGATGCAGCCGAGGTTCGCGATCCACGCAAGACCGGCAGCATCGGTGACGACCGGGAAGTCCGCCTCATTTCCAGACGGGTAATCGATGTGCACGGTCTCGAGCCATTCCGGGTGCGGCACGGGAACGCGTTTCTGATAGAAGAAGTCGCCCTCGACCCCATTGGGATGCCGCTTCATCTGCATCGGACGCCGCGCGACGTGGTGGAGAACAGCCTCGGAAACGTCGACGTAGTACTGGATGAGGTCGCCCTTGGTCAGGCCCATCTTTGGGAAGAAGACCTTCTCGAGGTTGGTGACCTTGACCTCGCGGCCGGCGACGAGCACGCCCGGCAACTCTAGGACGCTAGACGAGGCTCCGGTAGCGCGGCACGTAGGCCTTCGCGCGAATGAACGCCAGGATGTCCGCGGGGCGCTCCACGCGGGCCAGTCCGCGATCGAAGATCACCTCGGCGACGCGAGCCGCGACCCGTAACTCGGTCTCGAGGATCCCCGAGACGGGTGGATACACGAGCCCCACCGCGATGTCGCTCGGCGTCACCTGCTCGGCCACGCCGCTCGCGGCCGCTATGAACATCTCGTCGGTGACGCGCCGCGCTCCGGTCGCGAACACCGCCATGCCGACCGCGGGAAATACGTAGACGTTGTTCCCCTGCCCGGAGACGAACGTCTTGCCGCCGACGCTCACCGGTGCGAATGGGCTGCCGCTCGCGAACACGGCCCGTCCGGCCGACCACGTGTAGGCCTGCTCCGCGGTGCACTCCGATCGTGAGGTCGGGTTCGAGTACGCGAAGATCATCGGCCGCTCGTTGATGCGGGACATCGCTTCGATCACGCGCTGATCGAACGCGCCGCCGACCGTCGAGAGTCCGATGATCCCCGTCGGCCGCAGGGCTTCGATCGAGTCGACGAAATCGGTGAAGGGCGGGCGGCGCTGGGCGAACGGGCGCTGATAGTCGTGGAGCGTCGCGCGATCCGCCGTCACGAGTCCCTTTCGATCGAAGAGCGCGACACGCGACTGCGCGTTGTCAGCCGAGAGACCTGCGGTGACCATCGCTTTCAACAGAAGGTCCGCCGTCCCCACGGCGGCCGAACCCGCGCCGAGGAACAGGAACCGCTGCTGAGCCAGAGGCGTGCCGGTGATGCGAAGCGCTCCGAGAATTCCCGCGAGCGCGACCGCCGCGGTGCCCTGAACGTCGTCGTTGAAACAGCAGACCCGCTCCCGGTAGCGCTCGAGGAGACGGATCGCGTCCTCCCCGGCCCAGTCCTCGAACTGGATGAGCGAACCGGGGAACTCGGCCTCCACGGCCGCGACGAACTCGTCGACGAATTCGTCGAGCTCGTCGTCGGGGATGCGCGTCTGCTTGAGGCCCAGATAGAGCGGATCGGAGAGCAGCGTCTCGTTGTTCGTGCCCGCGTCGATGAGCAGCGGGAGCGTGTACTGCGGCGGCACGCCGCCTGCGGCCGTGTACAGGGCGAGCTTGCCTATCGGGATCCCCATGCCGTTCGCGCCTAGGTCGCCGAGGCCGAGGATGCGCTCGCCGCTCGTGACAACGATGCAGCGGACATCCCGCTCGGGCCAGTTCCGGAGGATCTCCCGCAAGCGGCCCTTCCGCTTTATCGAGAGGTACAGGCCGCGCGGGCGGCGGAAGAGGTGGGCGAACTTCTGGCAGGCCTCGCCGACGGTCGGCGTGTAGACGATCGGCATGAACCTCGCGGGATCCGACATCAGGACGCGATAGAAGAGCGTCTCGTCGGTGTCCTGCAGCTGCGAGAGGTAGATGTAGCGCTCGAGGTCGGTCGTCTTGCCGTCGAGCTGCGCGAGCGCTCGGCGCAGCTGCGTGTCGAGATCGTCGATGCCCTCAGGCAGAAGACCGAGGAGCCCGAGTGCCTCTCGCTCCTGCTCGCTGAACGCCGTCGACTTGTTGTGGCGCGGGTCATGAAGAAGATCGGTCCCGCGCGGCGTCGTCATCCGCGTAGGAGGATAAGCGCCGTGGACGCGTTCGCCGTCATTGCGACTGTTGCCGCGGTGATCGCGGGCGCGATCGCGTCGATCTCCGGCTTCGGGATCGGCAGCGTCCTGACCCCGGTCCTTTCGACGCAGTTCGATGTGCGGCTCGCGATCGCGCTCGTGTCGCTTCCCCACCTCGCCGGCACGTTCGTCCGATTCCTTCTCGTGCGAACGCACATCGATAGAGACGTGCTGCTCGGGTTCGGTGCGGCGAGCGCGATCGGCGGTCTCGTCGGTGCGGCGCTGCAGGCAGTCGTCCAGAGCTCGGCGCTCGCGATCATCTTCGGTCTCCTACTGGTCTTCGCCGGTGTGGGCAGCCTCACCGGCTTCGCGCAGCGGATGCGTTTCTCTGGGAGGCGCGCGGCACTCGTCGGCGGCGCGCTCTCGGGCCTGCTCGGTGGGCTCGTCGGGAACCAGGGTGGGATCCGCGCCGCCGCGCTTCTCGGGTTCGACGTCGAGCGGGACGCCTTCGTCGCGACCGCGACGGCCGTCGCGCTCATCGTCGACGGCGCGCGCATCCCGATCTATCTCGCGACGCAGGGAGCCGCTCTCGCACCGCAGTGGCTGCTCATCGTCGTCCTGGCGGTCGGTGCGGTGGTGGGGACGTTCCTTGGAGGCTGGACGCTTCGGCGGATGAGCGAGGCGGTCTTCCGTCGGGTCGTCGGCGTGCTGTTGCTCGTCCTCGGCGCCTACACGCTCGCACGCGCGTTCTCTGTTTAGGCGCCCTTGAGGCGGAGGCGGAAGCGCGCGCCACCGCCACCGTCGATAGGTCGCTCGAGCGTGACCGATCCGCCGTGCGATTCGGCGACGTCTTTCACGATCGCGAGGCCCAAGCCCGAACCCGGGACCTCACGGGCGTCGTTGGATCGCCAGAAGCGGTCGAACACCCGGGACGCGTCCTCCGCGGAGACGCCGGGGCCGTGGTCGCGAACTGAGATCTCACCGTTCGCGACGGCCACGTCGACCGTCGCGCCCGGCGGGCTGTACTTCGCGGCGTTGTCGAGGAGATTCGTGATCGCGCGGGCGACGCGGACTTTCACGCCGTTGATCGACGACGGCGCAGACGTCACGTTGAAGTGGACCTTCGGATAGCGGAACGACATGTCGTCGACGACCTCGTTCACGATCTCCTCGAGCTGGAGCGCCTCGAACGGCATGGGCGTCTCCTCCTCGCGCGCGACCTCGATGAGATCGCCGACGAGGGTCGTCATGCGCTCCATTTGCAAAACGAGGTCGCCGAGCAGCTGTTGGCGCTCGACCGGATCGGTCGGCTGACCGCGCTCAAGGAGCTCGAGGTTCGTGCGAAGACTCGTCAGCGGCGTTCGCAGCTCGTGCGAGGCATCGGCGACCAGTTGACGCTGCGACCGCAGCGACGTCTCGAGCTGTCCGAGCATTGCATCGAAGCTCGTGCCGAGGCGGCTCAGCTCGTCGCGGCCCTGCGCCGCGACGCGGCGCGAGAGATCGCGCGTCTTGGTCACCTCTTCGACCGTCGCGGTGAGCCTCTTTACCGGTGCGATGACCGCGCGCCCGATGAGCGCGCCGAGCCCCGCCGCCAAAAGGATCGCGCCGGCCGCAAAGGCGATGAGCAGAAGTCTGGTTTGCGTAAGCGCGGCATCGATCGGGCCGAGCTCCTGCACGACCTCGATCGCGCCGCCGCCCTGGATCGGCACGACGTAGACGGCGAGTCGCGTGTCTGGCCCGTCAGCGGTCGCGAAGAACGCGGCGCGCTTGCCGCTCGCGACGTCCTTGACCTCCTGGACCAGGAGCGCGGTATTCGGCGAGTCGAAGTCGGTCCTGAAGATGGTCCCGCTTGCGTTGATGATCTGCGCATACATGTCGGGCCTTCCCGTCATGAACTGGGACTGCGGCCGGAAACCCCTCGGACCGTCACCCGGGCCGCCTCCTCGAGCTGCGTTCTGGGCACCGAGCTGGAGGTTGGTTTCGACCTGATGCATGAGCTGGTCCTGGACCACGAAGTACATCGCCACCGACGCGCCGATCGCCGCGATCGCGACCGCTGCCGCCGTGAACAGCGTCACTCGGAGTCGAAAGCTCACGGTTCCTTCATGACATAGCCGACGCCGCGCACGGTCTGGATCACGCGTGGCTCGCCGCCGGTCTCGAGCTTGCGACGCAGGTAACCCACGTACACATCGAGCGAGTTGGAGTCGGGACCGAAGTCGTATCCCCACACCCGATCGAAGATGACATCGCGCGGAAGCACCTTCCGCGGGTTCGCCATGAAGAGCTCGAGCAAGGAGTACTCCGTGCGCGTCAGCGGGATCAGCCGGTCGCCGCGGTGGCACTCCATGGCGTCGCGATCGAGCGCGATGTCCATGAGCTTGAGGACGCCTCGCGCCTTCGCACCGTCATCGCCGCGACGCCCGAGCGCTCGGATGCGCGCGAGCAGCTCGTCGAGAGCGAAGGGCTTCACGAGGTAGTCGTCGGCACCCGCGTCGAGCCCTTCGACCCGATCGCGGACGGCAGCGCGAGCGGTGAGCATCAGGACCGGGACCTGATTGCCGGACGCCCGAAGGCGTCGGCAGACCTCGACCCCGTCGATGCCGGGGAGTCCCAGGTCGAGGACCACCGTGTCGTAGGGATTGGTCATGGCGAGCTCCAAGCCGGCGGGGCCCTCGCGGGCCAGGTCGGCTTTGTGGCCCGCCCCGCGCAAAGCGCGCTCGACGGCGTCTCTGACCGCGGGCTCGTCTTCGACCAAAAGGACGCGCATTTGTGCCGAGTTTACGAGGGGGTGCGGTAAGAGGGCCCTAAGGAACGCGGTCCTTAGCCAACTCTTGGATTTCTCTCATGCAACGAACCCCCGCCGACCGTTTGCTACTCATGACACGACCTCGGAAAGGGGATCGCGTGAACGCAATACAACCAGCAAAGGCGCTTCTCATCGCTGCGGTCGTCGGGCTTGGCCTTTCGGGCGGGCTCGCCGCAGCCGCGTTCCTACCCGGCGGTAGCGCTCCCGCGGCCGTCACGCAGGTCTGGGACCAGACCGTCGGCCAAATGTTCAACCACGGCCTTGGCACCAAGGGCTCGTACTTCACGGCCGCGGCGACGTACATCGGGATCACCGAGGCGCAGCTGCGGACCGAGCTCGGGACCGACAAGAGCCTCGCCGACGTTGCTGTCGCGCACGGCACGACCCGCGACGGGCTTATCGCCGCGCTCGCGGCGGCTCAGCAGCAGGAGATCGCCACGCTCGTCGACCAGAAGGGCATCGGCGCGCGGCCGAATCCCGCCAATGGCGCCGGCCCCGGCTTCGGCCGCGGACCCGGCGGCAAGAACGTGACCGGCGATCCGGAGGCAGCGGCGGCGGCCTACCTCGGCACGACCGAGGCCGACCTCGAGACGAAGCTCCACGCCGGACAGACGCTCGCGCAGATCGCGAATGCGACCCCAGGAAAGAACCGCGATGGTCTCGTCAACGCGCTCGTCGCCGACGCGACCGCGAAGATCGACGCCGCTCAGAAGGCCGGCACGATCACCGCGGATCAGGCGACACAGCTCAAGGCGAACCTTTCGACGCGCATGGCTCGGGAAGTCGACCGGACCGAATCCGGGCCGGGGCGGCGTGGCCGCTAACACGAGCAAGACAGCTCCTTCCGCAGACGGTGTCGGACTCACCAGGTCCGGCACCGTCCCGGTTTGGGTACTCAAGCTGATTTCGATCGCGGCGGTCCTCAACGTGTTCTTTTTCGGATTCGGCTACGCACGCGCGAACGTAAAGGACACCGCCGCCCCACTGCAGCCGCCCGTCGTGACGACCGCGACCACGCCCGCGATGCCAGCGCCAACCCCCGCGCCCGCACTCAATCTGCGCCGCGGAGTGCGCATGACGCCGAGCGCAGCGATCACCACCACCCGCCACTCCTAGAACGCCGCGGGTCCTGCCCCGGGTCGAGAACACCGGGATACCGGTAGACAACGCCCGTGACGATCGTGACCAGCCGCGCGCGCGACGTATTCGCGGCGAGGTAGCCCAGGGTCGTGTACGACTCGAGCATCTCGTTGTCGAGCGGGCCGACGACGGGGATCTGGAAGAAGTGGTCCATCACGCCGACGAGATCGAATCCGCCTTCGTCGGCGCTCCGCGCGATCTTCGCCAGTGTCGGAGCGAGCTCCTTCGCGCCGCCGGGCCACGTGACGTAAGGGATCTGCAGACCGATCTTCATGCGGGCGCCCTCGAGGCTAGGTGACCTTCACTCGATCCGCGAAGTACTTGCGGACCTTCTGCACCTTCGGCGCGGCGTTGTAGACGATGTACGGCTGCGTCGGATTCCGCGCGGCGTAGTCCTGGTGGTAATCCTCGCCGGGATAGAAGCGGTCGAGCTTCACGACCTCGGTGACGATCGGAGCGTCGAAGACCTTCGCGCGATCCAGCTGCGCGATATATGCCTCGGCCGTTCGCTTCTGCTCGTCGTTCGCATAGAAGATCACCGAGCGGTACTGCTTTCCGACGTCCGGACCCTGCCGATCGCGCGTCGTCGGATCGTGGGCGATGGAGAAGAACACCTTGAGGAGTCGGCCGAAGCTGGTCTTCGATGGGTCGTAGTGGATCTCGACGGCCTCCGCGTGGCCGGTCCGACCCGACGACACCTTCTGGTAGTCGGCGGTGTCGGCGGTCCCGCCCGCGTATCCGGACACGACGCTGCTGACGCCATCGAGCTGGAGGTACACGGCCTCGACGCACCAAAAGCAGCCGCCCGCGAGTACCGCGACTGCCTCGCCCGCCTCTGATGGCACGGGCTGGTCGACCTCGGGGTTTGGGAACTTCTCGGGAGATACCACGACCACGAGAACGATAGGCTCCTGGCGGACATTCCGAATGACCACACCCGCGGTCGCCCGTAAGCAGCTTCGCGCCCACGCTCTCAAGCACCCTGAAGCCTGGGCGGACGAGCCCTGGCCGGGCGACCATGTGGTGAAGGTCGGCAAGAAGATCTTCGTCTTCCTCGGTGGCGAAGGACCGGACGTCTCGCTCGGAGTGAAGCTGCCGCGTTCGCTGCTCTTCGCGCGAGCCCAGACGTTCGTGACGAAGATGGGTTATGGGATGGACAAGTCCGGCTGGATCGCCGCGCGGATCGGCAAGGGCGACGAGATTCCGCTCGCTCTCCTGAAGTCCTGGATCGACGAAAGCTACGAGACCGTCGCCGCGACCGCCCTCCCGAAGCGCAAGCCGGCCGCTAAGCCGAAACCAGTGGCGGCGAAGAAGCGGTGAGGATCGCACCGGGAGTCCATCGGATCGGCGAGGGGATCGTGAACGCGTACCTGCTCGAGGAGAGCGGCGAGATCACCATCGTCGACGCGGGGGGCCCCGTTACTGGAACGATCTGCCGGGGGAGCTTGCCGCGATGGGCCGCTCGCTCGCGGACGTGCGAGCGCTCGTACTCACTCACGCGCACGTCGATCACGTCGGCTTCGCGGAGCGCATTCGAAGCGAGCGAGGCGTGCCGGTGAGCGTGCATGAGCTCGACGCGATGCTGGCTCGGGGAGAAGCAAGCCCCAAAACCAGAAGATGCTCGGCATCGGGTTCGCCGCGCTCAGTTTCATCCGTTTGGCGCTGACGAGGGGGATGCTTCGGGCGATCTCGATCCTCGAGGTCACGACGTTCGGCGACGGCGCCACTCTCGACGTACCCGGTGCGCTGCGCGTCATACACCTTCCCGGCCACACCGAGGGAAGCGCCGCCCTGCACAGCGCGTCACGCGACGCCCTCTTTGTCGGCGATGCGTTCGCGACGCTGAACGTGCTCTCGGGTAAGACCGGACCGCAGCTGGCGCCGTTCGGCTCCGACTTCCCGCGAGCGATCGAGTCGCTCGGCCGGCTCGACGGGGTCGAGGCGGGCCTGGTTCTTCCCGGACACGGATGGCCGTGACCCGCGGCGTCGGCGAGGCGGTCCGTCTCGTTCGAGAAGGAGCGCCGCACTAGCATCGGCGCCGCAGTGCCTGACCAGTTCAAGACGATCATCGAGCCATTCCGCATCCATTCGGTCGAGCCGCTCCGCATCACGACCGAAGCCGAACGTCGACAGAAGATCAAGGACGCGGGGTACAACGTTTTCGCGTTGCGTGCGGAGGACGTGCTCATCGATCTCCTCACCGACTCAGGCACGGGCGCGATGTCGCGAGATCAATGGGCCGCGATCCAGCACGGCGACGAGAGCTACGCGGGCTCGCCCTCGTGGTTCCGTTTCCTCGAGGCCGTGCACCGCCTGTTTCCTTTCAAGCACGTGATCCCGACGCATCAGGGCCGCGCTGCCGAACGGATCCTGTTCTCAGTCATTGCGGGTCCGGGCAAGGTCATCCCGAACAACACGCATTTCGATACGACGCGCGCGAACATCGAGGCGACCGGCGCGGAGGCTGTCGACCTCGTCATCCCGGAGGGTCGCGACCCGCAACGGATCCACCCATTCAAAGGGAACATGGATATCGGCGCGCTCGACGAGCTGCTCGCTAAGCGCGGACGCGACGTACCGGTGGTCTTCCTCACCATCACGAATAACTCGGGCGGAGGCCAGCCGGTCTCGATGGAGAACTTCCGCGCCGTCCGGGAGGTTTGTGACCGTCACCGCGTGCCGTTCTTCCTCGACGCGTGCCGCTTCGCGGAGAACGCCTGGTTCATCCGCCTGCGCGAGGACGGGTACGCCGGCCGCGACGTGGGCGA
>JALYSZ010000214.1 GCA_030854525.1 Chloroflexota bacterium | reverse complement strand
CTCACCGCGGTCGTTCAGCTTCACGAACCCGCCGCCCTTGAGGTCGATCTTCTTGTTTGTCGGAGGAATCATCTCCCCGGTCGGCGACTCGAGCGGACCGGTGTGCGTGCCGGTGAGGCGGACCTCGCCCGCGCCGCTTCGGTCGTCCTTCTCGATAATGCTGACAATCTCGAAGCGCAGATCTGGGAACGCGGTGAAGAATCCATCGCTGTCCTTGACGATCGCGTCACGACCCCGCAACGGCTCGGGATACATCGGGTCGTACGCGACGGCATCCGAAGCGTAGAGACGTCCCACCGCCTCCGAATCGTGCTTGGTCTGTGCGTCTGCGAGCTTTCGCGTGGTTTCCTCGAACTTGCCCATGTAGTTTCCTCCCCTTTATTCGCGCCCGGAGTCCGTTACTTCATCGCGCCGATCTGACGGAGAAGCGTCGCTGTGTCGAGATACGAGCTCCAGCGCTTCACCTTCCCGTTCTCGTAATCGACGATGAAGGTCACCGGTACGGTCACCGGCTTGTTCGTCGCGGGGACCCCCGCGAGCTCGCCGCGATGGGTCCCGGTCACGGTGCACTCGCCCACGACGGTGTCGCCCTCCGATATGGTCCGCTGGACCTTGTAGTTGATGTCGGGCAGTCCAGCCCAAAGTCCTGTGTGGAATTCGCGGAACCCGGCCTTGTCCACTGTCCCGACCATCGGATTGATGAACGTCACGTCGTCTCTCAGGTGTGTCTCGAAGCTGCCGTGGTCGCGAGCGCTTGCCGCTGCCATGGCCGCTCTGAAGTCTTTGGCGTTCGAGGTCTGCGTGTCCGCCCCGGTCTGCTCTTGTGCAATCGCCATTTGAGTCTCCCCCTTTTGGATCGCTAGACGTGGCCTTACCCCGGGGGAAGCGCCTCGCCGGCACTAGGGCTCGGACGGCGCTCAGGGTCCGGGGTGGAACGTCTTCGGTGTACTCCCGATTCCAACCTTTACAAGACGCAGTTTGGGTGGTGCAGGTATGACTCGCTTTGTCGCGCGCGGAGTCGCGCGCGGGATGTGGATAAGTCCCTGTTCGCCGTCGGAGCGCAGGGCTACGGTGCTTGATCGAGGCGGAGGGCTAGCGCGGCCTGACATTTTGGGGAGGTACACATGCAAACGATGCAGGACTTGACCATTACCCTCGCGGACAAGCCGGGGACACTTGCGAAGGCCACCGAGGCGATCGCGAAGGCCGGCATCAACCTTGAAGGCGGTGCCGGATTCCCCTGCGGTGGCGATGCAATTCTCCACATACTCACGAAGGACGGGCAGGCGACACGGCGCGCGCTCGAGTCGGCCGGCTTCAAGGTCAGCACCGAGCAGCCGGTCGTAGTCATTGACGTCGAGGACAAGCCGGGGACGTCCGCGAGCCTCTACCGGCGCATCGCCGACGCCAACGTCAACGTGAATCTGACCTATGTGGCAACGAACAACCGCTTAGTCGTCGGCGCAGACAACATCCAAAAGGTGAAGGAGGTCCTCACGAAAGAGGCGGCGCCCGCGGCTGCGCGGCGGTAGCGCAACGGCCGCCTAGCCCTTCCGCTTTTTCTAACAAGGCGCCCGTACACTCGATTTTCTTGACGGCTCCTTCCATCACCGCCACCGAGACCGCATGGAAGCGCAGGTATCGCGCGGCTCGAACGAGCTTTCCGCTCTGGGCGCGCGACGATGCCGACCACCTTCTTTATCTCTCCAACGTCGGCGGGCGCATCGAGGTCTACGCCTGGAACCGGCTCATCGGAACGCACCGGCAGGTGACCGATCGCCCCGAGGGCACCGGTTACCGCGTCCCGAGCCGTCTGGACCCATCGGGACAGAACATCTGGTGGTTCGACGACATCAAGGGCAATGAGCTGGGGCGCTACGTTCGAGAGCCATTCGGCGGCGGCAGGCGCGAGACCATCGCGCCGGAGCTCGAGCCGGCGTACAGCGCCGGCCTGGCCATCGGCACCGGCTTCGCCGTCCTCGGGCGATCGCGTGGCGACGAGGGCACGACGATCTACCTCTTGCGCGAGCGCGAGGCACCGGCGCGGATCTACCAGCACGCGCAAAGCGCTGAGGTGGTCGGTCTCTCGCGCGATGAGCAGCTCGTGGCGATCGCACACTCCGAGCACGGCGATAGCCGTAACCCAGCCGTCCGCGTTCTGGACCTCGAGGGTCGCGCGGTCGCCGAGCTCTGGGATGGGCCGGGCAAAGGGCTCGAGCCGATCGGATGGTCGCCCGTGGCCGGTGACCAGCGGCTCGTCGTCATGCACGACCGCCGCGGCCGGAGCCAGCCGCTCATCTTCGACGCGGGGACGTCGGCAACAGACGACGTCGTTCTCGACGTTCCCGGAGAGACGTTCGCCGACTGGTACCCGGACGCGAGCGCGCTCCTGATCGGACACGAATATCGCGGGCGGAGTGAGCTGTATCGCTACGACCTCGGGGCGCGGTCGCTGGAGAAGCTCGACGCGCAGCCCGGAACGATCACCTCGGCGCGCGTCCATCCCGACGGCGACGTCTGGTACCAGCTCACGAGCGCGCCCACACCGGCGGCGACGCACTCGCTGAACGGCGGCGTGGTCCTGCGCGCTCCGGGCGAGCCCGCACCCGCGGGCGTCGCGTTCCGCGATGTCGACGTGGACGGCGTGCACGTCTTCATCGCCGAGCCGGCCACGCAGGGGCCCTACCCGACGATCTTTATCGTCCATGGCGGCCCCGGCTCGCACGACCAGGACGCCTTCTACCCCGGCGTTCAGGCATGGGTCGACCATGGCTTCGCCGTCGTCCTCGCGAACTACCGCGGCTCGAGCGGGTACGGAAAAGAATGGCGCGATGCGATCGTCGGCAGGGTGGGGCTCACCGAGCTCGAGGACCTGGCCAAGGTCTACAACCGCGTGATCGCCGACGGCGTCGCCGACCCCAAGCGAATCATCCTCTCGGGCGGCTCGTGGGGCGGCTATCTCACGCTCCTCGGATTGGGCACCCAGGCCGATCGCTGGTCTTTGGGGATCCCCATCGTCCCCGTCGGCGACTACATCGCCGCGTACGAGGACGAGATGGAGCCACTCAAGAAGTACGACGCCGCCCTCTTCGGTGGGACTCCCGAGGAAGTGCCCGAAAGCTACCGGCAGAGCAACCCCATGACCCATGTGGAGAACATCCGGGTCCCGATGCTGCTGATCGTCGGACAGAACGATCCGCGGTGCCCGTCGCGGAGCGTCGACGTCTACCGCGAGCGTCTCCTCGAGCTCGGCAAGAAGTTCGAGGAATACCGCTTCGACGCGGGCCACGGCTCGCTCGTCGTCGACGAGCAGATCCGCCAGGTCGAGATCCAGATCGCGTTCGCGGCGCGCAACCTAGGAACGCAGGAACCGATCCCGTGACCCATGTTCCCCTCGGCATCGGGGACCGCGAGGTCCCGGTTCCGAGTCACATCTGCCTCTTCTACAACGACGACGACGAGCTGCGCGAGCGTTTGGGCTTTCTCGCCATCGGGCTCGACGATCCGGAGCAGGTGTGTGTTCTCTTCGGAACCCACAAGCGGCTCGCCCGGATCGTCGCGTATTTGATCGAGGACACAGGCCACGACATCGAAGCTGCCATCGCGAGCAAACGTCTGGTGCTGATCGATGGTGCGCGGACCGGCGATGCCACCCTCGCACATGTGGGCCACACGCTCGACGAGATCGCCGCGCGCGGTCCCAAGCTCATCCGGTTCCTGGGCTTCATCGGCTGGGATGATCCGGAGTGGCCGAATGAGGCGGACCTTCTGGCGTTCGAGTCCAAGGTGAACCTCGCCGTCACGAAATACCCAGCGATCATCCTTTGCAGCTATCAGCTCAACGCCCTTCGCGGTCGCGTGCTGTTCCATGGCGGGATCGAGACCCATCCCATGACGGTGGTCGGCACACGAATCCACGACAACCCGCATTACCTTCGGCCGGAGGAGTACCTCGTGCGTCTCCAGGATGGTTGGGCGGCGGACGCGCCGACCACGATGGTTCCGCTGTCGTCGCTCACCGAAGAGCAGCTTGACGAGATCGTGACATCGGCACTACGGCGGGCTCCTCGCTGAACCCGCCCGCTACGTTAGGAATTACACAGTGCATCGCAAGTCACGAATGTTTCGGCTCTCGAGGTTGTTCACTTTGAAGACCCCAATGACAGGAGAACGACCCGTATGACGCAGGCCGTCGCTACCGCTATCCCCGCTGGTGTGGACCCGCGCACCCGTACCCAGATCGTTGCCGCGGTCCTCCTCGGCTTGTTCCTCGCGGCGCTGGATCAGACCGTGGTCGGAACCGCGCTCCCGAAGATCGTCACCGACCTCCACGGGAACGACATCTACACGTGGGCCTTTACCGCGTACATCCTCACGGCCACGATCAGCGGCCCGATCTACGGGAAGCTCTCCGACCTCTTCGGTCGCCGGCCCATTCTCCTGTTCGCTGTCTCCGTCTTCCTCATCGGATCGTTGCTCGCCGGCCTCTCGCAAGAGATGTGGCAGTTCGTCGCGTTTCGCGCGGTCCAGGGTCTCGGCGCCGGAGCGCTGTTCCCGGTCGCGCTCGCGGTCATCGGGGATATGTTCGACGCGAGCGAGCGCGGCAAGTACCAGGGCCTCGTGGGTGCCATCTTCGGGCTGAGCTCCGTGATCGGACCCGCGATCGGCGGCGTCATCACCGACACGGTCGGCTGGCACTGGGTGTTCTTCGTCAACCTTCCCCTCGGCGCGATCGTCTTCGCGGTCATTTGGCGGGCGCTGCCCACGTTCCGACCCAGCGGCGCCAAGCCAAAGATCGATTACCTGGGCGCGTCGGTGCTCGCGGCGGCGCTCGTGCCACTACTCGTCGGACTCACCAACAAGCAGAGCGGCAACTGGACCGATCCCGCGGTCGGCGGTCTCATCATCCTGGGGCTCGCGATCGGGGCGATCTTCGTGCTCATCGAGACGCGCACCGCCGAGCCCATCGTGCCGATGGGTCTCTTCCGCAACCGGTCATTCACGATCTCGGTGATCGCCATGTTCGTCGCCTCGATGGCGTTCTTCGCCCCGATCGTGTTCCTTCCGCGCTGGTTCCAGGTCGTGGGCGGCTCGAGCGCGACGCAGTCCGGCTATCAGCTCCTTGCCCTTCTTGGTGGCCTGATCATCAGCGCAATGGGTTCGGGCCAGATCGTGGCGCGCACCGGTCGCTACAAGCTGCTCGCGCTCGGTGCTGCGGCCATCCTCGGCGTCGGTCTGTTCCTCCTCTCGAACCTTCGATCGGACACGCCCCTCCCCGTCCTCTTTGTTTGGATGTTCATCACCGGTCTCGGAGTCGGCCCGATGTTCTCGATCTTCACCCTGGTCGTGCAGGGCGCCGTCGCGCCGCGGCAGATCGGCACCGCAACGAGCAGCCTGACTTTGTTCCAGCAACTCGGCGGTAGCGTTGGCCTCGCGATCGCCGGCACAGTCTTCGGTTCGCGCCTGGCCGAGGAGATTCCCAACCAGCTCTCGTCGTCAGTGCCCCCGCAGGTCGCCGCGGGCTTCGCGGGCGCGGGGAGCGCCGCGATCAGTCGGCTCTCAGGCGTCGGCGATCTGGGACAGGCGATCCTCGCCGCGGCGCCGGCCGCCGCGCGAGCGCAGCTCGAGCCATTCGTGCCCGCCATCGTGGAGGCCATCCACCGCGCCTTCTCGATCGCGACCGCGAGCA
>JALYSZ010000366.1 GCA_030854525.1 Chloroflexota bacterium | reverse complement strand
GTCTCTTCGCCGACGATCTCGTTGCAGAGGCGCACGCACTCGTTGCAAATGAAGATTCCCTGTCCCGGTCCCGCGATGAGCTTCTTGACCTGGTCCTGCGTCTTGCCGCAGAAGGAACATCGGTACTCGTGTCCGGGCGGTGACATCGGATCACCTCCAAAGTACGAGTATGGATCTCCCGCTGGAACGCGGTTCTTGGCCGAACCGACCCGACGCGGGCGCTGCGGGCGCGGTTTTTCCAGCACGCACGCGGGTAAGCTCTTACGGCGTGTCATCAAACCGGCGCGCGCGATGGGTAACAGCAACGTAATTATGAGTCCCCCGCGCCAGGCATAGCCATAATTAAGTTGTCGTAAGGCGAGGAGTCCGAGGAGCAGCGCCAGTCCCCCAACGTAGATCGCGATGAACTGTCCAAGGATCGAGCTAGGGGGCCAGAGATGCAGGATCGCTCCGGACCGCGCGATTAGTTGCGGAAAGATGGCGGACCCGAGCCCGAAGAGCAGGGTCAACGCACCGGCAAAGGTCAGACTAATCCCAGTGATGGCAAGCACGGCCACCGTCAACAAACCCACAGCGAATGAGCGACGCCGGCGGAGCACGGTCGCGCTCGGCGTCAGTAACGTATCGGCGCCGTAGGACTCAGCGACGCGCGCGTAGGGTGCGACGATCAACACGGCGGCGAGGTCATCCGCGCACGGCGGCTCTGCGAGCTGCCTCGCGACCTCGGGGACGATCGCATCACGCTCGTCGAGGGATATGCCTGTGAATTGTCCACGGAGACGCGCGAGGTATCGGGCCACGCGACGCTCAGGCTGACGCATGTGACGCCGGCTTCCCCGCTGCACACGGTCGGAGTGCATTCATGACCGTCGCTCTGCCGCAGCGTTTGTAATACGAACATGCCCTCTTGAAATTGCACGGCCGCGACGGGGGGCAGCGGTCATGGTCGAAGCACCAAGACGAACGGTCCCTTGAGGCGAGCCTGCGCCGGGTTGCGCTCCGAAGTGCCAGTCGTCGGCTGCACATCAGCGATGATGGTCACCTCGTCGAGGGTCAGGGTTTCTCGCTCGAGGAGTGACTCCGTTGCCACGAAGAAGCATCGCCCGTCCCGCTCGCAATGACCCGCGCCGCTGACGTTCTTGCCATCGACGATCAGGCCGATGCTGCCGGTGAGATCCCTGCCCGCCGCCACTGAGGTAATCCGGTAATCGAAACGCGTGGCGCTCGGCGCCACAACCACGCGCGTAAACGTCAACCGCAGATCTCCGGTCGTGGCGCTAAGCGCCGGCTCGACGGCGCGTCCGGACGCGCTGGTCAGGGTGAACCGGAAGACCCACGGACCTGTGACGGCTTGACTTACCGAGGGACTGGCTCCGCCGGCCAGGATCCGGGGAATCGTGAGTTCGAACGCAATGTCGCGGGAAACCAGCGACGTATCGGACGCTGCGAAGTTGATGACCTGCGCCCCCAAGGCGCTGCCGCCAGCAAAACTCGAAGCCAGTCCGGGGTATTGCCGGCCAGCGTCGTCCTTCAAGGTGGGATCGCCGAGCATTGGGGTGCCGCCGCCTGGTGTGGATTGCGGGAACTCGACGGTGTAGCCAACGACCACGCGGTTCGCGTCCGCGTAACCGCGCTGCAGCTGGACCGTCACCCCGCTGACGGTCTGTGTGAGATTCAGATCGCGCGCGAGTCCGGCCCGACTCACGTAAGCAAGACCGTGATCGCCCGCCCAGAGTTGCTCCAGGAGGGGCAACACGACAGCTGTCGCCCCGGCGAGCGCGAAGATCGCGAACACCGCGACGAGTGCTGTGCGCGGCCAAAACGGCCGAGGCAGTGCCCAGCCCGGCCGCGGGTGGCGGATGGGAGGCGCAGCCAGCCGGACCTCCGCGGGGACCGGGGCATTGAAGACGGCGTGAAGATCGGCCACGAGTTGCTGGCCGATCACATCAAGGTCGCTCACAAGATCGGGATAGAGCCTGACGAAATCCTTAGTCACCGTATCGCTCCTTCAGTTTCTGAATCGTTCGTGCCAGTCGCTTCTTCACGGCCGCGTCGCTGGCTCCGACGACCGAAGCAATCTCCTTGGAGGTGAGGCCACCGGCGAAGCGCAGCGCCAGCAGTTCGCGCTCATCACTGGACAGTTCGCGCAGCAGCGCATACAGCCGAGCGTATCGCTCGTGATCGATCGCTCCGGCCTCGACATCGTCGGGTGCCGGTATTTCGGCGAGCGACTCCCAAGGGACCGTGACCCGTCGGCGGCGCTCGTTGTCGATTGCCGTGTTCCGGGCAATGCGAAACAGCCAGGCGGCGAATGGCGCGCCATGGTCGCGATAACGCGGAAGAGCCTCGGACGCTTTGAGGAACACGTGCTGCGTGACATCAGCGGCTTCGTCGCTGTTCCTTAAGCGGGCGCGAACATACCGGTACACGCGCGGGAGGTACCGACGGTACAGCTCCGCAAAGGCCCCTGCATCTACCGGAGCCCGGCGAACCAGTTCGACCTCGTCAGATTCGGGGATGGCCCCCATGTTGGGCAGCGTTACGGCGTCTTCCATCGCGTGGCTCTGGCGACCCCAATCATCATTGCATTCACTCAGGTAGGAGAACGCACAACCGGAAGAAGAGGGACAACGAGTGGAATTCGCCTACTCGACGGGTCGTGAGAGCATTCGTCGCGCTCAGTCTGTCCGGCGTGGCCGCCCGAGCGTCACGCACTGACCGTCAAGGTTCACAAGGTCTGGTCCAGTGCCCACCTCGTCTTACCACTTGCGGCGGGAAGTGCGGGGCTTAGCGGATCAGCGGGTGGACCCAGCCGCACCAGACATCGCCGAGCAGCGGGATCCCATACCTCGCGCGTTCGACGGTATGCGGAGATGCATTCTTGTGAACACCGATCCGTGAACGGCGTTGGGGGGAGATGCACGTTTGTGAACACTTTCGACATGCGTGTGATCCAATCCGGCGACGCCCAGTTCACACTCGCATGGCAACCACGGCCCGGCAGTGATCCCCTGAGGTTCGCTGTCGCTGCAATCGGAGTCGTTGGTGGACGACTGTCCTTGCCCGCCACGGCCGGGGCTGTCCAGGCAGTCACGAACCCGTTGAGCATCAAGGTCCAGCTCGGCTAGGACAACATCCGGCTGCTCCGCTGTACGACTCCCCGAAGGTCTAGGCCAAATCAATGGCGCCCACGGAAAGCGTGTGCAATCGGTCTGGGTGTCGGCGGGCCTGAGACGAGGCAGCGGATGCCGCCGCTGGACCGCTGACCCGAGCGGGGGTGATTTGTTAATCGGCGATTTATCCGACTAGACCGTTAGAAGGAATTCGAAAACCGCTCTTGAGACGCGCAGGAGGTTTGTTGTGCGTAGGTTCTTGCTCTCTGGCGTTCTGGTTCTCGCCGGGGGCGCGTGCTCAATCACCGCGACGCCGACGAGCTCGCCGCCCGCCCCGACCCCGGCAGCACCGAACGCAACGCCGACGCCGGTCTCGGCGGCCCCAACAGCCACGACGACCCGACCGACAATCGACGCGCCTACGCTCGCCCCTGAGCGCGTGCTCACCGACGGAACGACTCTCAGCGTCGATTTTGCTGCCGGCCAAGCGGGAATCCGCCTCAACGGCGGACAGAATCCTGCGGTCGCGAACAAAGATGTCCTCCTGCGGATCGACACGAAAACCCGAATGACGGTCGCCGATTTGACCAGCCCCGACCACACTCCAAAGATCGTCACCTCCTTTCGCGACCTGGGTTTGAAGGTGGGCGACTCGGTTGAGGTGACCTTCTCGATGAGCTCGTATGACCCTACGACTCGGACGTATCTGCTCACGATCCTCGAACGCTACGTCGAGCGGTAAGCGAAAGTTCCGGACCACTAGTTCAGATAGGGCGACGCGAGTCCGTCGTAGGGTCTAGACCGCGGATCAAAGATGAGCTAACGACCCTTAGATGGGCGTCCCCACAAGCCTTCGCGCGTCAAGCGTCGTTGGCCTGTTCGTCGCCATCCTTACTCTCCTCTGCGCTATGCCTGCCCAGGGGCAGCCCGCAACCCGAAGCGCGTATATGGCGGCGTGCCGCGCGGACTTCGCCGCCGCTGGTGGTCGCATCACGCAGAGCTTTCAGACGACGGACGGGATCACGATCAGCTTCAGCGCGTACAACGACCCAGATACGTTCTGCTGGGTTTCGGCGGGCTCGTTTTTCGGCACGATCACCGCCGATGGCTTTATTGCCTACTTCACCGGCGTTGCGGCAGCAGACGACCCGGTAGCGCCGACCTTCACTTTTACTAATGCGTCTTCTGACATCCCCTGCGTCGACGACTACGGCAACCTCATCGTCGGCACGGTATGCCTAACCATCTACAACACCACCGTCTCATGCTCGAACGGAGGCACCGTCGTGCTCAGTGGTAACCGCGCCTTTGCGGCGCCGGAGCCCACGTGGACGCCCTCGCCGGCACCAACACCCACGCCCGTGCCCACGCCGACACCGGTGGGCATGACACCAACACCGACGCCGCTTCCCACCCCGACTCCGCTTCCCACCCCGACACCGGTGGGCATGACCCCTTCACCGACGCCCGTGGGGGTCACCCCTTCGCCCACACCCCTCATCGGTGCGGTACCCGGTGCCAGAGGCACCATCGGTATGGCCCCAGAGCCGATCACGCGCGTTCGTCCCGACGGTACGGACTTCTGGCTGGAGAACGTGACCGATAGCAGTCTGACCGTACCCTCGGATTATTTCCCGCCGCTCGTTCTCGGCGGCATCAAGCTGGCCTATCCGACCTGCCCGCCTGGCGCGGACGTTCCCGCCGGACTCCCGCCGGACCAGCATTCCAGTATGTTTAACTGCCGAATTGGTTTGAACATGCGCACGCTGACGCTCACACCCATCCTGAGTCCGGTGACCTGGACTTTTGGTGACGGTGAGGGCTCGGTCGCCGCCTATGGAACGCGCGCGCCGCGACACTTCTACCCCCGCACCAGTCGCTATGGCTCCTCGAGCTACCAGGGTCTGCCAGCAGACCTGGTGACCGCGTCGTTCCGGTGGACGCTGACGGAATCAATTTCGTACGACTATCACTGGAACTATTGGTACCAGGTATGCGACGCCGGGCATTACGAAAACGTGACCATCACGGTCATCGACTACTGGGAGAATAATCCGCCCCCGGGTCACTGGGTCTACAAGAACATCGTTATTCAGATCTGGGTCTGCGATGTTTGGAGATGGGTCGTGGGCTCGGTTGATGGTCCCTGGTCGTCAGGATTCGTCCCCGCCGACCCGCGTGATTTCGGTTATCCGGTTCTCCCTGACGGCACGATTCCTCTGACGCTCAGTCGCCCCGCCGTCGTGGTGCAGACCGATATCGTCGACCTGCCCTAGGTCTTCGGCCGCTCGATCTCCTCCTCCTTAGCGCCGGCTGTCGGGTCAGTCCGCGTGGCGACAGATAAAAAGAAGCCGCCCGACGGCGACAAGGGTGAGCGCAAATACGGTCGCGTGGAATGGCGGCACCGCGTACGTGCCGGCGAACAACACCAGGTTTGGGAGGATGCCAGTCGCCGCGACAATCCGACCTAGCACGAGAAGACCACGCTGCGTGAGCCCGATGCCTGCGACTACGGCTAGCGGCGCAAAGATCAGCGAGGTAATGAGCCACAGGACCGCAGCTGGGCTCTCGCCAGTCGCGTACTGCGAGCCCATCTCGTGGGCGGCGATGCAATCGAATGGCGCGGCGCAATCGGCCATCGACGACTGCCTCTATCTCGGTGCGGCCCGGCAATGCCCCTAACGCAGCGACGCCACTTGCTGCGCCGTCCTCACTGGGCCAATGAAACCGACGCAGTCAGCCGACCGTAACCGGACCTGGAGAAGTCGGCGGATCCAGCGGTTGGGGCAGCGCTGGGCTCCTCGAAGTCGTTGCCGCGTCGCAAGGCCGCTCCCTCTGCTGTCCTACCTAGTTCGTCTCTTGTGTCAGGCGGTCCAGATGCCGACGCGCGCTCTCGTGATTCCGCTTGCGCAGCAGGGCTGTGGCGAACAGAAAGACGCGCTGAAGGTCCTCCCGACGGTCGATGGGATCTGCCTCTCCGCATCTAGCGGCAGGTCTCGCTGGCTGGGCGTAACAGCAACGTAATTATGAGTCCCCCCCCCATCAGCCCGTATAACTGGGGTGGCGTAACTCAAACTAGATGGCGAGAATCGGAGTAAAGGAACGCGCCAGCAGCTCTATTAAAGCCGAGCCTGGTTTTGCTATCGAGTTGCGTCAATTGGCTCAATAAGTCAGACCGGCCTGTTCCTCGACAACCGGACGACGATCGGGACCTGGGACCAATACTCCACGCCATACGACTGCTATGCCCCCACCCCTTACCAGGACTACACAAGTTTCAACGCGTACTAGTACGCGATAGGAGATTGCCGTATGTTGCTCCGTCGTCTCGGTACATCGGCTCGCATCGGCGTCGCGGCTTTTGTTGCGGGCCTCGTGCTGCTGTTCGTCGCCTTTGTTGCTCTGGCTAATCAGGAAGACGGCTCGGTACGGGCACAGGACGCCAACGTTGCCCAGGCCGAAGCGGCCCTTGGCCGATCACTTCCCCAGGTAACCACAGCCGTCGCAGGCTTGAAGCGCTCGGGAATTGGGATCGATCCACCAGAGGCACCTTTGCGAGCAGTTCACGTGTCCTACGCCATCGACGGTTCCAACGTCGTGTTGCTGAACATCGGCAAGGCCGGCACCGTAAGAACCCAGGCACAGGAGACTATTCAGTTGCCTGGCCACAGTGCTTCCGTCGTGACCCAACTCTTAGGGAACGGTACGACTGACGTTAGCTACGCATGGAGCGATACAGGCTACTTCTACGCACTGCACGTGAATCTGAGCCACGGCCTCACACGGACTGTGGCCGACCAGATCGCCGCATCGATTCGATAGCACCGTGCGATCAATTCGGAGTTCCGACCGTGCCGGGCACCGTAACGGGCCGCGCTGGGTTCCCGACGCTTCGGAGGATTCCCGCGCATCCGCAGGTCCCGGCACGGGCATCGCGGGTCGCAGCTATCAAACTCCGGCGTCTTGTCGGCCTATGGGAGAATCTGACTGTTGATTTGGGTCCTTATCGTTTCAGGGATCCTTTTTGGGCCGATAGTGTTTGCGCTTGTGACACGCGCAAAGCCCCCAGAAGGCGACGACGAGTCTGGATCGAGTGCATACACATCAGCCATTCGGGACCAGGGCGGGCCGCCCATTCCGCCCGTTATTAATTGAACTAGGAATCGGAAGACGACGACGAAGCCCGGCTAGTCCCTCCACAAACGACCCGTGGGTACTGAGCGGATCAGTAGTCCTTCTTGGTCAGGCCTCCGTCCCTTGCGAACCGTCGATGCCTGCGGCAAGAGCTGATCGTGGACAGGGAGCAGGAGCCGGCGGGCCGGCCGCCGGGGCCGGCGGATTGGCACACCCTCGATCTCGCCATCTTCATTCTGCGAGCGCTTGACGAGACGACCCGGGGGCAGGTGCTCGAGGCGATCGAGAACGCTAACGAGCGCGGGGAGTTGATCAAGGGACTACGAGAGCTTCCCGAGGCGGATCCGGACTCGGCACGCGAACGGGTGAACTACCGCGTCGGTCTACCGGTCTTCGGCAATGGCCGACTGCTTGAGGAGTACGGGGTACCACTCGGCTGGAGTGACGACGACTACGTGTTCGGATACGCCAGCGTCGTGCGCCACTTCATGCCCGAATCGTTCCGTCACGCCGTTTGATGCGCCGCTAGCGCGGGAGCTTCCCCTTCTTATCGGCGTCGTTGTTTTTGCGTGCGGCGTCAGTCGCATCTCGTCGAGTGGGATACTCCTTGAGCTTTCCGGTCTCGGCATCGTAGGTCGAGGTGCTGCCCTTCTTACTCGGGATGGTTATGAATCGATAACCCGGTGGATTCCTTCGCGGTTTGTCGTTGCCCATTCCTCTCGCCTCCAATTCCTGCGGGAGGATACGCGCGCCTGTGTCGAGTCAGATGGGACCCCGGTTCGACTCCCAGCCCTCGGTCGGGCGCGGTCCCACGGGCGGGCATGCGCTCCTCGGAAACCACTCCTGCGGCCCGCGCGGCGGCGGGAGGAACCACCGGGAGCGTGTGGTTGTATGTCTTCTGATGCGTAGGTTGTTGCTCGCCGCATGCTTGGTTTGCGCAGCCTGCGCCCCCACGACCGAGACGCAGTCGCCGGGGACTTCGTTCGTAGCGACTCCGCGCCTCACACCCGCCCCGAGTTCCGCGGGTACCACTCCATCGAGGGAGCCCGCCACCTTGCCCGTGTTCCCGGAGGAGGCGGCGGTGGTCGCGGCACTCACTGCTGCCGGGGTTCCGCTGACGCTGATTGGCGCCTCGAAATTCGAGACCTTGCTCGGCGACAGACAGCGCGCGCGCGTCTTTATCGAACGGGCGGGTGGCGCAGGGGCGGATGTTCTGTTCCTCGAACGTC
>JALYSZ010000359.1 GCA_030854525.1 Chloroflexota bacterium | reverse complement strand
ACCGCGGCGCACTCGTGGTCGCGCCGAACGGGGTCGATGTGCCCACGCACGAGGTCTGGAACCGACCGGCGAGTGGATACGTTCTCTGGCTGGGGCGATTCGACATCGAACACAAAGGACTCGACCTGTTGCTTCGCGCCCTTGCCCTGCTTCCCCCGGGGCGCCGTCCATTACTTCGGATGCACGGTCCCGATCAGGGCGGACAGAAGGGAACACTTCGACGGCTTGCTCGCACGCTCGGCATCGCGGAAAACGTCGTGATCGGGGCGCCCGTCTACGGCGATGAGAAGTGGGAGCTCCTCGCCCACGCGTCAGCGTTCGCGTACCCGTCGCGCTGGGAGGCGTTTGGGAACTCGGCGGCCGAGGCCGTCGGCATGGGCCTGCCGACTCTCGTGACGCCTTACCCGCTCGGTTGCTATTTGGCGAGCCGCGGTGGCGCGGTCCTCGCGAACGCGACGCCGGAGGACCTCGCTCAGGGAATCGAGACGGCCCTCTCAGCCTCCGCCGCCGCGGTCGCACGAACGGGCAGAGACCTTATCCGCAGCGAGTTCAGTTGGACCGACGTCTCAGCAAGTTGGCTCAGTCAGATGGAAGCCCTCGCCTGATCGCGTAATCGCGCGCAGCTTCCTTTTCGGCTACTTACTTTTCGCGGCTTGCCGGTAACCGCTAAGCCGATAAATCTTCAGTGTCGCTGGGGACAGCCCAGCGGTGGGTGGAACACGAGAGGCGCGATCGGCCGGGCGCTAGGGGGTTCTCATGGCGGACGTCATCAGGGAAGTCGCTGTCCCGGGCCGCGCGCCGTCCGCGCGTGTGTCTCGATTGGTCAGGCGGTTCGGTCGATCTGAAATCGCGTCGGCAGACCTTACCCCTCTTCCAGCAGTTGCGAACTCCCGCGCGAAGCGCTTGATCGACGTTTGCGCCGGCGGCACCGCCCTCGTCTTCACCTTCTGGCTGATGTTGGTCGTGTCGATCGCGGTCGTCGTGGATTCCGGGTGGCCCCCGCTCTTCTCGCAGGAGCGCGTGGGGCTGCATGGGCGTCGCTTTCGAATGTGGAAATTTCGGACAATGGTCACAAACGCGGAAGCTCTGAAGAACGATCTGGCTCATCTCAACGAAGCGCCGTTCCCGGCATTCAAGCTTCGGAACGACCCACGAACTACCCGCGTTGGTCGTTTTCTCCGGATGTCGAGCCTCGACGAGCTGCCGCAGCTATGGAACGTGCTCCAGGGCGACATGAGCCTGGTCGGTCCTCGGCCAGCGCTGCCCGCCGAGGTCGTGCACTACGACGAGACCGCCATGCGCCGTCTCGCCGCGCGCCCCGGCATCACCGGCGCGTGGCAAATCGAGTTCCGACATCACGGAAAAGCCGGGTTTGGTGACTGGGTCCAGAAGGATCTGGGGTACGTCGACAGCTGGAGCCTCGCGTTGGACGCGGAGCTTCTTGCGAAGACCGTTGGCGCGGTCCTGCGTATGACGGGTCGTTAAATGCACCGTCGGAAGGCTTCGATCGGAGCAACGGAAGGCCGTACCTATTCTTATGCAGACATCCCCACGATCGTCTCGTTCATCGGCATCCGCGGACTCCGCGGACTACTATTTGCACCTCGCCGGTGGGTGTATTCGCAAACCGAACGAGGCTGGTAGGAGGCGCAGAAGTGACAAGAATCCTTGTGGCCATCATCACCGTAGCGATGCTCAGCGTTGTTCTGGTCGGCACCGCACTCGGTTCGGTTCCTATTACGGACATGTCGTCGATCAGCGGCGTTGCGAATTTCTTGGGCGCTCCGCACCCTCTCATGGAGCCCGCGACCGGAGCGGTCGCCGGAGTCCAAGGCCTACCGAGCACTTCGACCGTGGCGGATATCACGGGTGGTCTGCTCGCTCTCGGCATCGCTGCAGCCGCGATGGCACTCGCGCTCGTTCGCCGTCGAAGTTCGACCTAGCCGCAAAGCCTAAGTTTCAAATCGGCCGGGATGCCTCGCACGTAGGCAGCCCGGCCGATCTCATTAAGCGATGAACGTTGCCGCCGGCGTGTTGCGTCGGGACCTCGCCCATAGGCCAGTGGCTCACGCGCTCGTCGACGCCTTCGAGTTGTCGCGCCTCCGGCAGATAGTCCTACTGCTGATAGGCATCAAGATAGCGGGCGTCATCCTGATCCTCGACCCGTGGGGTCTCCAGTCGTTCGACCTTCCGAAGGCGCTGTTCAGTCACGCGGCGAGCGGATTACTGGTTGCCGCGTTGCTCGCGACATTTCTCCGGTTCGGGTGGGGCGTCCTTCCATTCACACGCTTGCATCTCGCGGTCGTCGCATTCCTCGCCGCCAACATCGCATCCGTTCTCTTCGCACAGAACCCGTACGTCTCTTTGTTCGGGGAGCAAGGTCGGTACCTAGGCCTCAGTCATCTTCTCGACATGGTCGTTCTCTACTTCGCCGTTGCGATCACCACGCGCTCGCCCCGAGACCTCGCGTCGATTCTCGCCGCCGCCGCGACCGCAAGCGTCTTCTCCTTTGCATACGCGGGCGTTCAGGCTCTCGGCCTGGATCCATTCGTGTGGCTCGTTGGCGCCCGCCACGAGCCCTTCGCTACGTTCGGGCATCCCGACATCTTTGGCCAGTTCGTGAGCATTTCGTTTGCGGTCTGGGTAGGCGTGGCGCTAATCGCCACGGAAAGTCCGCGCTTCGTTCGAGCGCTCGCGATCGGAGCCGCCGTCGTCTGCGTCGTGACCGCCGCGCTCGTAGCGACACGTGGCACTCTTCTGGGCGCCGCGGCTGCGGTCGTTGTGCTCGCTCTGTTGGAGGTTCGCAGGCGTCGGCGTTCTGCCGCCACTCTTCGCGCGATCGGCCTCGGCGCTTTGGTCGCGCTCGCCGTCTTCGCGGCCGTTCTCGAGCTTTCTCCACTTGGTGTTCGGACCGCGCAGCTCTCGAGCGACGCGGGTTCCGGCCGGCTCGCGATTTATGAGACTGCTCTCAGGATTGCGATGGATCGACCAGTCCTCGGTTATGGGCCAGACAGCTTCGGCGTCGCGTATCCAACTCATCGCGAGCCACCGCCGAGCGGAGGTCTGGACCCGCAAACTTCCGCCCACAGCTGGCCGCTGCAGGCGCTCGCGACGACCGGGATCGTGGGCCTGGCCGCTCTGCTCGGTGTCTACATCGTGTTCACGCTCGCGCTCTGGCGCACGTCCATCACCACCGAGGGCCGGTACGCCGCACCTCTGCTTCTCGGCTTATCCGCGTACCTCGCCCACGGCCTGGTCAACGTTGGCGCGGTTGCTATCGACTGGTTTCCGTGGGTGTGTTTCGGCGCGGCGGCCGCGATGGCGGGCGTCAGACGCCCAACGCCAGCCCGGAGATTCCCGCAGTTCGTCGGTTTGCCTTTTGCGATAGTTGCCCTGGCCGCCATGGTTCTTCCCTTTTCCGCGTTCGCCGCAAACCGCGATGCGGGCGCGGCCCGCGTCCAATGGACCGCGGCGCGATCAGACGACGCGATCTTCGCCGGGGTCGGGGCCATCAGTCACGATCCAGGACGCGCCGTGTATTGGAATTGGCTCGGTCTAGCGAAGCATCAAGCCGGAAAGTGGAGTGAGGCCGCCGCCGCGTTCGAAGAAGCGGCCCGACGCGTCCCC
>JALYSZ010000358.1 GCA_030854525.1 Chloroflexota bacterium | reverse complement strand
CTGCCGAAGCAGGTTCGCGACGCGTGGGCGATCGCGAGCAAGGCGACGATCGCTCCGGCGTACAGCGACGTGCGCAACATCGTCGTCGCGGGCATGGGTGGCTCCGCCATCGGGGGCGACCTGGCGGCGGCGCTTCTCGCCGACGAGCTCAAGGTCCCCATGACCGTCCACCGCGATTACGGGCTGCCGGCATACGTCGGCCGCGACTCCCTCGTGATCGTCTCGAGCTATTCGGGGAATACCGAGGAGACGCTCTCGAGCTTCGAGGAAGCCCGGAAGCGTGGAGCGAAGGTCCTTGCGCTTACGACCGCCGGGAAGATCGCCGAGCTCGCGCGCGCATCGAACTATCCGGTCGTGACTTTCAGCTACAAGGCGCAGCCGCGCGCCGCTCTCGGGTACTCGCTCGGGCTCGTGCTGGGCGTGCTCACCAAGCTCGGCTTCGCGCGCGACCTCTCCGACGACATCGAGGCCGCGCTATCGGACCTCGCGAAGCTCGAGGAGCGCGTACATGAGGGTGCGCGGACGAACGACGCGAAGAAAATGGCGCTCGAGCTCCAGGGACGGATTCCCTTCGCGTACGGAGCGGGAGTCATGGGCGTCATGGCGCGCCGCGTGAAGGGCCAGTGGAACGAAAACGCCAAGAACTGGTCGGCGTTCGACGTCATGAGCGAGCTCAACCACAACGCTGTCGTCGGCTTCGAGCACCCGCCGATCGCGAAGGAGGCAATCACCGTTCTGCTTCTCCGGAGCGACCGCGACAACCCGCGGCACAAGCTGCGCTTCGAGGTCACGCGCGAGCTCCTCGATCGCGCGCGTATCCCGCACAAAACGCTGCAGTTCGCCGGCAGGAACATGCTCTCCGAGGTCCTGCAGATGGTCTACTTCACCGACTACGTGTCCTTTTACGTCGCGTTGCTGAACGGCGTCGATCCGTCGCCGGTCAAGTCGATCGACTACCTCAAGGATCGCCTCGCCAAGGCTTGAGCGAGCGGCATCACCCGAGAGACCCTGCGAGGGAGTCCGGACAGTTCCGGTTCTCGTTCTGCCCGCGGGATGGGACGCGGCTCGTGCCGACGCGCATCGACGGACGCGACCGTCCCACCTGCCCGGTGTGCGGCTTCGCCGAGTTCATGTTCGTGCAGATCGGAGCGAACACGATCGTCGAGCGCGACGGCGGGGTCCTGCTCGTGCGCTTGAACTACGGGCCGCGCGACGGTCGTTGGGCGCTCCCCGGCGGCCTTGTCGAGAACGACGAAACCTTCGAGGAAGCCGCGCGCCGCGAGACCACTGAGGAGACGGGCTTCGAGGTCGCACTCGACGGCCTGCTCGCGACCTGGATGCGCCCGGGTTTTCCGATCCTCGTCGTGATCTACCGGGCGCACATCACGGCGGGGACGCTGCGCGTCGCGCCCGACGAGGCGTCCGAGGCGGCGTTCTTTCCCAAGGACGAGCTGCCGCCGCTCGAGGACCTGGCCTGGCCCTCCACGGCACATGGGCTCGACGCATGGCGTGCGTACGAGCCTCCGCGTCCCTAGTCGGCAGCACGACTTTCATCCAAATGCGCTAGCCGCAGCATCGGAGCGGTACCACTTCGCCCGCGCGCGACCTCGGAAGTGCCGACTGGACATCCGGGACCGGCATGCTCCCGTATCTGGAAATCGCGAACGAGATGAAGATCATCGAGCGGGGCGCTTCAGGGCACCGACCCCGTCAGGGGCCCCAACCCCTGGGCCCGGTCGGACGGTTCTCGCTGGCGCTCGCCGGGATCCTTCTCGTCACAGCGGTCGTCGTCGGCGGCGTTACCTCTTACCTCCTCGATCGGTACGTTCAGGACGAAACCGCGCGCTTCACCCGGGATGCGGTCGCGTCGCACTTCGGTCGAGTATTCGAGGAGGACGTGTTCCAGCGTCAGCTCGCGGCCGACGAACGCGATCTGCTCGAGATCATCGTCTCGTTCCACTTCTCCATCTACAACGTCGTCGCGACGCAGTTCTTCGACACGAACGGGACCATCGTCTTCTCGTACGACGAGAGCGAGATCGGTCGCCGGATCGAGCCAGCCGGCGAAGAAGGGCTCGCCGCGGCACTGTCTGGAACGTCATACACCGAGCGGACTGATGTCGTCGGAGATTCGCGGTACGCAGCTCTCCCCGCGTTGTCCGCCTCCTACACGCCCATTGTCTCCGCAAACCCGACGGCCGCCGCTCACGAGCACGGCACGGCGAGCGGCGTCTCGGCGACGGCGGTGTTCCACACCCTCGAGACATGGGTGTCGGTACGCGACGGCGACCGCCTCATCGGTGCCGCCGTCGTCTGGCGCGAC
The DNA here is from genome assembly GCA_030854525.1 of Chloroflexota bacterium. Next base: position 9,194 of record JALYSZ010000358.1, on the reverse strand, counting down.
CTGGCGGCCATCGATCGTGCGCTGCGCCAGATGCAGATGTCGACCACGGTGATCATCGCGTGCGCGGCGCTCGTCCTCTGGCTGGTCCTCCGCGGCGTGTACGTGCGGTCGTCGCGTCAGATCATGTCGCAGTCGCACGCACTCGGAGCCGCGCTCGCCGAAACCGAGCGCACCTACGACACGACGCTGCAAGCGCTCTCGAACGCGCTCGACGTCCGTGACAGCGAGACCGAAGGACATTCACGCCGGGTGGTCGACTACATGGAGCTGATCATCGCGCAGCTTCCTGTCGCCCCCGCTCACCTCGCGACGCTGCGGCGCGGCGCGCTCCTCCACGACATCGGCAAGATCGGCGTTCCCGACAGCGTGCTCCGCAAGCCGGCCGCGCTGAGCGACGCCGAGTGGGTGATCATGAAGCGTCACCCTGAGCACGGCGCGCGGATCATCTCGCGGATTCCGTTCCTCCAGGACGTGTCGCGGATCGTTCGCCATCACCACGAGCGGTGGGATGGAAAGGGCTACCCCGATGGCATCGCCGGCGCGGCGATCCCGCTCGGTGCGCGGATCTTCGCGGTCGCCGACAGCTTCGACGCGATGACGAGCGACCGCCCGTACCGGCGCGCGATGTCAGTCAAAGACGCGCGCGTCGAGGTCGCCCGCTGCCGCGGCACGCAGTTCGATCCTGAGGTGGTCGATGCTTTCGTCGCCGTGCCGGTCGAGCGCCTCACCGCGATATCGGACGACGCTCCGCACACGCACCCGCGTATCCACGCCGTCTAGCCCGACGTCAGCGGCTGACGCCACGCGAAGATCACCGCGGCGAGCCCGAGGATCGTCAGCACGGCCGCTGCGGGAAAAACGAGGAATACGTCGACCGAGGCGATGATGCTGCCGAGGGCAGGCCCGAGCACGAACCCCATGTTCGCCGGCAGGTACCCGAACGTCATCACGCGCCCCCGGGTCACGTCGGTCGCTGATGCGGACAGCATCGTGAACGACACGCTGAAGAGCCCCGCCGCCAGGCCGTTCACGAGCGTCCACGCGATGGTGAAAGGGGCAAGCTCCCGCGTGAAGAATGGCAGCGTCCACACGGCCGCCAGCGCGGCGCATCCGACGAAGAGCGTCCGCGCCTTCCCGTAGCGATCGGCGAGCGCGCCGATCGCAGGCGATGCGATGAGGACGCCGAGCCCGCCGGCGCCGAGGACCGTGCCCACGGCGGTCGCGGGATCCGGCCCGGTGTAGAGGCTCGCTACGACGAGCGGAACGTAGATGAACGCGAGCATCCAGCCGGCGAAGAGAAAGAACAGCGCGGGGAAGAGCGCGCGGAGGCGCGGCGAGCGGACGATAAGGAGAATGCCGTCGCCGGCCATGCGCAGGAGCGATCCGCCTCCGGCCGTCGGGACGAACCCATCGCGATAGCCGAACGCAAGCATCGCGACGACCGCCACCATGATCACGGCGTCCACCGCCATCAGCGCGGGGAACCCGAAACGATCGACGATCGGACCGCCGACCAGCGGACCCACGAAAGCGCCGAGGGGGTTCGCGCCGTTCACGATCCCGAATGCGAACGCGATGCGGCCCGGCGGCGTGCGCTCGGCGAGTGTCGCAAGGATGAGGCCGGTGTTCCCGAGACCGAGCGATTGAATGGAGCGCGCGAGCGCGAAGACCCAGACATTCGGCGCGACGACGGCGAGTGCAAGCGCGACGAGCGCGGCGACGAACGAGCGGATGATCAGCGGCTTGCGCCCGTGGCGGTCGGCGAGTGCTCCCCAGAACGGGAGGAACGGAAGACCAACCACGCTCGAGACAGACGTGATCGCACCGACCCAGAAGGCGACCGCGCTCGGCTCGATGCCAAGCCGTGGCAGGTACAGCGGCGTGAACGCGTTGAGCTGGCCGTACGCCGCGACCTCGAAGAATCCGGCGATCGTGAAAAGGACCGTCATGCGGACCCAGCCGGAAATGGGCCGGATTTTCAAGGGTTTCGAAGGATACGTGGCGGGTCTAAACTCGGCACGTCCGGCGAGGTCAAATTGAATAGGGAGTGTGGAGGAGATCATGTACTCGAGCCTCATCTCCAAGATCGAGAAGGCGAAGCGCTACGCCGAAGAACCCGAACGCATCAGCTTCCGGAGCTTCGAGGTCGCGTTCCGCGGTGAAAACGGCACGCACGCCGTCTCCCTCAGGGGCGATGACTGGTCCTGCGAGTGCGAGCACTTCCATACGACCGGCCTCTGCGCCCATGTCATGACGCTGCAGCGCGTCTTCGCCTCACATCTCACGGACAACGCGCGGTTCACACAGGAGCACGTTCCGGCGTAGCAAAGGACGCGGCTAACGCCGCGTCCGAAGAGGGGTTGCAGGGGATACCTCCCCTGCGACAAGAATTGAATATGCGGGGTTCCAGCGAAGCCGGTGAGATTCCGGCAGGGTCGCGCCACCGTGAAAGGCAAACGCCTCAACTCGGGTCGCCTGGGGCATCCGCTCGCGGCCTACACGCCTTCGCAAGAAAGGGGTGCGCCAGATGCGCTCACGGTTCGTCACGATCCTCGCGGCCCTCCTCCTCACGCTCGCCGCCTGCGGCGGTGCCCTACCCGTCACGGCTTCGCCTTCCGTCACCGCGTCTCCATTTCCCGCGACGCTCACCGACTTCCAGAACCGCTCCGTCACCGTGCCCGTGCGCCCGGAGCGTGTCGTGTCCATCGGTCCGTCGATCACGGCGTTCCTGTTCGCCCTTGGGGCAGGCCCGCGCGTCGTTGGCGTCGACGACTTCTCGGACGAGCCCGCCGAAGCGGCGACCCGCGAGCACGTCGGCGGCATCAAGGTCAATTTCGAGAAGGTTGTCGCACTCAAGCCGGACCTTGTTCTTAGCGTGAAGTTCTCCGACGGCACGATCGAGAAGCTCCAGTCGGCGTCCCTCAACGTGCTCGTCGTCGATCCCCAGACCGTGTCCGATGTCGCGAGGACCGCGACGTTGCTCGGACGCGCGGTCGATGCGGACGGCGAGGCGCTAGGGCGCTCGATCCAGCAACGGGTCGACGCCGTTAAGGCCAAGACCGCGGCGGCGGCGCGACCCCGCGTGTATCACGAGATCGACGCTTCGGACCCGGCGAAAATCTTCACCGTCGGTCCCGGCTCGTATATCAACGACCTCATCGACATCGCCGGCGGAGTGAACGTCGCCGCGCGCGCGCCCTCGGCGTACCCGCAGCTCTCGGCCGAGGAGATCCTGCGAAGCGATCCCGAGATCATCGTCCTTGCGGCGGACGCCTACTCCTCGAAGCCCGGCGACGTCACTTCGCGACAGGGCTGGTCGATCATCGCCGCGGTCAAGAGCAACCGGATCTTCACGATCGACCCCAACCTCATCAACCGACCCGGGCCCCGCGTCGGCGAGGCGGCCGAAACCTACGCGAAGCTCGTCCACCCGGAGCTCTTCCGGTAGTGCGCACGCTCGGGGTCCTCGCTTTTCTCGTGGCCGCGCTCGTCGTGAGCGCGGCCGCGGGAATCCTTATCGGCGCCGTCGCGATCGGACCCGGCGACGTGCTCGCAGCGCTCCTCGGGTCGACCGACGTGAACGGCACGATCATCCGCGAGCTGCGGCTCCCGCGAGTGCTCAGCGCAGCGCTGGTGGGCGGATCGCTCGCGACCGCGGGCGCGCTCCTCCAGGGTCTGCTGCGCAACCCGCTCGCGGATCCGTTCGTCACCGGCACGTCCGCCGGTGCGACGCTCGCCGCGGTGGTGGCGATCGTCCTCGGGCTCGCCGCTCCCCTTGTGCCGCTCGCCGCGTTCGCCGGCGCCCTCGTCACGGTCACACTCGTGTGGCGGCTTGCGCGGCTGGGCGGCGGGACGACGGTGTTGACCGTCCTCCTCGCCGGAGTCGTTCTCACCTCGTTTGCGGGTGCCGTGGTCACGTTCCTTCTCGTCTCCAGCGATCGGCTCGCGCTGCAGCTGCGGGCGGTCCTGGGCTGGCTGCAGGGCGGTGTTTCGGTGATCAGCTGGCCGGAGCTCGGTGTGGCCGCGGTCATCGTTGCCGTCGGCCTTGGCTGCGCGCTCGTTCTCGCGCATCGCGTTGACGCCTACGCGTTCGGCGAGGAGACCGCCGCGACCCTCGGTGTGGATCCCGATCGCACGACGACCGCGGTGCTCGGCGCGACCGCGCTGCTCTCGGGCGCCGCGGTCGCCCTCGCCGGACTCGTTGGGTTCGTCGGTCTCGTCGTCCCGCACGCGCTCCGCTTCGTGATCGGCGCCACCCACCGCCGGCTCGTGCCCGCGAGCTTCCTTGCCGGCGCGGCCGCCTTGGTCCTCGCGGACCTCGGGTCGCGAACGCTCATCGCGCCGGCGGAGCTGCCGGTCGGCGCGATCACCGGCCTCATCGGGGCGCCCTTCTTCCTCGCGCTCCTCGTCCGGTCGCGGCGGATCGTCGTATGACCAGCCTGGCGGCGTCCGTGGTCACCGCGGCGTACGGCACGCGCGTCGTGCTGCGCGAGTGTTCGTTCGCGATGGGCTCGGGCGAGATCGTCGCGGTTGTCGGGCCGAACGGAGCGGGGAAGTCGACGCTGCTGCGCGTCCTCGCGGGGCTGCTACGACCCACAACGGGCGGTGTCGCGCTCGATGGCCAGGACCTCACGACCTTGTCGCGATCCGCGATCGCGCGCCGGATCGCCGTCGTTCCGCAGATCTTCGACACGCTCTTCCCGTTTACGGTGCGCGAAGTGGTGAGCCTCGGCCGAACCGCGAGGCTCGGCTCGTTTGGTCGCGCATCGGCCGATGACGTCGCCGCCGTCGATCGCGCCATCGACGAGCTGGAGCTCGTTTCGCTCGCGTCGCGGCGCATCGATCGGCTATCCGGCGGCGAGCGCCAGCGCGCCGTTCTGGCGATGGCCCTCGCGCAGGAGACGGCCGTGCTCCTTCTCGATGAGCCGACCGTCCACCTCGATCCTGGCCATCAGCTTGCGACGCTCGAGCTTCTTCGCGAGCTCGCGACGCGTCGACAGCTCGCGGTGTGCGCCGTGCTGCACGACCTGAACCTCGCGTCGGCGTTCGCGTCGCGGATCGTGGCGCTGGCCGACGGCCGCATCGTGAGCGAGGGCGCGCCGATCGATGTGATCCGCCCGGACCTCGTGAAAGCGATGTTCGGTGACGGTCTCGAGGTGGTCGCGCGAGACGGCCGTCCGGCCGTGCTGCCGAGGCTGGCTAGTCCGCGCTCACCTCGACCGGCGCGGTCCAACCCCAGTCCCACGTCGCAAGCTCGTCGATGAGCTCGTGATTGGTGAGATCGAGATAGATCGGCGTCACGCTGATCTTTCCGTCGCGTAGCGCCGCGACGTCCGTCCCGGGCTCGGAGTCGCCCGCGACCGCCGGCCCGCCGACCCAGTAATAGGGCTCGCCATACGGATCGAGGCGCTCGACGAGCTGGTCCCGATAGTGCCGCTTGCCGAGTCGCGTGACCTCAACACCGGCGATGCGATCGCGCGGGAGAGCCGGGACGTTGACGTTGAGAAGTGCGTCGGACGAGAACCCTTTCGCGAGGATGTTCTTCGCGAGCAGCGCCGCGAAGGAGGCGGACGGCCCGAAATCGATGTTGGCGCCGAAGGCGCCGATCGAGATCGCGATCGAGGGCACGCCCGAGAGCAGGCCTTCCATGGCGGCAGCGACAGTGCCGGAATACGTGATGTCGTCTCCCATGTTCGACCCGCGGTTTATCCCCGAGACAAGGAGGTCGGGCTTGTGCTGAAGGAAGCCGAGCACCGCGAGCCGCACGCAATCCGTCGGCGATCCATCGGACATGAACGCGGGCTGTCCGGTCCGCAACTGCGTGGCCTTCACCCGCAGCGGTCGGTAGATGGTGATGCTGTGGCTCGCGCCGCTCCAGTTGCGTTCGGGAACGATGATGTCGACGCTGCCGATCGCTCCGAGCGCGTCGGCGAGCGGCCCGAGCGCGTCCGACTCGATGCCGTCGTCGTTCGTGATGAGGATGTGCTTGCGGTCGGGGCTCACTTGCCTCGCGCGCCGATACGCGCCTCACGGGCGAGACGCAATGCCTCCCTCGCCTCGGCTTCGGCATCGCGCAGATCCGCCGCCGCCGCCGCGTGGGCCGCGTCAGTCTCCTCGATGAGCGTCGAGGCTTCGGTGCGCCCGCGGCGGCCCTGCGCGACCTGGAACCCATATCGCACAAAGGTATTGACGATGCCCGCGACCGGCATCGCGAGGAGCACGCCCCAGAACCCGGCGATCCGGGAGCCGAGCAACAGGGCGAGGAACACAAAGATCGGGTGGATGCCGATCGCGTTCGACATGATCCGGGGTCCGATCACGTTGAGCACGATCTGCTGCAACGCGATCGTCAGCACGAGCACCCAAAAGAACACGTCGGGCGCTCCGAGGAGCGCGACCGCCAGAACGGGTACCTCGGCAATGATTGGGCCGAAGAACGGGATGATCATCGTGAGCCCCGAAAGCACCGCGAGCACACCGGCGAACGGCACCCCGAGCGGGACCAGGATCGCGAGGGTCGCAACGCCATAGATCAAGCCGAGGATGAGCGAGCCGCGGATGAAGCCGCCGAAGGAGCGGTCCGCGCTCTGACGGAACAGCTCTGCCTCGCTTCGTAGCTCGGGGCTCAGTGCCGCGATGAACCTGTGCCAAAGTTGATCGCCGTCGATCAGCATGATGAAGGCGATGATGAGAACGAGCGTGAAGTTGAAAAGCACATTCGCCGTAGCCGAGACGAACCCGAGCGCGTCGGCCGCGACCGATCCCGCGATCTGGGAGACCCTCGCCGGGACCTGGCCGTAGAGGTCCGTCACGTTCACCGGGACGCCCGCGCCCTCGAGGCGCTGCTGCAGCGCGACCACCTCGCGCGCGGCACGGTCGCCGTACTCCGGAGCGCGCACAATCAGGTCGTTCAGCTGACTGACGAGTCCGGGCACCACCAGCGCGAGGGTCCCGGCGAGAACGAATGCGATGCCGATGTAGACGACGACCACGCTCAGCGCACGATTCAGGATCGTGCGCTGATCGATCCGAGTCACGAGAGGCGAAAGCAGGTACGACACGGCCCACGCCGCGACGAAGATGATGACCACGTCCGCTACACGCGAAAGGGCATCCGTAAGATCGGCGAGGATCTGGAAGGTCGCGAGGACGATGAGCAGCACGACGAGGGTCGTGATGAGCTGCCGCTCGCGTGTCGAGAGATTCACAGGCGAATGGTACTGACGGAATACCATGCTTCTCCGTGCCAGACGCACCTTGCCTCATCGATCGCTACGCGTCGTATCTCCCAGTCACCGATCGGACACCCCGGCTCACGCTCGGCGAGGGAGGCACTCCCCTTGTGCGCGCTCGCTCCCTCGAGCGCGAGACAGGCGTTCCTGAGATCTGGCTCAAGGTCGAGGGTCAGAACCCGACGGGCTCGTTCAAGGATCGGGGTATGGTCGTCGCTGTCGCGAAAGCGCTCGAGGACGGCGCGCGGATGGTGCTCTGTGCGTCGACCGGCAACACTGCCGCGTCGGCGGCCGCGTATGCGGCCCGCGCGGGCATGTCGTGCACCGTGATCCTTCCGGCCGGACAGGTCGCGGCCGGCAAGCTCGCGCAGGCCATCGCGCACGGCGCCCGCGTTGTCGCGGTTCGCGGCTCCTTCGACGCTGCGTTGACGGTCGTCAGGGCGCTCGCCGAGCAGGGTGACGCCACGCTCGTGAACAGCGTCAACCCCGACCGCCTCGAGGGCCAGAAAACGGCAGCGTTCGAGGTCTGCGAGACCCTGGGCGACGCGCCCGATGCTCTGTTCATACCGGTTGGCAACGCCGGGAACATCACCGCCTACTGGAAGGGTTTCGTCGAGGCGGCGCAGAACGGCATGGCGCGTCACCGGCCCCGGATGTATGGCTACCAGGCCGAGGGTGCGGCACCCCTCGTCAGCGGAAGGCCGGTCGCCGAGCCGGAGACGGTCGCGACGGCCATCCGCGTCGGCAACCCGGCGTCGTGGAAGGGCGCGGTGGCCGCGCGGGATGAATCGGGCGGCGCGATCGACGCGGTCAGCGACGACGAGATCCTGGACGCGTACAGCTTTCTGGCTCGATGCGAGGGCGTCTTCGCCGAGCCCGCCTCGGCGGCGGCGATCGCCGGACTCCGAAAGCGCGTCCGCGCCGGAAGCCTTGGGAGCGCAAATCGGGTTGTGTGCGTTCTCACCGGCAACGGGATGAAGGACCCCGACCGCGCCCGCTCGCTCGCCGGCGAGATCGCCGAGGTCGAGGCCACACCGGACGCGGTTCGCGCTGCGTTGAGGTCATAGCAGTGGGGGAGCTTCGCGTGCGGGTGCCCGCATCGAGCGCGAATCTTGGCCCGGGTTTCGATTCGTTCGCGATCGCCCTTCCGCTTCTTGCCGAGTTCGACCTCCGTCCGGCCCGCGCATGGTCGGTGAACGTCGACGGCAGCAGTCACGAGAACGGCGATGGCATCCCGACCGGCGACGACAATCTCTTCGTGGTATCCGCGCGCGCGGCCGCGGAAGCGGCCGCTGAGACGCTTGGCTCGTACCACGTGACGCAGCGGTCGGCCATTCCGGTTGGACGGGGACTTGGATCGAGCGCCGCGGCCATCGTCGGTGGGGTCGTCGCCGCGAACGCGCTCATGGGCGAGCCGCTCGATCGGCGGACACTCCTCCGCGTCGCAAGTGAGGTCGAAGGCCATGCCGACAACGTCGCTGCCGCTCTCTACGGCGCCTTCACTGTCGCGCTTCCGAGCGACGACGGTCCGGTCGCGACGCGCATCACATTCCCACGCACGTGGCGGATATGCCTCTTCATCCCGCGCGAGCCCCTCTCGACGGAGACCGCCCGCGCCGTGCTCCCGGCCAACGTGTCGCGTGCCGACGCGGTCTTCAACATCGCGCACGCTGCCGCGCTCCTCGCGGCCATCCTGCGGGCCGACGGCGCGCTCCTTTCGATCGCAATGGCGGACCGCCTGCACCAACCGGCACGCGCGCATCTCGTGACCGGCCTCGACGACATCATCGCGGCGGCGCGGAGTGCTGGCGCGTTCGGCGCCGCCCTCTCCGGTGCCGGACCGGCCGTGGTCGCGTTCGCGCCAGCCAGGCTTGCCGCCCGTGTGGTCGCGGCGATGGAGGAATCGGCGCACGCCGTCGGCACGAGCGGTCGCGGCCGGGTGGTCCGCGTGCGCGCCGCGGG
>JALYSZ010000324.1 GCA_030854525.1 Chloroflexota bacterium | reverse complement strand
GCGTTGACTTGCGACGACTCGCACGCGCGGGGGCTAGAGGCGGGGATAACCCGACACTCTTTTCACAGCTTTCCCAAGGGTGCTGACGCGGCGCTGGCGCTTGCAACCGGGCAGCGACCGCGTCTGGTGTTCAGGCGCGGAAGAAGTTGATCAGCTCGCCCCGTTGCCGCTCGCTCAGCCCGGCAAGCGTCTTCGAGTGAGCGATCCCGCAGTGGGCAAGGATGCGCGCGGCCCGGACCGAGCCGATCTTCGGCAGCACCAAGAGGAGATCGCGTACTCGCGCTGTCCTCACACACGGGGGTGGGTCGGCGAGGATCTGCGCCAGCTCGATCTTTCCCGACGCGAGCTCCTTCTTTAGCTCCGCTCTCGCCGTGCGAACGTCGTTCGCCTGCTCCAGCGCACGCAGCCGCTGCTCGCGCGATCCGCCCGAAACGCCCGCACCGGCACTGCTCTCTGACACGCCTCGATTCTCGAGCCAGAACAGGCCGCTGGTCAAACGCGCCACCTCAGGCGATCGGCTCTTGCCCATCAAATGCGCGTGCCCCGGGCGCCTCCAAGAGCCTGATCGAGCACATCGCTGATGATCGCGAGACCTGCCGAACACCGTTTCCCCGCAGAAAAGTCCGCGCTGGCGAGGCGGAACCGAATTTACGCACCCCACACGCCGCCCGTAGCTGAGCCGTCTCAAAACGCCGAGACGCACGTGTGCGGCGCGCTCAAAGTGGTCTGATGCGCGCACAACGCTCGCGGGCGATACCTCGAAAATGTTGATGAGCTGATCGGTTAGAGAGAGCCCTCTAGGTGTCCTACCCACAGACGTTGTGAACGCGGCTGATCGGGGGCCGGTCGCCGAGTGAGCTGTGTGGTCGCGTGGTGTTGTAGTGGTTGAGCCAGTGTGGCAGGGCGTTGGCGCGGTCGTGGTGGGAGCGGTAGGTGAGCCCGTAGGCCCACTCGCGTGCCATCGTTTGGTGGAAGCGTTCGACCTTCCCGTTGGTGCGTGGCCGGTAGGGCTTTGTCGTGAGATGCCGGATCCCGTGGCGGTCGAGTAGTCGGCGGAGGTCGCGGCTGCGCGTGTAGGTCCAGGCGTTGTCTGTCATGAGTCGTCGGGCGGTGATGCCGTGGCTGTTGTAGAAGGCGAGCGCCCGCTCGAGGAAACCGGCGACGGTTGCGGCGCGCTGGTCGGCGTGGATCTCCGCGTAGGCGAGTCGACTGTGGTCGTCGATGATCGCGTGCACGAAGTCGACACCGTCGCGGTGTTGGCGGTCCTGGCTTGAGCGGTCACCGGTGACGCGGTGACCTGGCCGCTGGAAGCGCACGTACTCGCTTGTGTCCATGTGCAGCAGGTCGCCGGGGCACGGCCACTCGTAGCTGTTGGCCGGCTCCCGCTTGGCTCTCGGCGGACGCGAGATCCCCGCCCGGCGAAGCACCTTCCAGACCGTCGAGTGTGCGAAGCCGGTCGCGCCAGCAACCAGGCGCGGCCCCCAGCCGGTCTTGCGGCGGCAGGCGCAGATCAGCTCGGCGAGCTCGGGCGCGAGCTGCCGCGGTGAGCGGTGCGGCCGGCTTGAGCGGTCGGAAAGACACGACAGGCTCCGGCGCGCCTCCTCGCTCGCCTCAATCCACCGGTGCCACCAGCGATGAGCCGTCGCCGGCGAGACGCTAAAGGCGGCCGCGGCCGCCTTCAGCGACAGACCATCCTCGATCGCGCGCACCAACGCGACACGACCAGCCAGTCCGAGCTTGGCGTTAGCGTGCAGATACATCCGGCCCTCCTTCGTGGGCGTGGTCTTCGCAGACCCACAGCCTCCAAGGAGGGCCGGATAGAACCCTCAGCCGTTCACAACCTCTGTAGGCACGTCATCTAGGGCTTCGAGGCCGACGGTGGCGCAGGCGCGAGGTGGCTCCGGTGGATACGCACAACATGCGTGGCGTGTCGTCACTTGTGCGGTGTGTTTTGGTGGGCCCGACGACGCGCCAACGCCGTCCGTGTAGGTCGAACTCGGCGTCGGGCCTGAGCTTGTCCGAGGTGGTGTAGGTCGCCTCGTGGATCCGGCCGTTCGCGTACTGAAGCGAAATGAGGACATCCATGCCCTCGCTTATCGGCAGTGAGCCCTGTGGAGCATGAGCCAGCCTCCGAGTTCGGCTTCAGGGTGCGTGTACGCGGATCTACCGTCCGACGCGCGGCTTCTGCCGCGTCGGGACTAACCGACGTCGCCCCCGACGACGAACCGGCCGAGCGAGACGTCGGAGCCGTCGAATGGGTCGGCCCATGCTGAGCGGCGGTACGAGTGCGACGGGCCCTGGCGAGATAGCACGAAGATCCTCCTGACGCGCGCGCTGCAACCCGGCACCAAGAGCCGCGCCGCCCAGGTCTCGGTGTCTGCCGCCGCCGTTCGACGCCGTTCGCGAAGTCGGTTCAAGCGGTGGCCCGGCAACGCACGGCTCGCGCCCCCACTCCGACGCGCACGTTTTC
>JALYSZ010000323.1 GCA_030854525.1 Chloroflexota bacterium | reverse complement strand
TCGAGCTCGCGCGCGACTATCGCCTTACGTCGGTCGCGGTCGGCATCGAGGACCGTGCCGCACGCGACATGGCGCTCTCGCTCGGCTGCGAGCTCGCCCAGGGATATTTCGTCAGCCGCCCGCTCGTGCCCGACCGGCTGGGACCGTGGCGGCGCTGGGCCGCGGGTGTCGCCCTGACCGGATCGCTGACGCTCACGACCTTCGCCGGGATCGGGAAGGCCGCGGCGAGTGGCGGAAGTGGCCAGCAGAGGCCCACCCAGGTGAAGGGGGTGCTCCCGACGGCGTGCTCGCTAGACCTTCCGAACGTGACCGCGCGCTCGGGGATAGACCTCGAGTGCCAGTGGACGGCTCGCGCCGACCTCTACGCCGAGAAGTCGGTCGCGCCCGCCGTCCGCGATGCGCTCGCGAGCGCGATCGAGCGCGACATGGCGAAGCTCGAGCAGGACCTCGGTCACACCTTCGGGAGCCGCCCCGCGGTCTACGCGTTCGCGACGCGCAACAGCTTCGCGTTCGGACTGCAGGAGATCTTCGGCGTCCGCGGCCCCGATGCCGGGCTCCTGGCCGCCGCGAACGGCGGCATCACCCTGCCGCGCCAGGGCGCGATCGTGATCAACCTGCAGAACGTTCCGAACGACAAGGGCTTCGCGATCGTCCGACACGAGCTCACGCACGCCCTGGTGCACGAGATCGTCGGCCCGAGCGCATCGCTCCCGGCGTGGTTCGATGAGGGCCTCGCCACGCTGATGGAGCGCGCGAGCACCGGAACGACCGCCACGCGCGACTCGGCTGTCGCGCTCGCCATCCTGAGCGCGGGGAAGACGACTCTCGCGGACCTCGATCAGCAGGCGCAGTGGGCACAGCGCAATGCGGCGCTCGACGGGCAGGCCTACTCGGTGGCGGCCGAGGCCGTGCGTCACCTCCAGCTGCGCGTGCCACACGATGGGATCATCCGGATGCTCGACGCTATGGGCGGCGGCTCCACGTTCGCGGCCGCATACCTCGCCGAGGCCGGTGAGACCGTCGCCGACTTCGCACGCGCATTCCCCTCGCGCCTTGCCGCGGAGCAGTCCGAGGCGCGCATCGTCCAGGCGGCGCGCTCGGACGGCGTGCTCTGGACCCTCGCGGGTTTCACGCCCGACAGCGTCGTGACCGTGACGATCGACGGCGCCAACTACCACCTGGAGTACGAGATCCGCACCGACAAGTACGGCATGCATCAGGGGAGCTTCGGCGGGACCGCACCGAAGGGTGAGTTCACGCTTCGCGCGAGCCGCGCGGGAACTAGCGCGACAACGACGATCCGGACATGAGTGAGATCGGCGACCGAGTCGGCCCTTCCGGGGAAGATCTCGTCCGCCGAGCGGGCGATGCGGCTCAGTCCGGCGGGTTACATCAGCGCGCCGGCGGGGGCCCGCCAGCGCCTCCATGCCGTCACCCAGTCCTACGGCGATCGAGGAGTTCATTAACAAGCGCAATCAGTTCGTGGCTACGAAATGGCTTCGCTAAGAACCGGTCCGCGCCGGCGTGTAGCGCCCATTCGCCGGTGGAGAGACCCGACGCCGCGATCACGGGGTGGCGGAGTGACTACCCGTGGCCCGAAGTCTTTGCACAAACTCGTAGCCGTTCAGATTCGGCATCATCAGGTCCACCACGATTAGTTCTGGTTGGCGATCACTGCGGGCCAGCCCCTGTGTGCCGTTCTCCGCGATGACAACCTCATGCCCCTCGGGCGTGAGGATTTCGCGATACAGCTCTAGCATCATCGGGTCGTCATCAATAACCAGGATCTTCGCCACCTAGAGCCTCCAGGGAGATCGCCAGGCCAGTGACGGCTACAGGTTATCGGTCGACCAGTAGAGTTGCACGCCGATGCCAGGCTTCGGTCGGGAAGTCAGCGGGGCGCGCGACGCCCACCTGACTTTTGAAGCCATCCCGCCGAGGACATCAGCGTCCTTCGCAATAGAGGCGGCGTCACGCTCACCCGCGGACCTCCATGTCATCCCTTACGACGACGGTCACTAGGCCGCTTCTGCCGTCGCACGTCTCGACGCGGAGCTCGCCACATCGCTCAAGTTCTCTGAGCAGTCGCCTGACGTGGCGCTCTCGCAGCGGCGATTACTACGACCGTCCTGGATGACATCCTCGACAATCGGTGCCCCGCGATTGCGAGATCTGCACTAGGCCCGAATATGGCACGGCTACCTGACAACCGACAACAAATCATTCTCACCCCAAATGGCCATCACGACCGTCTGAGCGCGCGTTAGGGGCGGCTGGCGGTCCCGCGCCGCATCAGGTGCCGGCACCGGTTGAATAAGCATTCCGACCGTTGACGACATCCGGATCCAGGAGTGAGCACGATGTGCTGTCGGCCGAGGACGACGAGCAGGTGAGGACGATGTCCTGTTGTTCAAGAGCTACCTTGGGCCTGTGACGTTGAAGCTAGGGGAGTGGTCGTTCCTCCGACCCTGACTTTCTAGGTCGTCTGACTCCCCTGACTTCTTGAGAGGGGGATATGCGAGTCTCTTAGGAAAACCGTGAATTCTCTCACCGGACGACGAGATCGATCGCGCGTACCGCGAAGTACGGCCGCTACGCCGCAAGCATCCTGAACACCGTCCTCACAGCGCAAGCCCTGGGACGTGAACGGGATCGGCGACGTTCGGCTCGCGCCCTTCCACATACTCGCGAGCCAGAACCGCGTGCACAGCGATCAGCCACACGCCTGGCACCTCGAGCGCCTTGGTCGACTCGCATCAACCGACGGCTCCGTCATCACGGCGACGCCATCGATGGAGGTCGACCTCGCCGACCCTGCCAGCGAGCAGCGGGCTGTGGAGTGGTGGGAGTCGCTGACGGCACGCGGCGGCGAGGGCATGGTGGTCAAGCCAGCGGAGTTCATCGCTCGGTGGAAGAGCGGGATCGTGCAGCCGGCGCTCAAGGTCCGTGGCCGCGAGTATCTGCGCTTGATCTACGGGCCTGATTACACCCGGCCCGGGCACCTCGAGCGCTTGCGAGAGCGCGGGCTCGGCGCGAAGCGATCGCTCGCCACGCGTGAATTCGCGCTCGGACTTGAGGGCCTCGAACGGTTCGTGCATGACGAGCCGCTCCGTCGCGTGCACGAGTGCGTCTTCGCGGTCCTTGCCCTCGAGAGTGAACCTGTCGATCCGCGTTTGTAGTTCTACGGTGGCGGGCCCCGCTCGGGAAGCGGCTCCTGCCCGTTCGGCGTCGGTCTCAAAGGGATAAGGGTCCGGGTAGGAAGCATTCCAGGGTTGTCCATGCATGGTAGTAAGGAGCCAATGGGGCAGACCGGGACTCGACTCAGGTCCGCTCGCGTATTCGCCGTTTTAGGTTTCCTGGCGATCGCGGTGACTGGAACCGCCCTTGTCGTCCAACAGCCGTGGACGTGGTGTCCATCGGATTGGAGCGACGCCGCGCGCGTCCATCTCGGCGGTTCGAGTGGTTATGTGGTGCTCGACGGGCGAGAGTTCCAGGTCGGAGGTAATGCGCTGCTCGACTACATGCCCCGCATCGTGACATCGCCGCTTGATCAGGCGCGGGCAAGCCGACATCCACTCACCGTCGTCGCGTCTATCTCGGCGTCTTCTCGCGATGCTCTGGGTGACCCGGCGTTCACTTGTTTTCGGGTGACGAGAGGAAGCGAGGTCTGGGCACGCCGTCCCACGACCTACGGAACGCAGACCATGGCCGATGGATACCCTCCCGGTGCGCCGTCACCCATTTCCAATAACGCTTGGCGCATGGCGTCCGTCAACGATGGTCCAGAGTGGCCGGACGGCGATCGCATCGAGCTCGAGCTCTGGGCGACGGTCAGCGGCCGAGACTATGTCTTCGTGCTTCCCCCATTCGCGCTGATGAAGGGCGGTTAGCGCATGCGCCTCAACTTCGCCGTGACCTTCTTGTTCGTGAGCGCCGTAGCCTGCTCGGCCGCACCTGCGCCGAAGGTTCTCCATCCTCAGTACCGGTATGTGGCCAGCTATGCCCAAGGCCCATTTGCGCCCGGCGCAGCTTTTCACGTGGACTGGACTCCCGAGCTCATCCGTAGGGATTCGGCTGAGCCGTACGAGGTTCGGCTGTGCATCGGTGTATTCGGACCGTTCGAAAACGCCTCAGCGCTGAAGGAGTCGGGGTCACGCTCGAGTGGTACGCGGCCTGACTGTCCTCCAACTGGCGCGGTCCTGTCCTCGGGGGCGCTGCGGACACGGTCGGATAGTGGTAAGCCCCTCGCAGCCGACCTCGTTCTACCGCGAGGCAGCGGCTTTTATGACGTCCGCCAGATCGCCGTCAATGGAGTGGAGCCAACATACAGCGCGACGTCGGCGGGAGGAGTCATAGAAGTCCGTGGACTCTAGTTCGGGATCCGTTTGGGGAGGGAGCGGTCGTTCCTCCGACCCTGACTTTCTAGGTCGTCTGACTCCCCTGACTTTTTGGAGAATCGGCTTGAGAGTTTGTTCGGAAATCCGCGAATTCTCTGAGGCGGCGGGTCTCTCACGGGCGTCTATCTGTAGCTCAGCCGGCCATCGCGTCACTCGGATTCTCTTGATCGTCACTGGGAAGGACGAAAAAGCCTGCTCGCCGTCTTCTTGTTGAACAATTTGTCGTGGCCCATAACCATGTGTCGTCGCCAGTATGTTCAGGCGCGAATTCGCATTTCGCTCGGAACATGACCTGAAGAACCACGATCCCTCTGACCTCTCGAGTTTCCGAACAAACTCCCTCCTGATACCCGTTTTCACCACTCCAAGACAAATGGTCTCGCTGCTACATAGTTCTGAGTGCGGCGGGCAGACCCGCACTCGATGTCGGACGGCCACGCGCGCCTCATCAGATGAAGCGGCCGCATCTTGATCGCTGGTTGATTACGGACCCACGAGCCGGTCGGGTAAGGCGGCTGACTCCCGATCAGCCGCCCTCCGGAGGCGCTTGGAAAAAGCAGAGGTCGACAACACGCCCGTCTCCGCTCTCGTTCTCTTGCATCGCCCGGGATAGCAGCCGACGTGCTCGTCGCCCGAGCGCAAACGCCTTCCGATCGGCTCAGATCGGCCGCGCGAACTCCTTAGATTGAACTCGCGACATTCCAGCTCGGCGGGATGTCAACGAATGAGCGATCGAGATCTTGGACTGACGGACACCCAAGTAGCCTCAGCGTGCGGACGAGTTCTCCTCGCAGAATTTCTATGGCGCGCGC
>JALYSZ010000203.1 GCA_030854525.1 Chloroflexota bacterium | reverse complement strand
CGGTCGCGGCCCATCGATTCAAAGAGTTCGAGGCTCTTGCGCGCAAAGGTCAGCGCCGCGTCGAAGTCGCCTTGGCGCTCTCGAGTCATAGCCATCGTCGAATAGAGGGACCCCAGGGCCTCGGGGTCGACCACGTCCTCCGCCAAGGCCAGGGCGCGCTCGCCCTGCAGGCTCGCCGCTTCAAGGTCGCCGGCACGAGCGAAGCAGGTGGCGATCAGACTTCGAATCTGTAGCTCCAGTGTCCGATCGGGAAGTCCCCGGGCGCGTAACGCGGCCTCACATTCGAGCGCCAGGGTTAAGGCATTTCCTGGCTCATCCAAATTGGCATAAGCGATTGCCCGGTCATACAGCACGCGAATCGCCAGATCGCTCAGACCAACGGCTCTCAGCTCGGTACCTGCTCGTTCCAGGAGCTCCAACCCCTCGCGAGCGGCACCCTGATCCACCAGTGCGCGTCCCTGAAGCCGCAGGGCCTTCGCCCTGGTAGCTCCCTCCGCGCGAGCAATCAAGGGTTGAAGGAGCCTGACCGCCTCCGCCGTTTGACCACCCGAAAGCATCTGCTCCGCACGGAGAAGCTGTAACTCGAGCTCGGGTAGGTTGCCGTCGGCACTTACGAGCTCACTCGTCGACACTCCCAGGCGGGCGGCGAGAATTCCCGCCGCGCGCAGCGACGCGCGGGTGCGACCCGTCTCGAGGAGGCTGATGAATCCTTTGGTGAACTCGGTGCCTGCGAGTTCAGCCTGCGTCAGTCCTCGGCTCTGCCGGAGCTCGCGCACTCTCGCGCCTACCCCCGGATCAACGGGGCCTTTGGCCTTCTGTAACACGCGTCGTTTTGTGGTACCCCGCATGACCTAAGCATAGGTTTTTGCGAACCTCGAATGTCGGTTCAGCACCGGTTTAGCAGGGGAAAGGAGGAAAGCAGGCCTTGGCCGGTGCCTCGCCCAAAAAGAGGATTGCCCCCGTTGCGCCCAGCACGATGAGCCAACGAATTACGCCTCGCAGCACGGCTCCTACCTCCCCGGTTGTTAGCTCGAGCTAGCAAACTGGCGGCACGCTATAGGAACGTGGACCGGAAGACAAGTTGCTCTTGACCGACCTTAACCGCAGACGCAAGGCAGCCGATCAGATAGACGGTCCGGGATAGCCTTTGCTTCTCTCACGCCCATACACGGGCGTGCTTGAGAGCCCGGGGGGCCGAAGGAGTCGGGTTGGACTTGGCCAACGTGGTCAGGTCCGCCACCGAATAGGTTTAGGTTCCTGCCGGCGTCAGCGAGGCAACCCCAATTTTCACTACGACCTCGCGAGCCCAGACGGCAAGGTTATTGAGTACGTAACTCGAAGAGTGAGGCCGGGCGGCGCTCGCCTGAAAAAACACCACCCCCATCCGACGACGCCCCCCAAAAAAGTGAGGCGCTCGTCGATCGTACCGTCGGCCCGATAAGGATGAAATCGAGGCGAGAGGTCGAGGCCTCCAGGAGCGAATCCATCCGACGGAGATCGCCTCTTCCGGATCAACCCCCGGCTCGCGAGGTTGGGATAGAGGGGACGGGCGTCCCGATCCGGGTCGAACCCATGAATTCGTCCGTCGATCAGCACGTCCACATCGTGGACGACATTGGTCCGCCGCCCGCGGATTCGAAACCGCCCAGATCCGTGATCCGGCTCGACGATCGGATCGGGACCCACCGAGATGTCTACTAGCCCTCGACACCACCGGAGCTCCACGTGACGCTTCCCACACGGGCATCTATATCGGCGGAAACCGCATGATCGTCGCGCCGCATACCGGCGCGGTCGTGAAAATCGAACCGATCAATGCCTACTGGAAGAGTGTGCTTCTGGGTGCGCGCCGCTGGTAGCGGTTTGGCGTTTGGTCGCGAATACGGGCGCGAGAATGGACGGTCTCGGTCGCTGAACCAATGCCGTTCCAGCTCGAGAAAGATGAAGGTCCAGAAGCACTAGGCGGTCAAAAGGCAGTCCCGCTTCTCGCCGTCGCTCCCGCGACGTGGCGCGATGGCTCCCCGCAATCGTGGCCTAGCTGAGCTCTCCTCAGACCTGAGTCACAAATAGAAGTCCCCGACTAGGGTGCGCGGTGCTGAAACCAAACACCACTAGTCGGAGGGGCTTCTTTGTACCAGAGAGATCGGCTCAACTCGCGCACCCGGGCGTTTCTGGTCGCCGAGGCCGCGCGTCTCGGAATCAGTCAGGCGGCGCGGAACAGCGGGGTCAGTCGGCGCACCGTGTACCGCTGGCGGCAGCGCTCACCGGAGTTCTCGGACCGCTCGTGCCGGCCACACCGCTCGCCCCGACGCTGCGCCGACGCCCTCGAGGCGAGCGTGCTCGCGCTGCGCCTCGACGAGCGACTCGGCCCCGATCGGATCGGGCCACAGCTTGGGCTGCAGCCGAGCACCGTCCACCGGATCCTCCGCCGCCACGGCGCGCAGCGGCTCAGTCATCTGTTTCCAAAGCCGCGGCGGAGCTTCGGAACGTATCCGGCTCTCCGCCCGGGCGAGCTCATCGGGATCGACATCAAGAGCTTCGGCTCGCTGCAGCGCGGCGGCGGTCGGGCGAGCGTCGCTGTCCCGGGCACATACAAGCTCGTCGGCTGGAAGCACCTCCATGTCGCGATCGACATGGCCAGTCGGATGGTGTTCAGCGAGTTCCGCCCGACCCTCGGCGGCAGCGACGCGGCGGCATTCGTCGATCGGGCCAGCGCGTTCTTCGGGCAGCACGGCATCCGGGTCCAGCGGGTCCTCACCGACAACGGCTCGGCGTATAAGAGCTTCGCCTTCCGCGATGCGTGCCGCTCCGCCGGGATCCGTCACACTCGGACCCAGGTCCGCCACCCCTGGACAAATGGTCGGGCCGAGCGCTTCATCGGCACGATCCAGCGCGAGTGCGCATACCGCGACCACTTCTCGACCGACGCGGAGCGAGCGCTGGCAATCGCGCTCTTCGTTCCCTGGTACAACACCCAACGACCGCACACCGCGCTTCGGGGTCTCACGCCGCAGGGCTGGTTAGACCGCTGGCGTGTGACTCATCTCTGGGGAGACCTCACCTAGCTGCCGGCGCGCTCTAGGAGCTCCACGGCCGATCTTCGTGACCATCGCATCAAAACGGGACCGGGCCGTAGTAGTTGGGCGCGGCCATCCACTTGGCCCTCGACTTCCCGGCGAACTCGTGCTGGAAATTCGGCGCCCGGGTCATCGCCTGCAGCTTCTCGTGCGCCTCGTCCATGGTCAAGCGGCCCGCCAACGCGAGGGCGAGCATGACCTGCGGGGTGCAGTACGCGTCACAGCCGCGGTATCGCAGGGGCAGGACGTTCCTTGCTTTCTGCTCGTCAATGACCGCGTTCCATCCGCGGCTGCCAGCGACGACGATCGTCTCCGCCTCGCCCAGGTCCTTCCCGTTACGGGGCGCCCGCAGGAACAAGCTCGAGTGGAGGGACAGCGTGAGCCGCTGTTCGGCTCGCGTCGGAGCGACCTTTTCGATGAGCCCGCCGTCGATGGCCGCGAGTGCGAGCTGAAGGAAGGGACGCTGCCCAGAGCGCCGCCGGAGTTCGCCATAAACGACCGGAGTGACCTTCAGGCGGCCGGGCGCGTGCGACACCAATGTGTCGATCAGGTTGACGCTGCTGAAACCCCATAACGGTGTAGCGTCCAGTACCCATATGCGTGTATTACTTGCCCCGCGCTCAACCGCCACCCGGCCATGCTAGGCGGGCGTCATGACCGCGGACACCGCCTGCGCATCGCCATCAAGATGCCGCTTGACCTGAGCCCGATCGAGGACGCCTCGCTGCAATGCGAATCGCAAGCGCTCGAGCAGTTCAGGAGGCCAGCGTTTCTCCACGGGCGGCCGCTGCCGGTAATCCGTGACACCGAGGCCGTACCCCAAGGCCCTCCGATCCTCGTCTCGCCAGGTCTTCGCGGTTGAGTGCGGGATCAGTTGTAAGTTCGCAAGCTGGTAGCACATCGCTTCGAGGCTCACGCCGAAGTGGTTGGCAAGCCAAAAGGCATGCACGGGACGTTGTGGACGGCGCAGCCCGAACCGCTGCTGCAGTTCGGACTCGATGCCGTGCCGCGGCATTAGGAAGTGCGCGGCGAAAGTGTTGCAGAACTGTTCGGCACGCGTGCGCGAAGCCCAGATATCGACATCGACGGTAACGAGCGTGCCATGGAACACGTGGTGCGCGAGCTCGTGGGCCAAAGTGAACCGCTGGCGGACCCGCGGACGCGACCCATTGAGCAAGACGATCCCAAGCGGGCGGGGGACATAGACCGCATCCGGACCGGCCGCCCCGAGTGGACGGACGACGACGAGGCATCCGACCCGCTCGAGGAGTTCGATGAGGTCAGGGACCGGCCCCTCGCTTAGCCCAACCGATCGACGGACCTGCTGCGCGATGAGCGCCGCCTCCGCAAAGTCCTTAGGCGCCTGATGCGCGAGCGCATCGGGTCTCGGGATCTCGGCATCCGGTGTGAACTCACGGAGCGCCTGGATCCGGTAGGCGAACTTCTCGAGCCAGCGCACCGCGCGGTCGATCTCTCCGGCGAGCGGGGTGTTGTCTGCGAGCCGGAAGAACGCGCCGCCGGACGCCTGCGTTTCCAGGAACGATTCGGGCGGCACGCCGACAACCGACGCGATCATCGCGAGTTCAGGGACGGTCACTGGACGCTTGCCGGACTCGATGCGCGACAGTGTCGATTGGGTTAGTCCGACCGCACGGGCGAAGCGGACGCCGCTCTCGAAGCCGGCTCGCACGCGCGCGTCTCTCACGCGCCGTCCGACTTCAGCGTCAGTTGGTACGTGGCTCAGCACGGTGACCCCCTCCCGGCTAGCGCGCGTCCGCTCTAACAGCCGTCGCGTGTTGCCTTAGTAATGCACATGTGCATAACGGCTGGCAAGTGCCATTTGTTGCCAACCGCCTAGTTTCGGGGTGTATTTTGCGTGGCGAGTCATATTTGCATAGGATGGCTGCTGTTTCGGCCATGGAATATGCAACTGCGGAGGGTACCGATCTTGGCACGCCCGAACAGGAAACAAGGTGACTATCGGGTCAGACCGACAATCGACAGGCGCTGGCAAGTGCGCCAGATCGACGCGGCCCGTGGGCCGGACGCGCTCCCGCTGGCGTGGATGTTGGTCCGCGACGAGTGCGCGCTACTCCCGCGGGGTGACGACCGCCAGAACGAGTTGCGGATGACATACGCCATCATTCGGCAGCACCAGCTCGCCCGCTCGAGCACCGCGCCTGCGGCCGGGGCGTTGCTCGAGGCGATCGCCTCCGTCCGCTCTCGGCACCATGGCTTCCGACCCATGTACGACATCGTCTACTTCGACTCGCTCTCGGACGCGTCGGAGTCGGCCGATGCGTGACTCCGAGCGATTGCTCCAGGGCTTGGGCGGCTTCCTCCTCGCAATCGCGACGATCGATGCCACGCTCAACCGCCGGGTGCAGACCTGGCACTCGCTCGGCGTTCTTTGCCTCGCGGCGGGGCAGGGGATCCGGGCGTTGCGCGAGATCGGCTGGACGGAATGACGCTCACCTCTTTCGCGCACGGCATCTTGCCGGACGATGTGATCACGGATCCGACGAGCGAGGCCAGCCTCATCTTCGTGACGCTCGCATCGTCACTCGATCATGCGGGCGTCCTCAGCTGGTTGCAGGCCGCCACCGGACTGGTAACCGCGTTGGAAGCGCCGGTCAACGGAACCCGCCTAGCGACCGCGGCGGTCGCGTTCGGCCCGTCCTTCTTCACGGCCGGGACGACAGCGCGTTTCGATCTGCAAGGCCGGGCGCCCCGTGAGTTCGGCGATCTGCCGACGGTGCCGACCGCTGCAGCCATCGTCGCAGCGGACGTGGTCTTCTACGTTCTCTCGCGATCGCGCGCACAGGTCGTCGACTTCGTGCTCGGCCTGTGGGGGAGCCGCACGGCGGGCCTCGCGAGCATCGCGATCGAGAACGGGTTCCAGCGCGGAAACGGACGTGAACTCTTCGGGTTCCGGGACGGAATGCGCAACATCCCCGCCGAGGATCGACCGCGGGTCGTTTTCGTGGGCCCTGACGCCGCGGACGAGCCGGACTCGTCGGAGAACGGGAGTTACATGGCCTACTTGAAACTCCCGCAGGACCTCGACGCGTGGAATCGCTTGTCCGCGGACGAGCAGGAGCGGCGGATGGGTCGGCGGCGCGCCGATGGCTCCCGCCTCGATCTACCCGCCGGCAGCGACCCGCGCGCCGAAGGTGCCTACGCCTCCGACGACTCGCCCGCACCGGCGGCGCACGTCCGGAAGGTCCGGCCGCAAGGCGGACTCACCAGCCAGATCTTCCGTCGCGGCGTTCCGTTCCTGCAGGTTGACGGCGGTGCGGTCACGGCCGGACTGCAGTTCGTCAGTTTCCAGGCGTCGCTCGACGACTTCGACGCGATGCTGCAGCGGTGGATGCTGGCGAAGGATTTCAAGACCGCGGGCGCCGGCATCGATCTGCTGTTCGCGGACGGCGTCGTGCGGATCGACAAGGTCGGCTTCTTCTTCGCGCCGCCCGCAGACCCGCGCTTTATCGGAGCTCGCTTCTTCGACACACCGCAGCGGCGCCGCGGCGTCGGCCGCGTCTTCATTCGGAAGAAGCTTGTCGACGCTAACGGCAGCAAGGTCGCAGGCCAGCTCGACGGCGCCGTGTTCCAGATGCTGCGGAAAGACTCCGGTGCGCCGTTAGGGGCTCCGTTCACCACAGAGTCGAGCGGGCACGCGCTTTCACCGGAGGTGCCAATCGGCGTGCCGCTGCTCGTGCACGAGGTGCAGCCGCTCGCTGGCGCGACGGCGTCGGCCGATTCCGACATCACGCTCGACGGCCCGCGCGGCTTTGTCGAGGTCCGCAACGTGATTCCCCAGCCAAATCCAGCGCCGTCGCCATACCGCGGGTGACGATTCGCGCACACGCCGACATAGGTCCAATGGAGAAAAGATGAGCGTCATCAACTTGAAGAAGCGCTACCAGATCTCGCCCATCGCGCAATTCGGAAAGCAGGAAGTCGAGATGCTCCGCGACGACGGCAACGGCATCGGTCCGAAAGACCTGGGAGACGCCGGCTGGCGGGTCGTCTCGACCTTCATCGGTCCCGGCAAGACGCAGCATGGCGTTGGCCAGTTCCTCTGGGCGCTCTGGGAACTAACCGAGGACTAGCGGTTGGGCCAGCGGACGTAATGAAGTAGGGGGCTGACCTCATACCAGCGACTCGCCGGCTGGGCGATGGTCCTCCGCGCCGACGAACACCTCGCCGCGTAGTCTGGGGAGGCGGCCAAAACGCAAGGCTACTGGTCCCCTTTCAGGAAAATGTGTGCAACACAGGTGTGCCCACTTCGGGCCGACCAAGACCGCGGTCGGGTCCGACACCGAGGAATAAGTCGTGACGGCGGAGCGGATCGAGACGTGCATCGCCGGGCCGTTCTCAGGATGGTCGGGCGAAACAGCATTTGACCTGTGCAACGGCCAGGTCTGGGGCCAAGTTGAATACGCGTACCTGTATCAGTACGCATACCGGCCCAATGTCGTCCTGGAGCTATCGGGTTCGGGCTGGACCCTTTCCGTCCAAGGTGTCCGACACACAATCCGAGTCCGACAGGTAGACGACTTTGTTCGTTCATGCATCGACGGAACCTTTGATGGCTGGACCGGCGATACGACGTTTGAATTGGCCAACGGTCAAGTCTGGAAACAAGATAGATACGCGTATCTCTATCACTACGCCTACCGGCCGAGCGTCTTGATCTATCTGGCACCGTCAGGCGGTTATCGCATGTTGGTCGAGGGACTCACCGAAACGCTGCCGGTCTCGCTCGTTCGATGACGCCACGCAGGTCCAGGAGATTGCGCCCATTGACCGGCCACTCGATGCTTTGGGCGTGGTCCAAACGCCGATGCCGCTGACAGCGAGTGGTTCGCCTCGACAGCTCCTGGTGCGCTGGGCAAATCAGCAGGATGACTGGATCCGTCGCCTCACTGGAGAAATCCTGACAGTTCGGCGCGAGCCGCCCGACAGCTCGATCACGGCGGTCCGCGACCTCTACCTAGCAGAGAAACAGCTGTCGTCGACGCCAGCGGAGACGGTGCCCACTCTAATCGAGGACGGCGAGGTCGACCTGCGCGCAGCAGCCGTGCGGCTTGTGTCCCTGCGGGATTGTCGTGGGGTCAACGCGCTCGCCGAAGCGCAGTCGCTCGAGTTCAACAAGCGGATGACTGTCATCTTTGGAATGAACGCAACCGGTAAGACGGGCTATGTCCGTGTGTTGAAACGCGTTGGCGCTGTGCGCTCCGCCGAACGAATCATCGACGACATTCATCGGCACACTTTGTCCATTCCTCCGACTGCGGTCATTCGATACGCGATCGGGGGAGAGGAACATGAACTCGCGTGGCATGACGAACTCGGCGTGGCTCCGCTGACCACGATGAGTGTCTTTGATGCTCGGGCGGTCCCGCTCCACCTCGAAGACAGCGTCACCTATGTGTACACGCCCGCAGACCTTGCCGTGTTCAAGTGGCTGCATGCCGCTATCGAGCGCGTGCGAGATCTGCTCGAAGCCGACGCCGCTGCGCGCCAGCCACGCCAGAACCCATTCACAACCGCTTTCGCTCGTGGGACGGCGATCTATCCGATGGTAGAGACACTTGGCGCGAGTACAAACCTTCGTGAATTGGAGGAGTTCGCCGTTTTTGGCGACGACGAGCGAACCGAGCTCGACACTCGTCAGCTCGACCTCGAGATGTTGCTCACTGGCACGGTCGAGGGAAACGTCGAAGTCCTCCGAAATCGCATCGCCGTCCTTCACGCCCTGGGTTCGGTATGCACGGCGATCGATCGCTTCGACTCAGCGGCAGCTGCATCGGCAGCAGCCGCGGAGCGGCTGGCGCGGAGGCGGCATGCCGAGGCTGCGACGCACGCTTTTGTCGGTCCGCTCGCGGATGCCGCACGGCCGGCCTGGCAGACCTTCCTCGAGGCGGGAGAGCAGTTCCTCCACGCTGCCGGCAAAGGCTCCTATCCCGGAGAAGGAGACACCTGCATCTTCTGCAAACAACCACTCGACGTATCCGCGACGGCCCTCCTCAGAACGTACCGGGACCTGGCGAGCGGCGCGAGCGCGCAGGCCCTCGATGATGCTTCGCGGACACTGACCCGAACGCGCGCAGCAGTCACCTCCCGTGGGTTCGCGGACGCCACCGGAAGTCTTCGCGTGTCTCTGCCCGCACTTACTAGTGAGAGTGCCCCCAGTTGGGTAGACGAAGGGCGGGTGGTGCTTGACCTTGCGGAGCGTCTCCGCGACTCACAGGATCCCGAGGGACCTGACCTTGTTGCGGCTCAGTCGACAGCGCGTGCGCTCCAGCCACGACTGACCGCCGCGCTCGGCGAGGCGGACGAGACCCTACGTGCCGTCGAGGGTGACGCCCGCGCCCGGGAAGCCCGGATCGCGGAGGAACGCGCCCGTATCGCCATGTTGGAGGCTCGTCTGCGTTTGTCGCAGGGTCTGTCGGAGATACAAGCTTATGTAAATGACGCCGCGTGGTCTGATCGGCTGAGGACACTTTTGCGCGGCTTTCCTTCGCTCCTAAAGCACCTCACCGAACTGACAAAGAGCGCGAGTGATGACATGATGAATCGGGATTTCGAGCGGGCCTTTCACGAGGAGTGCGAACGTCTGCGCGCGCCTACCGTCGTACTGGACTTCCCGGGCCGCCGGGGGCAAGCGGCCCGAAGAAAGAGTGTCGCGTCCGACCATACGTTGGACGAGATTCTCTCTGAGGGCGAACAGAAGGTCCTGGCGCTGGCCGACTTTCTCGCAGAGCTTTCGCTGCGTGGAGGCTCTGCGCCCGTTGTGTTCGACGACCCTGTGAGTAGTTTCGATGCCGAACGCGTCAGCGAGATCGCCGCCCGTATGGTGGAACTCAGCGAAGCGCATCAAGTCGTGGTGTTCTCGCATGACATGTGGCTCACCTCAGAGCTGCTTGCAGGCTTCGATCAACACCCCGCTGAGTGCTCGTACTACCAACTACGCGCTGACGGCGGGCGTAAAGGCGTGGTCACACGCGCGAGCCATCCTCGTCAGGACACTGAGGCAAGCGCTCGGCGTCAGGTAAATCGAGCAATCCAAGACGCCCGTGGCGGAACCGACGAGAAACGACAGGAACGGATTGATCTCGCCTACAGCCACATGCGGACTTGGTGCGAGACGGTGGCCGAGAACGAGCTGCTTGGAAAGGTCGTGCGTCGCTATCAACCGAATGTCGCGATGCAGAACCTGCAGATGATCCACGCCGACCGTTTGCACGCGGCGATCAAGGCCATCTACCCGATATGGGAAAAAGCCTGTCGCTACATGGCGGGGCATTCACAGCCGTTGGTCACACTGGGCGTACGACCGACGATCGATGAACTGCAAAAGGACTGGACGAACCTACAGGCCGCGTACACCGCATACAGCTCGAATGACTAACGGGCGTGGGCGGGATTCGGCGGAAGCCGGCGAGCATCGCGCCTAGCGCTTCCCTTCTACGGTTGAACGCCAACGGAGCGCTATTGCGGATCAACGTGAGCAGCGGCGGAAGCCCCAGCCCCAGAAAGACGCGGAAGAGGGGTGGCTGGCAGAGCTGCGCGCTGCGTTGCAGAACATCCGTTTAACGGCGGGCTGAGCTCCTCGCGCCGCCGGAAGCGCCACGAACGGTCTGTGCGCACGTCGAGCGCAAACCAGCGCCGGCAGTCCGGGCAGCGGATCTCCCAGGTCGTGATCCGCCGCGCGGGCGCGGCCCGGACGACGAGCGGCCCGACGAGCGCAGTGACCCCTCGGAACGTCGCAACGGTCGGCTGCCACTCCCTGCGCACGACCGTGCTGCGACGGTGAGCCCGACGGCCAAGGCACGTCACGTGTGCCCGGCAAACTCAGCTCCGGGGCTCACCAGTTCACGCGCACCATCCTCCCGGCCGGACCGAACAATTCACGAGTAGCTTGCTTCGGTCCGGCCACAACTGGGCGCGGTGTGAACCAAGCGGCCGCACGTGGTCGCTGGTCGAGGCGGACCCACGGAATAGGGAATGGATCGACGGGCGGACCGACCGGGAGCTGGGTGACCGTCACTGGAACCGGACCCGATTTGGGCGCTCAGTGGCCCAGCGGAGCACCCCGTGTGTGCGCCGTATAGATTCCAGCAAGTGGGCCTTGACCGCCCTAGTCCAAGCGCCTATACCTTCGGAGGGTAAGGGTTTTGCCTGAATGGTCCTTGATCCCGAAATCGTGATGGCGATCCGCATCGGACTAGGTGCAGTTCTTGTTCTGTCGGCCTTGGCCAAGCTGCGCCAAGTCTCGATCTTCCGCGATCAGGTCGCGGCTTACAGGCTTGTACCCAGGACTCTCCTTCCGTACGTGTCGCTGCTGATCATCAGCTTGGAGCTCACTTCAGGCACTGCGCTTCTCGTAGGCGTTCAGGTGGCCTTGATGGGCGCTCTCGCCGGTGCGCTTCTTCTGGTTTTCACGGTCGCCGCACTGTTGGCCCTCGTTCGTGGATTGCGGATTCCGTGCGGCTGCCTTGGGGACGCGTCTGGCGATGTTGGTCCGGGTCTTATAACTCGCAACGTCGCGCTGCTCGCGGCTGCCTCTTTCTTGGTGACGGGAGGCTCGCTGCCTCAGCCGACGATGACGCTTGAGAACGCGATCGGGGTAATCGGAACTTCGGGCTTGCTCGTGGTCCTTGCGTTTGCAGGAAGCACGGTCGATCGACTGTTTTGGTGGTCACGCGACGCGCGACGAGGTCGCCCGACTGCCAGACCACAGAGAGGATCGCTGTGACCGGTCTTTGGCTTCTCGCGTTCGTGCTCCAGTGGATTCTGATCGCTCTGATCATCCTGGTGATGGCGGGGATTCTCCGATATCTGGCGATACTCCAGGAGCGGATCGGCCAGGCCATCCCGCATGTCACACGATTCGCGAAGGACGAGTCAGCGACCTCGTTTACGCTGCCCGACCTCGACGGTCACCCTTACGAGTTCAGACCCCAGAGCATCGGCCGTCAGACGCTCCTGCTTATCCTCACCACGCACTGCGGCACGTGCGAGGTTGTTCTCCGTCAAGCGGTTGAGATTGCGCAGAGGCCTAAGGGTCTGGCGACGATCGGATGGTCGATGGTCATCGTCGCGTTCGGTGATCAGCGCTCGGTCAAGGAACTGTTAGAGCGAAGCCTGTCTGGCGTCGACCTCGCGCTTCCATCCTCGGTCCCCATTCTCGTTGATGAGCAGGGTGTGGTCCTTCGTGGGTACCTAGTCGGCTCCGCGCCAGCCGGAGTCGCGCTCGACGCTCTCGGCCGAGTGATCGACCAGTCCGCGAACCCGGGTCCGAATTGGATTTATCAGGTCCTCAATGTGCCCGCGCCGGACAAGGCGCTACTGCCACCGGCCTGGATCGGGCAAATCTCGTAGCTGGCTTCTTTAGGGCAAAGCGCGCCGAAGTGTGAAATGAAGAAAAGGAGAGAAGGGAGGGAACAAGACGGTGAACGATGGGCAGATCGAACCAACGACGGAGAAGAGAAGTGCTGAGATCACCCGCGAGTTGCTACGCGGTCCCAGTGGGATCGATGGGTTTGCTGCACGCCTCGCGATGCGGCAATACTCGCGCCGCGGCGCGCTGGCATTTCTGGGAAAAGTCGGGCTCGTAACGGTTGTAGCTGCGTCTGGCCTGAACGTTACCGCTCAGCCTGCTGCCGCCCTCGGCTGCGATGAATGCTGGGGTCCGTGTAATGCTTGCTCCAGCACCTGCTGTTGTCCCTGTGGCAGATCGTGCAGCTGCACTTGCACGGGCGGGTGCTACGCGTGCACGCCGACGTACATCCAAGCGCACATGCTGTGGATTCTCGGGTACATACCTAACTGCACCTGCCCGGCATGCTAGGCCGGAGGTGCGATTTTGACCGAGATGGAAAGGAGGCCTCGTCGTGGCAAGTCAGTGGAGCGGTCAGGTCGGTAAGGCAACGAACCCGCTGAACGGCTTCGAAGGAAAACCAATCATCAGCCAAGCCGGTCAGGCGCGGTACCTAGGACGTGTCGTCATCGAACTGTGGGAGTCTCCCGACCCCAATGACACTCTCGGTGCCAAAGGGCTCGCATACATGTCTGATGCGGCGGCCGGGGTGGATTGGCGCGATCTTCTTAGGAGGGTGGCCGGAGCGCTACCGTCCCGGATCGCCCGAGACTACCCCAAGCCGTAGGACAAAGGTTGTCCGTCGGAGAACCGCGGGAGG